>SKQC01000189.1 GCA_007119175.1 Myxococcales bacterium | reverse complement strand
GAGCAGTTGGGAGAGTTCGTCGTCGGAGAATGTGGCCTCCTCTCCGGTCCCCTGTAATTCGACAAAGCGCCCGGAGCCGGTCATGACGACGTTCATATCGACATCGGCGGCGCTGTCCTCCTCGTAGGGCAGATCGAGCAGGGCTTTTCCGTCGACGACGCCACAGGAGACGGCGGCGATGGTGTCGCGAAGTGGAATTTCGTCGATGACGCCCGATTCGACCAGATCGTGGGCGGCGAGCGCCAGGGCGACGAAGGCTCCGGTGATGCTTGCGGTGCGAGTGCCGCCGTCGGCCTGTAATACATCGCAGTCCAGACGAAGGGTACGAGGGCCGAGCTTGTCGAGGTCGGCCACGGCGCGCATGCTGCGGCCGATAAGTCGCTGGATTTCGTGGGTTCGGCCCTTGATACGGCCCCTGGCCGACTCGCGCCGAAAGCGCGGCGATGTCGAGCCCGGCAGCATTGCATACTGCGCCGTCATCCACCCCGACGTATTGTCCGGGGAGTGCATCCAGCGCGGCACGCGATCCTCGACGCTCGCCGTGCACAACACCATGGTCTTACCCATGCGAATTAGTACCGATGCGTCGGGGACTTCTGTAAAGTCGATTTCAAAGGAGACGGGGCGAAGTTCATCGAAAGTGCGACCGTCGAAACGGGCAGTCATAGTGGGATCCCGGCGTTTTAACGCAAAATCATTCGAATAATACGTTCACCTCGTCGGTGCCGTACGTTGATCAAATGATTTTTGGTTAAGGAAAAAAATTGTCAGAAGTATGCGGCAAATCACATACTGCAATCACGGTGTAGCATTTGCCATCGGTTCTGACGACCGCTGTTCTTCGGCCTCGCCGGTGTCTTCAGTCGCCGGCTCTTCGGCCTCAGCATCTTCAGACTCAGCCTCGTTGATCTCTTCAGTCGCCGGCTTTTCAGCTTCGGCGTCGAGGGTCTTTGCCATCTGGACGTCGAAGTGCTCCACGGCGCCCACCAGGGCCTCGGTGACTCGACCACGGTGCTCCTCAGTCAGTACTTCCAGGCCCTCTTCGGGGTGAGTCAAGAATCCGGCCTCGACGACCACGGCCGGCATATGAGCGCCCTGAAGGACGGCGAAATTAGCCTGTTTGACGCCGCGATCGATGGAGTCGATGCGGTCCACGAATTGCTCCTGGATGGTCTCGGCAAGATGTCCGCTTAAGTCGTGGCGGTGAGCCCGCAGTAGATCCTGTTCGATGAGCATCAGCGTATCGCCGCTCTGTCCGATTGGCGGCAATCTCTCTTCAGGGGCGTCGACGCCGGTGACCGTGGGATCTGTGGTGGCGATGGGCAGCCCCTGAGTGGTCTCGCCGCCGGGCGTGACCTGAGCGGGCTCTAAAAAGTAGGTTTCAAAGCCGATAGCCCGGTCGTGAGGGGCGGCATTATAATGCAGGGAAATAAAGAGATCGGCATTGGCCAAATTGGCCAGGTGAACTCGATCGGTGAGTTCAACCGAGGAGTCCCAATACCGGGTGAGGATCACCCGTAGGTGAGGGTATTTTTCCTGTAGCTTCTCGCGCAGTTGATAGGCCAACTCCAGGGTCAACTGCTTTTCTGGAATGCCTGCAACGCCGGTGGCACCGCTATTATCACCGCCGTGTCCGGGATCGAGGACTACCGTCCGAACTCGCTGAAGTTCCTCAGAGGTGAGCTCGTCGTCGGCCTGATGGGCATGAGACATCACCCGGGCCTGGTCGCGGAGGCTGACCACGCTGGAGAGGTCGATTCCCCACAGAGATCCGGGATGAGCGAGGGCGGGAGCCGCCATCAACAAACAGAGAAACCCGGCCCCCAGGGCAGGTAATAGTCGCATCCAATTCGAGCAATTCACAATACCACTCCACGTCTTCGTCACCATCCTTGGTTCCGTCGATAGGAGGTCACGATACCATGTAAGTGGGGTTGATCAACTTTTTTCAATTGGTGGGGGCTATAATCTGAAGCGGACGCCCAGATTAATGTCAATATTTACCGACGTGTCCGGCACATGGACCATCAAATAAGTGTCGGCCATTAGATCGAAGGAAGTCGACAGGGGGATATACATGCCGCCGCCGACGCCGAAGTGAAACCAGCCGGTTCGGACAGTGTCGCGCAGCTTGCAATAATGACCGATATCGTCGTCGAAATGAGTTTCGCGTCGCGACCCGTCGGCGTGCAAGCAATTTGGATCCGGGTTTGACTCTCCGTCCGCCACGGTCGTCTGTTTTAATTGCAGCCAGTTGCGAATCCGACCAAAGCCGGAACCAACGGAGGCATAGAAATTGGGGACATCGGTGGAGATGACGTATTCGTATTTCACACCGAGAAGACAGTCGCCGGGAAGGCCGAGTCCAAAACACTCGTCTTTGCTGCGCAGAAAAGAGGCGTCCTCGTAGCGGTCCTCGGGAAGGGCATCGAAGTTCTGGCCGGGGACGAATTGCCAGCGAAAATACATGCCCACGTTGTTGTGCTCGCTGAGTCGCCAGCCCAGATCTAAGAGGCTGTGAGCAAAAGCGGGGGCGAGTCCGGGGGCGACGTTGCGGTCCTGATGAGCGGTGGGGGAGGTTCCTCCGGGCAGAAAACCGAGGTCGGTACCGAAGGCCAGAGCGCCATAAAATCCAGTGTCGCTCGGTGCCGAGGGTTCGTCGACATCCGGCGGAGTATCGACGTCGTCGCGATCGTCGGGCCCGGCATCGCCGATGACCGATACTCGATGGGGGTTGGTGCGGCGTCCCGATTCGGCGACCACCGCACCGGATCGGTCGATGGCGGTGATAAAATACTCAAGCTGGCTGGTGTGTACCTGTCCGGCGTCCAGAGTGTAGGAAAAGCCGGTGGCGTCGGTGGGCTCCATTTCGGATTGGGCAAAATCGTCCTCGCCAAACCGACGGTGGTGCAGGTGGACTCGGAAGACGGGCAGATCGGCGGGCATCTCGGCGACGAAGACCAGCGATTCGCCGGCGTCGGCGCGAGGTATGGGACTGTGAGTCAGCGGGTCGACTTCATCCTCCGGTGGGGGATCGTCGATGTCGGGCTGCGGATCGTCGCTGGGCTCGTCGGTCGGGGGATCGGCGCGGCGCTGGGCATTTGCCATCAGTTCGTCGGTGGCCGGGGTACTATACATCCGGTCCACCTCGATGTCGGGATAGGATTCAATGGCCTGCACGAAGGCATCTTCGGCGAGGCTGTCGTCGCCGTCGGCGTGGCGGATCAATCCCAGCAAGATATACAACTCGCCCACCGTCTGGCTGCGGACGCCCTCTCTTTCCGCGAGAGCGACGCCCTCCTGGATGGCCTCAATGGCGTCCTCGAAGTACAGCATATCGTAGCCCTCCTCAGCCTCTTCGAGGTAATCTTCGAGCTGAGATTGGACATCGCCGGCCAGGGCAGCCGTGGGCACCATTACGATGCATATCGCCGTCAAAATGGCGACGATAAATGAGTTAATGATGGCCTTTGAGGGCAGATTTAGTTGATGTTTCATCATAGTGGACCGATATAGCGGCGCTTCCCCGTATCGCACCGGGGGGGATTCGTCAGCGGCTGGTGATGTGGACTTCAACCCGGCGATTGGCGGCGCGGCCGTCGGCCGTGGCATTGTCGTCGATCGGGCGATCATAGGAGAAGCCCTCCGATTCCAGGCGGTGAGATTCGATGCCCCGTTCGATGAGGTATTCGCGCACGCTGCCGGCTCGGTTTTCACTCAATCGCTTATTATAATCCCAGCCACCCCGTGAGTCGGTGTGGCCTTCGATGCGAATGGTGATACTCGGGTTGTTCTCCAGGATCTGGGCGACCTGATTGAGGAGGGGGAAGCTCTGAGGCAAGATCTCTGCTTCGGCGGTCTCGAAATAGACCTTTTGATGCAATTCGATCCGGTCATCCTGAATCTCGGCAAGTGCCTCTTCTTCGACCGGGCAGCCGGCATTTTCGGCCGGTCCGGGCTCAAAGGGACATTCGTCGAGGACGTTGGGGATTCCGTCATCGTCGACATCGTAATTCGGGCATCCGGTGGCCTCGCGATAGCCGATAAATTCCACCGGCTCATAGGGGCATTGGCTGTTGACGTTGAGGACACCATCGCCGTCCATATCGAGCATGGGACAGCCGTTTTCGCCGGGAAATCCATCGATATCGGCGGCGATTCCCGGGCAGTGGTCTTCCGTATTGGGCACTCCGTCGCCGTCGACGTCGTAGTTGGGACAGCCCGTGCGTTCCTGTTCCGGGTCGCCGATAAAGACGATCGGTTCATAGGGGCATTCGCTTTCGTGATCGGGGATGCCGTCGCCATCGGAGTCCCACATAAAGTCGACGGGGTCGATATCGGCCCGCTCGGCTTCGGCGATGCCGACGTCCATGTCGCGATCTCTGCGCTCACACTCTTCGTAGTCTGAGAGCACGTGAGCGATACGGGCGTTTCGTTCCGCAACTTCGAGATGTTGGCCGGCGCGCACGAAATTACCCCGGTCAAGCTCGGAGATACCGAATTCGACGTGGGCCTGGGCGGTGGCGATCTCGCGGGGGGCACAGCGATAGGCCCGGTCTTCAACGGCGCTGTTGAGATTGGAGATTTCCTCGGCCTGTCCTCGCATCTGACTGCCCGTCGAACAGGCCGGCAGCAGCGTCAAGGCGATGCCGAGAAAGGACAGCGTCAGGACCAGTCGACATAGATTTGGAGACAACTTCAAAGCAACCTCACGCTCAGTATCGGCGTCGTCCGCAATGACGGCCGGGGATCGCTGATTTCGTTGGTCCACCGGCTCAGTTTGGGACATCGAGTTCATCCAGTTCTTCGAGTTCGTCGCGCTCTTCGGCTTGCTCCATTTCCTGTTTGAGCTGCTCGAATTCCTCACTCCAGCGCTCGAACCCGTATATGGGGTGTCCTCGCCAGGGAGCTTCCTGGGAATTGGAAATGGCCGCATCGGCGGCCCGACGGGCCTCGCGGGCGTAATTTCGAGCGGTCTCGAAATTCGAGTACCCCCACTCCTCTTTGGCCTTATACAGGTAGTGCTGGGCCCGGTAATACTCATATGGAGAGTATTCCTCGGCATCGTGGACTCGCGCCCGCTCCAGAGAGCCTTCGGCGCTGCTGATGCCCGATGTCGATTGCACTGGCCCACATCCCACCAGTACCAGCAGGATAGCCAGTGGGATAAGCGCAGCGGCGCCGGGAATCGGCAATGCGAGAAGCGCAGTTCTATTCACGCGATTCATGGCGACGGGTTGGTCCGATAATGAGAAAGCGTTGGAGGCCCAGGTCAAGGCGTTTCCACCTGTGGACGAGGCTCGCGACCGTTTGAACAATCAACAGATCAGGTATCAGAGAGCGGAGATCGGTGTCAAGTTTAGGGGCCATTTAAGCCCCGCCACAACAGTTCCGAAATCGCCGTGGGGCCGGATGGTGAAGCAGTTTATGACTCCGGCTGGTGCATCGAAAGCCCGGTCGCCGTAAAGCGATAGGTCTTCTGGTCACCCTCGATCTGCTCGGGATCCTCGCCGGTGTGTTCGGCCACATCCTCTGCATAGTGGCGCGCCAGCTCTTCGTCGATGACCGTTTCTTTGACGGTGCCTTCGATGATCGTAGTCGCCCCGTCTGTATTGCGGGGGACGAAAAAACCGTAATCTTTCATTCGCACCCGCACCGTTTGATCGACGGCGTCGTCGTCGAGGGTAAACCAGCAGCCCTTCTTTTTGCAGACCAGCTCGACGCGGGCCTCGATTTTGAGCGCCGGTGAGGATTCGCCTTCGTCGAGCCCGTCGAGTGTTTTCAGGGCGTCCACCAACTGAATTGGCTCGTCGTCGATGGCAAAGGGCTCTCCGAAGTGGCGGGTTTCGCCGGGTTCGAGGTCGACGACGAGTTCTGATTCGTCGTCATGGTCGTGGTCGTGAGACTCCTCAGATTCGTCGTCCGGGGTGCCGACCTCTAAGGTGGCATATCGATCGGGCATCTCCGGATCGTCGTCGGTATTTGAGTCACAGCCCACCGTGATCGCTGTCATCGACAGGGCAATGACGATGGCGATACGTCGCATAATAAAGCTCCATTTGGTCCACGAGTAGAATTTATTCACGTCATGACCGGTGTACTGTACCACGCAGCGAGGATAACGCCAGCGCTTGCCAGCGTTTCGGCGGGGCGTATACTGGCCGCGCCTGATCAGATTATGAGGAGCATCATTGAAAGAGAACGGGCAGAATAGATCAACGAAGGCTGTGGTACGGATGTGCCGCAAGCGGGGGCTCGTGGTGGATGCAGTTGAGCAGGTCGGCGCGGTCCTGACGTTGCGACCGCGGCCGACGGCTACTCTTCCATCGGCTCGGGTACTGCAGGAGCTGGCCGATGAGTTGCGCGGCGGACGGGTGCGCTTTGTGGCGCTCGATCTGGAGGAGGGAAGCGATCATGGCTGAGCCCCTATTAAATAAGGAGTCAGGCGATGAGGTGCGCCAAAAGATGGAGGCCATCATC
This sequence comes from Myxococcales bacterium, assembly GCA_007119175.1. Lineage (GTDB taxonomy): Bacteria > Myxococcota_A > Bradymonadia > Bradymonadales > Bradymonadaceae > SLJM01. Next base: position 2,601 of record SKQC01000189.1, on the reverse strand, counting down.
GCTCAGATGGGTGAGATGGACTCTATGGTCGTCGCCTTTAGCGGCGGCGTCGACTCCAGCCTGGTGGCGGCGCTGGCCGTCGAGGCGATCGGCGATGGCGTACAGGCTGTCACGGCGGTCAGTGAAACGCTGGCCGGCCGCGAGCTTCAGGAGGCAAAAGAGGTGGCCGCCGAAGTCGGCGTGCGCCACGAGTTAATTGAGTTCAGCGAGCTCGACGACGAGCGATTTCGGGCCAATACACCGTCGCGCTGCTTTTTTTGCCAATCCATGAGATTTGAGGAGATCCGCCAGATCGCCGACCGGGTCGATGCCGAGGTGGTGGCTTCGGGGACGAACGCCTCCGATACAGGCGATCACCGGCCCGGCTTAGAGGCGATGCGCCGGCAGGGGATTTATCAGCCCTTATTGGAGCACGACGTCAGCAAAGCCGAGGTCCGTGAGATGGCGCGTATCCTCGGTCTTTCGGTGTGGAATAAGCCGGCGATGGCCTGTCTGTCGTCGCGGATTCCCCACGGTTTGGAGGTCACCGAAAAGCGATTGCGGCGCATTGAGCGGGCCGAAGACCATTTATACGATCTTGGATTTGAGCAGTTTCGGGTGCGCGCCCACGGCGATCTGGCTCGGATTGAGATCGCCGTCGACGAATTGGACGAGGCACTTTCTGCCGAGATGCGCGCCACTCTGGGACGACGCGTCCGAGAGGCGGGGTTTTTACGGGCGGTCCTCGATATGGGTGGCTATCGCTCGGGAAGTTTGAATCCGACCACAACTACGATGAAGGGAAATAGCAGTGAGTGACGTGCTTCGAGAGATGCTTCGGGCCTATCGCGACGGTGAAGTCGGCGAAGAGGAAATCCTCCAGAAATTGGTGCGCCAGCCCTTTGAGGAACACCTCATCGGTCGATTCGATCATCTGCGCGAGGCGCGAACGGGGATCCCGGAGGCCATCCTTGCCGAGGGCAAAGATCCGGGCGATGTGGCCTCGATTTTTCAGGATTATCTGGAGCGCGACGAGATGCTTGTCGCCACCAGGGTTACCGACGCGGTGGTGGCCGGTCTATCAGATCAGATCGATGACGTGGAGCATTTTGAGACGGCGCGCATCGTCTCTACAAAAATCCCCGAGGTCGATGAGCGCCGGGAGTCGGTGCTGGTGATCAGTGCCGGCTCGCTCGACCGACCGGTCGCAGAAGAGGTGGCTGTGACGAGCCGCCTTCTGGGAAACCCCACGGACCGACTCTTCGATGTCGGTGTCGCCGGGTTGGCTCGACTCGCTGTCGATCTGGGGGCCGTCGACAGGGCGGGGATTGTGATCGTCGTCGCCGGCATGGACGGAGCACTGGCCAGCGTGGTCGGCGGCCTGGCCCGCCAGCCTGTGATAGCCGTTCCCACCAGCGTGGGCTACGGGGCGAGCTTTGACGGTGTGGCGCCCTTGTTATCGATGCTCAACGGCTGCTCACCGGGAACTGCGGTGATGAATATCGACAACGGCTTCGGCGCCGCCGTATTGGCGACCAAGATCAATCAATTCGGCCTTCGCATCAGCAGCGGTGACTAAGGGGAGTACCCGATGACGGAGAAAGAACTTCATATCCACCTCGATATGGTGGGCGGAATCGCCGGCGATATGTTCGTCGCGGCGGCGCTCGACGCCGGGCTCATCGAGCGCGAAGAACTGGAGTCACAGCTTGCGACAATCGGACTCGGAGAGATTGAAATTGAGGTCAAGCGAGTGATTCGCGGAGCCATCGAGGGAGTGAAAATCGAGTTTCGAGGGTGGGATCCCGCCGCCGAGGCCGACCATCGTCACCTGTCGACGATTCGAGCGATGCTGGCCGATAGCGATCTCGACGAGTCGGTAAAGCGTCGGGCCACGGCGATGTTCGAAATACTCGGCAGGGCGGAGGCTGCGGTTCACGGTATGGACGTCGACGACGTTCATTTTCACGAGGTGGGTGCCGTGGACTCCATCTTGGATTTCGTGGCCGCCGCTCAGATCATCGAATCCACCGGGGCCAGCTGGTCTGTCGGCGTGGTGCCCGTGGGCTCGGGCACCATCGAGACCGCCCACGGCACAATTCCCGTGCCCGCTCCGGCGACAGCAAGGGTGCTCGAGGGGTTTGATGTGGAGTATCGCAATGTGGAGAGGGAATTTGTCACTCCCACTGGCGCCACGATTGTGGCCACGGTTGCCGAGCTCGACGGAGAGTGCCGAGGGAAGATGGTGGCCAGTGGGTTCGGCTGTGGAAGCCGCGACGTCGAGGGCATCTCAAATGTGTTGCGCCTTGTTGTATTGCAGCGCGACGAGGTTCGCAGCGCTGAGCACGGCGAAATCCCCGATGATATTCGCCGCGAAGACGTGGTGCAGTTGGTCACCGAGATCGACGATGAAACTGCGGAGGTCGGCGCTCACGTCGCATCATTATTGATGGAGCGCGGTGCCCTCGACGTGGTGCGCGAACCGGTGCATATGAAAAAGGGACGCCTCGCCACTCGTGTATCTGTGTTGTGCGAGCCGGTCGACGAAGAGAAATTTGCACGGCTTTTATTGCGCGAGACCACCACCCTGGGAGTGCGGCGAATTCCGATACAGCGCTGGGT
>SKQC01000001.1 GCA_007119175.1 Myxococcales bacterium | reverse complement strand
TGAACCGCAAAGGACGCGAAGAAGCACAAAGAACAACAGATTAAGATAAACCCCTGTGGAGTCGCACCGACCTCGGAGCCCCATCGCTCGCCGTAGTCCTCGGCAGGGCACTCGCCAAGCCGAAACTCAGCGCCATTCGCGCATACCACCAGATCTGATAGCTTTTCCTTCGCGCTTCTTTGCGTCCTTTGCGGTTCCCGTCGTTCTTTGCGCCCTTTGCGGTTCCCGTCCTCTGTTTTGGAGTACCCGATGACCCAGGAAGACAAACCGGATCCGATCGTCCGAAATGACGACGAAAACTTGCAGATCACGGAGCCCGCCGAGGTGGCCGGAGGGATTCCCGCCGTCCGGGCAAGCCTTCGCCATGCGCGGCGGCAGATGGGCGTTGTGCGGGGCACGAAGACCTTGCTGCGGCTCAATAAAATCGAGGGCTTCGACTGTCCCGGCTGCGCCTGGCCGGATCCGGATAAACGGGCTCCCGCCGAATTCTGTGAAAATGGCGCCAAGGCGGTGGCCGACGAGGCGACCACCGATCGCGTGGGGCCGGAGTTTTTTGAAAATCACACCATCGATGAGCTGATGAACAAATCGGGGCGATGGCTCAACGCCCAGGGACGACTGACTCACCCCGTGGTTCGTCAAAAGGGAAGCGACCGCTACGAGGAAATCACCTGGGAAGAGGCATTTTCACTAATTGCCGAGGAACTAAACGAGCTAAATTCTCCCGACGAAGCGGTCTTTTATACCTCCGGTCGCACAAGCAACGAGGCGGCCTTTTTATACCAACTCTTCGCCCGCGAATTTGGCACCAACAACCTCCCCGATTGCTCGAATATGTGCCACGAATCCAGCGGCGTGGGGCTCTCGGAGGTCATCGGCGTCGGCAAGGGAACGGTCCTTCTTGAGGATTTCGAAAAAACCGACGCAATCTTCGTCATCGGCCAGAATCCGGGAACCAACCATCCGCGTATGATGTCGGCGTTGCAAAAGGCGGTGCGAAACGGGGCCACCGTGGTCAGCATCAATCCCCTTCGCGAGACAGGCCTGACGCGTTTTAAACATCCCCAGCAGGTGAGCGGATGGGTCGGCCAGGGAACGCCCTTATCGAGCCACTTTCTACAGGTCCGAATCAACGGCGACGTCGCCCTATTAAAGGGCATCATGAAAGCAATGCTCGCCGAAGAGCAGCGCCGGCCCGGCGAGGTCTTAAATCAGAAATTTATCGATCAAAGGACCGAGGGATTCGAGCAATTCGCCGACGATCTGCGCCAGACCTCCTGGGACGACATCGTCGCCAACAGCGGTATTGAGCGCGAGGAGATTGAACAAGCGGCGGAAATCGCCATTGATGCCGACCGCATGATCTGCTGCTGGGCGATGGGACTGACGCAGCACAAAAACGGCGTCGCCAATATCCAGGAAGTCGTCAATTTTTTGTTGATGGGAGGCCATATCGGACGGCCCGGCGCCGGCGCCTGCCCGGTCCGCGGCCACTCCAACGTGCAGGGCGACCGGACGATGGGTATCTGGGATAAGCCATCGGACGCATTTTTGGATAGCCTTGAGAAGACATTCGAATTCGAGGCCCCCAGAGAACACGGTTTCGATACAATCCACGCCATCAAGGCCATGAAAAACGGCGACGCCGCAGTCTTTGTCGGCATGGGCGGAAATTTCCTCTCCGCCTCGCCGGATACCGACTATACGGCAAAAGCACTGCAGAATTGCCGCCTCACCGTGCAGATCTCCACCAAGCTAAACCGGGGGCATCTGGTGACCGGCGATCGGGCGCTGATTTTGCCCTGTCTGGGCCGAACGGAGCTCGACGTCCAGAAGCACGGCCCCCAATTCGTGACCGTCGAAAACTCGATGGGCGTCGTCCACCAGTCGCGCGGCAAATTAGAGCCCGCATCCCCGGCGCTGCTTAGCGAACCGGCCATCGTCGCCGGGCTCGCCCGGGCCACGCTGGGCGATAAATCGAAGACGCCCTGGGAGGAAATGGTCGCCGATTACGACGTGATCCGCGATCTGATTGAGGAGGTCATCGACGGCTTTGAATTCTACAACGCCCGGGTCCGCAAACGAGGCGGGTTTGCCCTCCCCAACCCAGCTCGCAGCGGCGAATTCGACACCGATACGGGAAAGGCGAAATTCACGGTTCATCCCATCCCGGAGCACGACCTTGAGGACGATGAATTTTTGATGATGACCATCCGCAGCCACGACCAATTCAACACCACTGTCTACTCCGACAATGACCGCTATCGAGGCATCAAAAACGCCCGCCGCGTCGTCATGTTAAACGCCGATGATATTGCCGAGGCCGGCCTGACGACGGGGCAAACCGTCGACCTCGTCAGCACCTACGATGGCGTGGAGCGGGTGGCCCCGGACTTCAAGATTGTTCCCTACGACCTGCCGCGGCGCAGCGCCGGCACCTACTTTCCGGAGGCCAATGTATTGGTCCCGGTCGACGAATACGCCCACCGAAGCCACACCCCGGCGTCGAAATCGATCGTGATTCGCTTGAGAGCCTAGCCAATTGTCACGGCTTAACGACGGAAGTCGGCCGGTTCACTTCACAGGGCAACGCGGCACGATTGTCCCGGGAGCGCGTCCTGCGAGGGCGCATTCGTGATCGAGGATCGATATCGAGGATCGATATCGTGGATCGATATCGTGGATCGATATCGTGGATCGATGTCGAGGATCGATGTCGATCACCGCTCTGGGCGACAAGCCTCAGCTCACTCCGGGCAGACCCCGCCGGACTCCACCCAGATTCGCGACGCCTCCACAAATTCCTCGTAACTCAGCGGCGGCGTGGTGCGGTCGCCGCCGGGCTCCCAGCCCCAGTGGACCAATTTATCGTGTTTGACGTGGTGCAGAAATTCGCCGAGGTCTTCGTGACCGCTCATCGTCGGGTCTTTGAGTTGTTCGCATAATTGCTGAGGCGTACGTCCCTCGAAGACCATTGGCATATCGCGCGGCGGCAGCCCCCAATGTGGCGCTCCTGGCGGGCCTCCCTCGACGCCCCATGCCTCGGAGTTTTGCTCCCGATGGCAGGTGGCGCATTCCAGCCCGGCCTCGGTGCTCTCATGGGAGACGGCCAGGGCGTGCGGCCGACTCTCGTCGGTCTGAAGCGGTTTATTGCCGGCGGGATGACAATTCATGCAGCGCGGCGATTTGAGCACCTCGGCAATATCTAAAAACGCCTCCTGACCGGCCTCGACTTCCTCCGGTGTCAGCCGTTTTTCCGGCGATTCAACTGTGTCGGCGATCTGACTTTCGACCGACTCCGCAGCGTCGACCCCTTGCTGCGTGGCATCGGCAATATCGTCGTCGCCCTCTTCAGCGACGGCGACGACGGCAAAAAACGCCAGCGCCACGACCAACAGCAGTCCGGGAAATGTGCTCAAACGTCGGATCGTCTCCATCACTCGTCTCCTCGAATCTCGGCCAGGGCGTCTTCAAAGGGCATATCGCGCAGTCGGATTCCCGCGGCGTCGTAGATAGCATTCGCCAGTGCTGCTGCCGCTGGCGGTAGTCCCGGCTCGCCGACGCCAGTCGGATCGTCGTCACTCTCCACGATATGGACCTCGATTTCCGGTGTGTCCTGCATGGTCATCATCGGGTAGTCATCGAAATTGCCCTGGTTCACGCGACCGCCGTCGAATGTCACCTTTTGACGCAGCGCCGCCGACAACCCGTAGATGATGCCTCCCTCCATCTGAGCGCGGACGATGTCCGGATTCAGCGCAATCCCGCAGTTGACGACACAGACAATCCGGCGGAGCACGATCTCCCCGTCAATCAGCCCGGCTTCGATGACCTGTGCCACCGGCGTGTCGAAAGACTCGTACGCAGCAATGCCCCGCCCGAACCCCTCCGGCAGCGGCTCACCCCAGTCACCGGCCTCGGCAGCCAGATCGAGAACTTCTCTCAATTCCGGTTCATTGCCGAGCATCTTTCGACGAAATTGATAGGGATCGGCCTCCGCGGCATGAGCCAATTCATCGACGAAACTCTCCACGACGAACCCGTTATAGGAATGACCAACGGCCCGCCAAAAGGCCACCGGCACGGGTGTGCGAATCGGTGTATATTCCAGCCGAATATTGTCGATATGATAGGGAGGAAGCGCGCCCTCCATGGCCACGATCTCGGGGAGACTTCCCGATAACATCAGCCCGAATAAAGTCTCCGTTTTAATGGCCCGCGATCGCATGGGGAGCCACTCCGGAAATACCGCCGCGAGCGGTCGCCCCACGTCGGGCACGATGGATTGCGACACGTTGTGATAGCGCCAGGCGACGACGTCTCCACTTTCATCGACGGCGCCGCGCAGCGCGTTGTGATTTATCGGCCTGTAGTAACCGCCTTTCGTATCGTCTTCGCGCGACCAGATCAGTTGAACCGGCCGGTCGACGGCCTTCGATATAAGCGCCGCCTCCACGGCGACATCTGGCACAGCGCGTCGACCGAAGCCACCGCCCAATAAGGGCACGTGAACCAGCACATCACCGCGGCTGACACCGACGGCGCGGGCCAGCGCTTCCTGCACGATGGTCGGAGCCTGTGTGGGCGCCCATGCCTCGACGCCATCATCGCGGACATGGACCGTGCAATTTTGTGGCGACATCGTGGCATGGGCCAGATATGGCCCCGTATATTCGGCCTCCACGACCGTGAGATCGTCGCGCTCGTCGATGACGTCCACATCGCCATCGCCGTATTGCTCGCGCCCCACCTTTCGCGCCGCGTCGGCGGCTGCCGCCCGGACCTGATCGCTGCTCAATCCGGTCATCAACGGCTCATTCCACTCCACCTTCACCGTCGGCGCTGCCCGCCGGGCCTGCCAGTATTTGTCGGCCACCACGGCGACACCGCTGTCGATGGCGATAACGTCGATGACTCCCCGCATCGACAGCGCCTCGTCGGCATCAAACGACACCGGCTCGGCACCGAAGACCGGCGGGTGAATGCACAGCGCGCAGACTTTATTGGGGACGTCGACATCGATTCCAAAAATTGCCGAGCCGTCGACCTTCTCCAGGCCATCAGTGCGACGGGCCGATGTTCCGACGACCTCGAATTCCTCGACGTCCTTGATCGGTGGATCGTCGGGAATCGGAACCTCGGCGGCGGCCCGGGTGAGTTCGCCGAAGCGAAATTGGCGTTCTCCGTTTTGGTGGCGCACCAATCCGTCGCTAGTTTCGCACTCTGTGCTGCTCACTCCCCACTGTGCCGCCGCGGCGGCGACCAGCATCTCTCGGGCCGCTGCCGCCGCTTTTCGAACCGGCACATAGCTCTCGACGGCGCTCGTCGAACCGCCGGTCATCTGCAGGCCATAACTTGTCTGATATTGTTTTTCAGAGTCCGCCGACGACGCCTCGACCCGATCGGGGTCGACGCCCAATTCCTCGGCAACCAACATGGCATGAGAGGTCAATATCCCCTGGCCCATCTCCGATTTTTCGACGTCCACCAGGATTCGATCATCGGGGGTGATGGTCAAAAACATATTCGGCCGAAAATCGCCGCTCTCCTCGGCAACACGGCGCATCTGGCGCTGAGCGCCGCTGCACCCGGCAAAAGACACGCCCAGGACCAATGCCCCGCTCGCCACAACACTGACCTGTAAGAATTCGCGTCGGTCCATCGTCATCGCCGCACCTCTGCATCCGTCGCGTCGCTCAGCATCCGGGCCGCTCGCTTAATGGCGGCGCGAATGCGTGTATACGTTCCGCAGCGACATAGCGACGCCGACATGGCGGCATCGATTTCGTCGTCCGTCGGCTCCGGGCGAGCCTGTAACAAAACGACGGCCTGCATGATCTGACCGGTCTGGCAATATCCGCATTGCGGCACATTTTCCTCAAGCCACGCCTGCTGCACGACATGGAGCGTATCGCCATCTCCCAACCCCTCGATGGTCGTCACCTCCCGATCGCCGACATCGCCGACGGGATAAGAGCACGATCGCCGCGCCCGCCCGTCGACGTGGACCGTACAGGCTCCACAGACGGCCTTGCCGCAGCCAAATTTCGTCCCCGTCATGCCCAACTCTTCGCGCAACACCCACAGCAGGGGCACGTCGTCTGGCACATCGACGTCGAATTCACTTCCATTGACGATGAGTTTCATCGATTACTCCAATACAAACTAGAAAGCCGGGGAAAATCGCGGCCCTATCGCAAAAATCTAACCTGGCTAAAACGGATCGTAGCCCCAGGGCGCGATCAATGGCACTTTTAGGGTCAGCCCAACCTGAAAGACCTGCTCTTCCGACTCCGGCCAGTAGATATACCGCCCGAATAAGCTGATGACGCCGACGGTCAAGAGCGCGCTCCCCTGTGGTCCAAAGCTCGGACCTCCCTCGTCGAAACGAGTCGCCAGGCCGGCGTCAATCCCGACGATCTTATATCCTATCTCCGCCCCACCAAGAGCCATAAACGACCGCGCCGGAAAGTCGTATTGGCCGCTTGCGAAGGCGCCGATCCATCGGCCGTGTTTGAGACGAAATAAGCTCACGTTGGCGCCCGTAAACCCACCATTTCCCGCGCTTTGAAATGAGCCGCCTCCGGAGATGCCACCGAATAGATTCCAGGCCGATTCATAGCCGAGTGAGAGAGCATCGTGATCGTAGTCTTCTCGATCTCCCGCCTCGGCTACGCTCCCCATACCGACGGCGAAGATGACGACGATGGCGGCAACAATCGGTTGTAAAAAACGATTCATAAAGTCATCCGAGAGGGATTTCATCGCCGTAATTTCTGCAGATCGCCGGGCTCGTCGACATCGTAGGCCGCCGCCGGCATCGAGACCGCGCGCACATCGAATCGCTCTCCTCGAAGCAGCGAGCGAGCCCCCCAATCGCCATCTAATCGCAATAATTCGGAAAAAGTCCGTGCGGGAAAACAAGCGGGGATACCGACGATGTCATCGTATGCCGCAGCGGCGATTTCGTCGACCGCGCAGGTGGCGACCAAGTGTCTGAAATCGTCGCTGGAAAGCAATGGTTGGTCACCGGCGCAGATCACGAGCCGCAGCGGCTCCTCGTCGCCGACGACGTACTCCACGCCGCAGCGAATCGACGAGGCCATGCCCTCGCGCCACTGGGGGTTGAAGACGCGCTCCACCTCCCCATCCAGTACCTCCTCGACGGCATGGCGATGGGCGCCGAGCACGACGATTGGCCGGAGACCGGCGTCGCTCGCAACCTGCACGACCCGATTGACGAGGGCCTCGTCGCCGAATTCGGCGATCTGCTTAGGCGCACCAAAGCGGCGCGACGCTCCCGCGGCCAACACAATTGCCGGCGTACTCAAGGCGTCTCCCCGAGCTGTCGAATCATTCTTTTATGCTCGTCGTGAATCGGCGTATCACCGGCCTGAATCAATCCACCGTCGCGCTCATTCTTCGCGGCCAGCACCCCGGAGACCACTGACAGGGCGACCTCGCCCGGCGCCTCGCCGCCCAGGTCGACGCCCAGTGGTGTCTGCACTCTATTGAGAACCGCCGGGTCCGGGAGCATTTCTCGGCTGTGGAGCTGCTCGATCAACCGCATCGTCCGGCGCCGGGGGCCGAGCAATCCGACGAAAGCAGGCTTTCGCGCCAATAATCCCGGAAGAAGCGTGGCGTCCGCCTCAAAGTCGTGGGTCATCACAAGGGCATAGGTATCGCCGTCGACACGGATCTCGTCGAGGAGTTTATCCACCGGCGCGCAGGTAACCTCATGAGCCCCCGGAAATCGCCTCGATGTCGTCCGCGTCGGCCATTGGTCGGCTATCCGAATCTCCCATCCCAGCGTATTCGCCATCTGCACCACGGGCTGCACATCATCGCCGGAACCGAAAATCAGTAAGTCCAATGGGGCCCGAAGCGGCTCGACGAGAAACGAAATATGCTCTCCGTCGGCGTGAAATTGCACCGTTCGTGGACGGCGCCAGGAGAATGCATCGGACATCACTTCCCCAAGCTCCGCTTCGAGCGCCGTCGGCAATCTCTCGTCGACGCCTCCTTCCGGGTCGTCGAGCACGATTTTTTGTCCCACCAACTCGCTCGAAGCATCAGGCGCTGAGAAAAGCGTGGCCAACACCCGGGATTGGCGGCGCTCAAAGGTATCGGTCATCGCCTCCAACGCCAGATTCGAGGCGTGCCGGGGGCCAATTCGCTCCAGAAATAGATGAACCAGACCGTCGCAGCCGCTGCCATATCGCCCCCCGGGGTCGAAGCGATCTCCCCGCGTGTCGTAGAGCACCGTCTGGGGACCGGCGTCGGTGCGAGAAAATGCATTTTTGATCAGATCTTTTTCCAGGCACCCACCGCTGATAAGCCCGACTCGCTCACCCGTTCGCCGCAATAACATCCGCGCGCCGGGCTGCCGATATGCCGAGCCGGCGACATCGACTACCGTCCCCAGTACTAGCTCCTCACCGCTCCACCTCGCGCGGGCGGCCAAAATATCTCGCAACTCTCGCACACCAAGCCTCACCGTCACCAATGATGGGAGGAGAGTATCTGGCCGACGCCGAATCCGGTCAAGCTCATCGCCTTGCCTGAGCGCTGCCGGCGCTGGATAATGGTTGTAGATTCTATTTCTTCAGCGAGGCCGCCGCCATGAGTCGAATCCCCCTGCCCTGCGCAGTACTTCTTGCCGCTCTATGCTGCATCGTCGCCTGTAGCAGCAACGGCGATGTCGACGAGCCCGACGCATCAACCGATGCCGATACGGCACCGGCAGACGTCGAAGATGATGCGGAAATGGACGTACTGCACGAACCCGACGCCGACGCTGACGCCTCGTCAGAGCCCGACGTCGCTCCCCCGGAATACGATATCGCGAGCGGACCACTCGCGGTGGGATATGCCCGCGTGGAGGCCCCGTGGCGCGTCGGAGCGAAGCCTGGACAGGTGGGCACCGAGGCCCATCCCGGCCTCGAATCGACGCTGGGAAGTCTGCTCTCCCCGCTCGCGTCTACCTTGCTCCACGAGCCCGACCCGGCGGTGGTCCTGCAGGAGGCCACGGAGTGGACGATCGACCTCCTCGAGGAAGAAGCTGAGAACACCCATCACGGCGAATTTTCCAATTGGTTTGAGCCGGGAGTCGGCATCGAAGAGCCGCCGGATATCAAGGCGATGGTCATCGAGCGCGGCGACCTGAAAGTGGCCGTCGTTCGCGCCGACATCTACCTGATGCACGAATATCTCCACCGCACCGTCGCCGAACTTGTCGCCGAGGATACGGGACTCGACAGAGATCAGATCTTTTTGGCCGGAACCCATAATCACTCCGCGCCGCAGCCGTCGTCTCCGGCCCCCGGCGTGTGGTCACTGGCCGATGGTTACGACCCCCGTCATTTTGTATATCTGACGGAAAAAATTGCCGAGGCCATCCGCCAGGCCGACGACGATCGGCGCCCGGCCCGGCTTCGCACAAAACGCACAGAATATTCGGACGTCCAATTCAATATCATCGGACCCAGCACCATCGAATTTGCCCCTGACGACGAGAGCGAGGAAGAAGAAATCCAGGTCGGTTATCCCTACGAGTATTTCGACTCCGATCTCGACCTTTTGTATTTCGACGATGCCGAGGCTCCCCACGAGCCGATCGCTCTGATGTTCTCGCTGGGAATGCACCCGGAGACCCTGCCGAATCACCACGGATTGACGAGCGGAGACTTTCCGATTCACACCGAAAAACGCTTCCAAAAAGCCACCGACGTCCCCGCCATGTGGCTGCCCGGGGCACTCGGCGATATCGAGCCCGACCGTGCGCGAAATAACCCGGATCACGACTTCTGGCGACATAGTTTCGGTGCCCTCCATCAATTGAGCACCACCCTCGCCGAGGACCTCCAAGACCACTGGGAGGAGATGCTCGACGATGGCGATATCGAGCCCGAGGTGGAACCGAAACTGCGCAATATCTCCCGCGATATTGCAGGCACCGAGGACTATCCGCTGCCGACGACGGCCTATCTTATGGGAATTCGCATGGCGAGCCCGCGCGTGCTTCATGGGTCGAGCCTTGTCCGCCTGCAGGCCATACGCCTCGGCGACGCGCTGCTGCTGGGTATCCCCGCCGAAGTGACCAGCGATCTCTCCTATAATATCAAGAGCCGCGTCAACGATGAGAACGGCGACGTCTACCAGGGCTACGTCTACCCCGATAATCCGAACTGGGTTGCCGAGCGGGTGCAGCAGAATTTTTCCACCGACGAGGTCGACGCCGATCTGGGCGCCCCGATGCCCATCGTCACCAGCATGGTCAACGGATATATCGGCTATGTCGTCAGCCGCTGGGAATACGAAAACCGCGAGCATTACCGGATGCATATGACGCCCCACGGCCCTGAAAGCGCCGACCACCTGGCGAGTCATATCGTGGAATTGGTCGACGAGATGATGGGCGGCGAACACCGGATTTTCGCCATGCCGGAGTGGCTCGACGAGGACCTGGCCGGCGTCGACACGCTGATGAATCACTTCCGGGGACTCGAAGAGGACGTCGCTGCTATGCAATCCGAACTCCCGGTAACAGAAGCCGAAACGGTGGGCGAGGTGATCGACGAGCCGCTGATGATGAGCGCCGACGACATCGACGAGGATCACGCCACGCACGACGCCGTAGCCTTTCGCTGGCGCGGAGCGACCAACGATATGCCGCCGCCGACGATCACCGTCGAACGCAACGTCGACGACCAGTGGCACCCCGTGACCAGCGGTCCGGGAATGACGACCCACCTATTTTTCGAAGAACCAGACCAATGGACGGCGCGCTGGCACCCCGGCTACACCGCAGACGACATCGACGAAGCGGATGAACTTCGCTTTCGTATCCACGGCACCTTTCGGGGCTCCGGCGACGGTGGAGAGGTCGACCCGATCTGGGACCCCGAGGGCGCAGACGAGACCTACGAGGCCACCAGCGCCTCATTCGAACTCGGCGACCTGGGCTGGGCTCAATAACCCCCGGATGACTGACCAGCGAAGCGTGACTGAAGAACTCAGGTCCCCAGCGTTCTGGGGCGATGAAAATGCGGACCGCGATGCTCCGGCGTCCGCTGAGACAACGCGGCGAGCGCGATCAATGCGATCGCCACCACAAAATGCGGTTGCCACCAACTGACGTCGAAATGTCCGAAAAACGGCAGTGAAAACAACAACGTCAGCCCCACGAGCACATCTAGGACGAGATGGGCCCGCATATCAATGACCTTGAACAACCCCCATTCATAGTCGGTGAGAAGGCTATAAACGATGATTCCGACACCGCAGATAATCGGCAGCCAGCTTTCGGGACCGCCGATCTCGACAAACCCGAAGATCCAGGGCATGGCGATTAAAAACGCCGCGATGAGATAATCGAATATGCCGTGAAGATTCGTCGAAAAATGCCGCATCGAGACTGCTCCTCGCCGAGAGATTCGGGGCAAATCACCCAAAACTTAAGTCGTCGGCGAGAATCACCAAATAATAGGCGTCAAAGACAGCCGCAGGTTTTGTCTCCCTCATTTAAGAAAGCGCCGTTGACGTTGCCGCTATGGTCGTGATCGCGACAACATCGTCGGCAGTCTTCACTATTCTCAAGATACTCGCATTCGGCGTAGTAGGTCTTGTCGGCGCTGGCTGCAGTGCTGATCCCGAAAAATGTCGCCGCCCCGCAACAGAGCATTCCAGCGACGACGAAGACGCCGATCAAGACCACGAATCCAATGGCGAGCCCGTTTTTTTTCTTCGGCGGTTGTTGATTCATCCTTCTATCCTTTCCGGTCGCCAGAACAGGCGATCGATTACAGAAACCAATATTGAAAAGACGACGACAGTGACCACCAGAATAAAGACGAATACCAGTTGCGCTACGGCTAACTCATATAATTTTTCCGTGGAACCGACAGCGGCGAAAAAAATCTGAGTAAAGATCGCCAACATCATAAACGCCATAAAGAATAGGTTCCAGTCCATGGCCCGCTGAAAGCTTCGGGCGCCGCGCATCAGGCGATAGATCAGCAACAGACTGCACAGGGGGAAGCCGTATTTAACGAGGGTCGCCGCGAAGACACCGGCGAAGATATCGCGGTCCTGCTGAAGGTCACCGAAATAATCAAAGGCGAAGTGAAAATCGATATTATGGATAAAAAAGCCGCCGACGATAAACCAGGCCATCGCCAGGAGTGCAGCGAATAATACGAGTCCCGAGCGCTGTCCGCTGCGATCCGGTTCGACGAGTTTGAGCGGCGATTTCGAGACGGCCAACCAGGAGGCGATAAAAGCGACGACCGAATGGGCGGCGACGAATTCGAAGATGGACATGGCGCCGATCTCGACGGCGAATGCCAGGCTGGCGACCATATACAGCGCCATCAGCAGCCGAACTCGCCATCCCTTTAGGAGAATGCCGAGGTAGGCGATGAGAGCGGCGTAGAGCGCCACTGTGGGCGCCACGCCGGCGTCGCGCAGCCAGCGGATCGGAAAATAATCCCACTCCCAGCCCCCCGACTCCTGCATCAAGAGCAAGACCATCGACCCCAATAATACCGCGACTGGAAGGGCGTGCGTCCACCGCAACTCGGAGAAGAACTCTCCGACACCGGCGCGCAGACGTGTTGCGTAAACCGCGACTGTCACCACGGCCGCCGCCAAAAGAAATCCCCAGAACATATTCTGGCCGAACTGATAATAATACACGCCCCCGGGAAGGCTGAATAAACAAAACGCCATCGCCCCTTCGGGAGCCCGTTTCAGGTCTCCGAAGCGCAGCCAGGCCAGCGCGAGTCCGACAAGGGGAAGCATCGTATAAAATACGGGTTGACCAGCCACCAACCCGCCGCGGGTATGAAAAAAGTCGGCCCACTCCCGCACATGGAGACCGATCAGCGCCGTGGCCCCCAACAATGCCAGGGCCCACAACATATAGCGCCGACCGCCGAAGCGCTGCACCCACAGGATCGCCGCCGCCAGATAGGCCGAACATAGTGCGACGGCCAGCGGCAGCGATGGCGACACGACCTCCCAGGTCGCCAGGCAGACCACGGCCAACACCAGGTGCAGCGCCCAGCCATGGCGAAACGCAGCTCGCCCACTCATTTGCCCCTGAATGACAAGTAGCCACAGAAAAAACGCCGCCAACATCGGCAAATATTGAACCAGGTTTCGCTGATGTTGCCGACCGGCCTCGGCGCGATGGGCGTCGATGAGCGTGGGGAGGTCATCGCCCTCAAATCCCGCCGCCGCCAGACTGTCGTGCTTTTGTTGTACGAAGGCGTCAACCAGCGGATTCGCCTGGCGGTCGATACCGAATTCAGTGACGAAATACCGACCCTCGTAATGAAGCGGAAGCTCCAGTCCGGAGGCGAGGCTCATAAAATAGGTCAGCTCCGTCTGGTCTAACTCCTCCACGGTTTCGAGATGACCGAATAACTCACTCCACATCGGACCGGCCATAATGGCGATGGAGTCCTGTGTATGATGACCCTCTTCGTCGTGGCCATGATCACCTGTAATCAGCACGTGATCGCGCTCCAGATCGAGCTCGTCGATCACCTCGAAAGTGCGCCCGTCGACCTTGCGGAAATGCTCCTCATAGCCCTCGGTTCCGGGCAGCTCGTGATGGGCGGCCTTGTCGGTGCCCAGATAGTGAATCAGCAGGTCGTCGAGTTCATCATCGTCGAGCCATTCAAGGACGACGTCGACGCTCTTCAGATCGCGCTCAAGATGGCTCAACGGCCAGTCCTCGACGTTAACCGCCTCCTCGGCATGCTGTCCGTATAACGAGACCATCGAGATATTGCTGATCATCCCCAGGCGTCGGCCCCTGGCCTCCAGATCGGCGGGTACGCTGCGCCCATCGCTGGCCCGACCCGTGAAATTATGCAGCCCGGCCACAAAGGGGCTCTGGCGTCCCTCGAACATCGTCTGCAGGCAGGGATAGGTAAAATTTGCCGCACAGGTCGTCACGTCCACCAACCGCACCTCATCGCCGCCGGCGAATGCCAAAAGTTCGGGCATCACGCCGTCGGCTTCCAATGTCTTGCGGCGCAGGCTGTCGATGATGATGACGACGAGTCGCCCCTCCTCTTCGCTGATATCCGCCTCGTCGACCACGACGGCCCTCTCATCGGTCATTGCCGAGTCATCGACGCTGACCAACAAGGCGATCAATACCGCCAATGGGACAAGCAAATTCAGCCGTCGCATCGCATCTTCCTCACAGAGTTCCGGACGAAAATAATCGGGAGTTAACCGGGCGCCGGCCTTATATCACAGGCCGATAAAGGCGTCATTGCAACGCGCATAGCCGTCGCTATTTGCCGGCAATTGCTGGACGTTTTGTCTCGCCGTCCTACCTTCCCCCCTACTTCGCAGTACAACGAAGACTGATGTGGGGATCCGATGGACGAGGCGGCGAGATACGCCCCCCTCGGACCGGCGGTCCAAGGCCCATGATGTGCGAATATTACTCACACTCTCTGGAGATATTCCATGCCACGACATTCTCAAACCGACATGACCCGAGAGGGCCAACGCGCCCTGCGAAGCTCCTCTCATACCGATATGGAGCCGGGTCTGGAGATGATCAATTGGGGCAGTGTCCTCGGCGGATCGGCTCTTTTTGCCTACGGGATGATCCGTCGACGGGGCTTCACGGATATGCTCTTCGCCGGCATCGGTGCTGCGCTGGCCTACCGGGGCTTGAGCCAGACCGAGCTCGTCGACCGCTCCTTAAAACGGCTCGCCCTGCATACAGGCTCAACGGAGGCCATTGATGTCGCCACATCGATGACCGTGGAATGCCCGCCGGAGGAAGTCTATGCCTTCTGGCGAAACCTGGAGAATTTGCCGCAATTTATGCGCCATATCGTCTCCGTGGAGGCCGTCGACGATCGCAACTCACACTGGGTGGCCCGGCTGCCCACGGGACTTTCGCTGAGCTGGCGCGCCGAGATCATCGAGGATCGCGAAAACGAATTGCTGGCCTGGAAATCGGTGCACGGCTCGGACATCTACAATGAGGGATTCGTCACCTTTGAGCCCGTCTTCGATGGCGCCGGCACGGAGTTGCATGCTCATATCATCTACCACCCGCCGGCCGGCCAATTCGGCGCCCGAATCGCCAGCTTCTTCGAACCCGTACAGGCCCAGGTGATCCGAGAGGATCTACGCTGCTTTAAGCGCCTGATGGAGACCGGCGAGCTTCCCACCATCGAGGGACAACCCTCGGCGCGCTCCCGCGACCAGGGCAATGGACGCTACGAACGGCTCTCCCCATAAGCTGAACTCCCACAGCCATTTTTGCCTGTCCCACAGCGCACGAGGAGAAATCATGAAAGCACTTTGCTGGTTTGGAAAAGAAAATATCAGCCTGGAAACCGTCGATGATCCAAAGATCATCAATCCCCGCGACGCCATCGTCCGGGTCTCATTGAGTTCGATCTGCGGCTCCGACATTCATCTTTATGACGGCGTCATCCCCACCATGGAGAAAGGCGATATCCTGGGCCACGAATTCATGGGTGAGATCGTGGAGGTGGGCGACGAGGTCGACAACCTCGAGCGCGGCGACCGAGTGGTCGTGCCCTTTCCCATCGCCTGCGGCAATTGCCACTACTGCCACATCGACTCCCATGCGCTATGCGACAATTCCAATCCCAACGCCTGGATGGCCGAGCAGGCATTCGGTTATTCGCCGGCCGGCATCTTCGGCTATTCTCATCTTTATGGAGGCTACGCCGGCGGTCAGGCGGAATACGTCCGCGTTCCCTACGCCGACGTGGGCCCGCAAAAAGTTCCCGAAGAACTCACCGATGAACAGGCGTTATTCGTCACCGACGTCTTTCCCACCGGCTATCAGGCCTGTGACGTCGCCGACTTCGAGCCCGGTTCGACCGTCGCTGTCTGGGGCTGCGGACCAGTAGGCCTATTCGCCATCCAATGCGCCTATATGCTCGGTGCAGAGCGGGTGATCGCCATCGACCATATCGACAGCCGGCTGTCTACGGCGCGCTCTGAATGCGGCGCCGAGGTCCTGCACCTCGACGACGATCCGATTCTGGAGTCGCTAAGCGAGATGACCGGTGGACGCGGACCAGATGTATGTATCGAAGCCGTCGGCATGGAAGCCCACGGCGGGGGCATGGTCGACTGGTACGACCGGGCAAAGCAGACCCTGCGAATGGAGACGGGCCGCCCTCACGCCCTACGCCAGGCGATTATGGCCTGCGGAAAAGGGGGCACCGTCGTCGTCCCCGGCGTCTTCGGAGGCGTCATCGACAAACTGCCCATGGGCGCCGCATTCGGCAAAGGGCTCACATTTAAGATGGGCCAGACCCACGTGCACCGATATGTCGATCCTCTGTTTGAGCATATCCAAAACGACGAGATTGACCCCACTTTCGTCATCACTCACCGGATCCCCTTGGTAGAGGGGGCAGCGGCCTACGAGATGCTCCAAAAAAAGGAGGACAACTCAATCAAGGTCGTCCTCACTCCTTGATTCCTTTGACAATTCGGTGGCACAAGGGCGAAACTCAGGAGCCCTCGCACTGTGGACTTTTTTGGTGTGGGGGCTTCGACGCTCACGCCCCCTGCCGATCGATGCAGTTGATCATGATCGGATACCGGTGACTTCATCGATGCACTGTCCAGACTGCCAGCGCGACATCCCCTCGGACTCACTTTTCTGCTGTTATTGCGGTGAGGCGCTTCAGCGCTGCCCGATATGCGAACTTTTCTTTTTCTCCAACGCCGCTTTCTGCGGAAGTTGTGGCGGCGAGTTGCGCAGCGCCGAGCAACCCGGTTTCAATCCACCCCATGGGGTCGACGACGGCGTCTTCGGTTATCTCTATGACCCGGATTCCCCGGACACCTATTATCCACTTTTGGAAGGCGACAATACTGTTGGCGCCGGTGGCAATAATGACATCATCATCGAGCGTCCCGCCATCTCCTGGAATCACGCTATCGTGATCTGTCGCGACGAGCGACTCCTCTTACAGGATTCGGCCAGTACCAATGGCACCTTCTTAAACGACACCCGCATCCGCGTGCCTCGCAAGCTAAACCACGACGATATGGTCCGCTTCGGAAACGAAGAATTTTTGTTGTGGCTCCAGCCCAGTATGCGCGGTACGATTACCTGATCATCGCGTTGCTCAACGTCGCTTCTGGCGAATCGCCTTTGCCGCCTGGCGTACGGCGTCGATGCCGCCGGCGTTGTCGACGCGTTCCATGAGTTCGTCGTAGCCGTCCTGTACCTCTTCGCGGGGAAGATTTCCGTCCTCCAGGCGGACATCGGCCTGCTTTCGGCAGGTCTCATAAAAAGTCACGCCTCGCTGCATCACGCGGGGATCGTTTCCGGCCACATCCAATGCCTTCCAAAGACAGTCCTCCGCATCGGCAAAACGCCCCAGTTTTTCGTTATAAGAGATAAGATTGATCTGGCTGATGATATATACGGGAAGCACCTGATTGCCGAGGACCTGATAGGCCTTCTCAGACAATTCTTCGGCCTCCCTGCCCCAGCGCAGCGCGTCGTCGAATCGCTCGTTCTCGAATAAAATCACGCTCATCTGCTGGCAGCCCTGGGCGAGCTGGGCGAGAAAATTCGTCTTTCCCGCCTCCGCCAATCTATGGACGGAGTCGCGGGCATTCTCCATCGCCTCGTTAGCCTCATCCCACTTTTGCTGGCGGGCGTAGATAACGGCCAGATTCTGATACGCACCCAGCTCGAGGGGATTCGGAGCGTCCTCCTGTTCTTGATCTTTGACCTGCTCATCGAGAAGCTCCATTGCTCGCTCGCCACAGCGCTGAGCCTCTTCGGGCTCTCCGAGAGCCAGTTGAATACTGGAGAGATTGAGATAGGTCGCCGCGGCATTGCCGGCAATATCGCGGCCCTTTTCTAAGACTTCGTCACATATCCGAGCCGCCCGGGCATGGTAATCACGCGACTTCTCCAGCTCTTTGCGCCGCTGATAGACCACTCCCAACTCATTAAATACACGGGCTCGCATCTCCTGGAGGCGATCGCTGTCGATCTCCGCCATCTCCAGGATCGCCTGCGCCTCCTCAAGTGCCTCTGCTCCCTCCTCCGTGCGCCGTCGCCGCAGAGCCGCGCCACCAATTTTGACCAGTTCTGAAGCAGCGTCTATCTGGGCGTCCAGCCACTTTTGCGCGTCTTTTATATTTTCCGACATGACTCTCCTTTAAACGAACTCAATATGGTCGCCAACCCCGGCAAAGACTGCTCTATGGGCATTCTCCGCGTTCGACCTTCCCCAGCAACACCCGAGCATCGGCGACCTCTTCGGAGTTCGGAAAATCAGCGATGACGGACTCAAAGAAGATCTTCGCGTTGTCGCAATTGCCCATCTGCATAAAGACTTCACCGATTCGGCGAGTCGCCCGTGCCTGGCGCGCCGTCGATGAGGAATCGAGACGAACCTTGTCGAACTCACCGCCGGCACTTTCCCAATTTTCGGTCTGAAAATAGACCTCGGCCAGGTCGAGTCGGGCCTCCGTGGCCAATTCATGCTCCTCATATTCGCTCAGAAAATGTTCCAGGGCTCGTCGCGCAAGCCCGACCTCGCCATCCTCCATAAAGCCCTCGGCCCTCTCCAGCAATTCGTCGGGCTCGATACCATCGAAGCGAGTGTCCATATCGTCGCGAAACAATTGGAAGGACTGATCGAGGCGCCGATGCAAGAACTCCAACTCCTCAAGACTTCCCCGCACTCGATTGATATCCTCACGGGTCTGACTGACCTCGGCGCCGATATCGGCGCTATCGCGAGCCAGAATCTTGCGGGCCTCCTCCATGACGTCTTCCAATTCGTCAATCTCGGCGCGCGCCTCGTCGATCATTTTGGCCAGCGTCACCTCTCGGTCTCGGGCTTCCTCCTCCAATTCAATCTGACGGGCCTCCAGATCGGCCACCTCGTCTTGTAGATCCCTACCGCTCCAGATCGGCATGCAACCGGTGACGAAGATCGAGACCAGCACTAATAAAGTCGCGGGATAAAATAGGTTGTACTTCATGGCGTTCTCTCTTCCGGTCGAGACTTCCCACAAAAAAGGCCCGCTGCCGAAGCATCGGGCCTTTTTTTGCGATACGGCCGGCCCATCAAAAGACGGACCGGCCGCGACGTTTACTCCGTCATCGAATATTGAAGACGGCGCGTCGATTCTGCTGATGGCAGCTCTCAGATCCGTCATATCCACAGCTCTGGACCAATCGCTGGTCGCCATACGAGGTGGTCGAAATCTGATTGCTCGGAACTCCGAGCGTCGTCAGATAATCGCGAACCGAGCGGGCACGGCGCTCGCCGAGTCCGAGGTTATACTCTGTGGTTCCTCGCTCATCGCAGTGGCCTTCGATCTGAACACTGAGGTTTCGCTCCTGGATGCAGTCGGCGTTGGCCTGCAAGGTGCTTCGCGCCTGACTGGTCAATTGCGAGCTATCGAAGGGGAAATTGACCGTATCCAGATCGCAGGTCTCTTCCGGCGCCTGGATGCAGGTGCCGCGCTGGCAGATTTCATCGGCATCACAATCGGCGTCGACCGTACACTCCGGCTCTTCGACACAGCTTCCGCCTTCGCAGACATAGCCGGCATCGCAATCGTCGTCAGCCAGGCACTCCGGCCCACATTCATTGTCTCGACAGACCTGGCTGCCCGGACAATCTCCGTCGCTGGCGCACCAGCCCGGAATCTCCTCGCAGGAGCCAGCCACACACTCATGACCTTCGTCGCAATGTTCGTCGTCGCGACATTGCTGGCAGAGGTTGTTCAGGCAATACAGACGATCCTGCTCGTGAGCTTCGTCCGAGTCCTGACAATGCTCGTCAGTATCGCAATCCGGAAAGCTCGGTGAACAAGCTACATTTGCTAGACTCATGAGGATGAATACGGAAAGCAACGCGGTAATACGTCTCCAAGACATGACGGGGTTACTCCTAAGAACCAGGGGGGGCGTGCGTGGTACAACGGCGTCTAAAAGCTAGCGGGTAAAAGGGACTCGTATGGACCTATTCAATTGGACCATAATGAATTGACTCACCATCGAGACTTCAAGCCATACCCTTACAAAATTAACATCGGTCGCCACTATAAGCGGTATTGTGACAATGCCAAGTCAAATTTTGAAACGACTGGCCCCCAACGCTGGGAATTATCGGAAAAATCCTCCAAATCCTTCTCGCGCCGAGATGTCGCAGCTCCCTCCGTGCAGAGGTGCGGAGACTTCTGTAGGTGGGCCGACCAATCCTTGCTCCAGGGCGCATTGTGGCCTACAAACACTCGGTCAGCAAGTCATTTTACTCATTTGAGCTTCGGCGACAGTTCCCGGTGATGTCCTCGCAGTCCACGGACCGACCTCTCCGATGATATTCGGCCCACAGAGACGCCGCAGGGCGGCACAATTTCTGATGCCCGCAGGATCGGCGGCCCTGTTTTTTATGGGGTTAGTTGCGATCAGCGTCGCCGATTTATTCTTTCTGGGGCGCCTGGAAGCCGGCGAAGCCCTCGCCGCTCACGCCGCTCTGGGCACAAGTCTATTATTTCTGTGGGCCCTGAGCGCCCTGGTCGTGCCCACCGCCCTGATCCCTTTCGACGGCGATTGGACCGACACTGATGAGCGGCCAAAGAGCGTGGGAGAAGTCTTTTTCAATCGCCACCTGGTGGTGCTTGCACTCGCCACGGCTATCGCCGCCGCGGCCTGGAAGCTGATCCCCACCGCTTTCTCCATCATCTCAGCACAACCCGATCTCTGGGAGTTGGGCATTCCCTACACCCGGTTGCGACTGATCGGGCTGCCGCTGATGGCCATCTTCGTGGCCTACCGCGGTTTTTTGGATGCCGTCGACGGCCCCGTCCCGGCGCTTTGCTTTTGTCTGACCATCAACGTCTTCAACGTCGGGCTTAACGCCTTATTTATGTGGCTGGCCGGAGCGACGACGCAGGACTCCTTAGAAGCAGTGGCCATGGCGAGCACCATCGCTATGGCCGCTGGAGTCGCTGCCATGGTGGCCTGGAGTATACGCCCTGAGCTTCGCGAGCGCGTCAGGTGGTACTCTCCTCGTCACTTCGACTGGCGGATGTGCTGGCGTATTTCCAAGGCAAACCCGGCAGCCGCCGCCGGGGGATTAGTCTTGCTCACCGGAGCGACTATGACGTTGTACGTGGTAAACCTCGCCGATGAATCGGCGCGCATCGCCGCCGTGGACTCGGCACGCCATGCCGAGTTGATCATTATCTCCCTGACAGACTGGGAAACGGTGGCCCCGGACTGGCCGGCCCGGGTGCTCGTCGACGATTGGATCCGCAACCTCGCTTTGAGTCGTCCTCCCTTATATCTGGCGGGCACTACAGTGGTGCTGGCAGTGCTGTCGACATTGCTCAGTGCGGCTGTGGCCGTCGGTCATTTTACGGTGGCGAGATTGCGAAAAATCATCGCCGTCGAAGACTACCGTGGCGCCGACGAAAGATGCTGGAAAGACCTGGCACTGACTCTCGCCATTGTCAGCCTGGGCGCATTGCCAATGCTGCTTTTCCCGTCGGCAACCCTGCGCATTTTCACCTCCGATCCGGAGATTATCGCCGCCACTGCGCCAGCCCTTCGCCTGATGGCCGCTCAACTGCCGCTGGCCGCCATGGCCACGATTTTATGGTTTGCCAATATCGGTGTCGGTCAGTGGCGCTTTGCACTGGGGGTCGCCGGCGTCACGGCGGCGACGATGGTTCCCGTTACCAATCTCTTCGCACTGGTATTTTCCATCGGATTTATGGGAATCTGGTGGGGATTGACGGTCATCATCGCCGGTGCGGCTGTGGCGCTGGCGTTCAACTTCTGGTTCGGCTTCTGGAAGCCCTTCGATGCGTAGGCGCCGCAAAATTGGAGCACTTGCCACATTGGCCGCGCTCTGTCTGCTCAGCTCCTGTGGCCAGTTGGAGCCGGAACCGCCGCTCGACGAGGAAGGCGAGCCAATTCCCATGCCCGATCCTCACGAAGAATGGCTTTATTTCGAAGAATTTGCTCCCGAAGATGAGATTTCGATCCGGCCCACCATCGCCATCACATTCAACACCTACGTCAACCCCTCAACTTTCACCAGCTATGCCGCAGCCCGTCTGACCTCTCGGGATATCCGAAACTCGGGCCGCGTCGATTATCGAATGACCCGAAAGCAGGTGCTCTTTCGACCCAACGCATCCCTGGAACCGGATCTGAGCTATGTGTTGGAGTGGAGGGCCAATGACGTGGAGAGTGTCACGGGCTCACCGCTGCATCCATTTGCTCTGCTTCCGCGCTACACCACGAACGACGAGCTCGAGATGTCGCCGCCGCTGGACCGCCCCAATGTGCAATGGGAAGAAGTCGAGGAGCTATTCGATCGCCACTGCAATGACTGCCACGGCGACTCCAGTTGGCAGCTCCCGGAGCTGACCCGCGACGGACTTGTCGGTACACGCTCGCAGCAAGTCGAATCCATGCTCGTCGAGCCCTTTCATCCCGCCCGATCGTATTTGATGCATAAGATTTTGCCGGATTATCCGATCCGACGGTTTACCGAGCAGCCGCCGCCGTGGAGCGATGCCGAGCCCCTGTCCATCGAGGAAATCGAGCGAATCGAACACTGGATCGCTGCCGGCGCTCCACGTTAGGTGAGACCGTGGTTGGGCGGCTCAGCTCTCGTCGAGCTGGGAGCTGACATTGGCGATAATGGCCGCTCCCGAGATGGCCCCGGTATAGCGCTCGCCGTTGATGAAAATCGCCGGTGTTCCCTGAACTCCGGCCTCCAGCCCCTCGTGGCGATCGCGGGCAATGCGCGCCTGCAGCGCCTCATCTTCCATATCGCTGCGAAAGCGATCGAAGTTCAAACCCAATTGACGGGCAAATTGCTCGATCATCGCCCGATCGATCTGACGCTGGTTTTCAAAAAGCAATTGGTGCATCGGCCAAAACCGGCCCTGCTCCTGAGCCGCCATCGCTGCCTGCGAGGCTTGATCTGAGGTCGGATTCCCCAGGGGAAAATGCTTAAAATAGATCCCGACCTCATCGCCGAAACGCTCGGCAACTTCGTCCATGGCCTGAGCGGCCGTGCGACAGTGTGGACACTGAAAGTCGGCGAATTCAACGATGATCACGTCGGCGTCGGCGCTCCCTTTCAGGGGCGCATCGTCGACGGAAAACTCGTGGGTATCGGCGGTATCGGCCCGCTCACGGGCGACCTGATCGAATGCCTCGTCGGAGTCGGCGCCCTCGGCAACCGCTCCCTTTAGCGACGTCGCCAACTCGTCGGCCTCCTCGCAGCGCTCCTCCTGTTGCATGCATTCATGCAGACTGACCACCGAATCCGGGCAAGGACACAGCTCGGAGGTGGCGAGATCTGCGAGCTGAACTCGTGCGTCGTCGTCGAGTTCATCGAGCTCAAAGTCTGGATAGTCAAAGGAACCATCGTTGTCGGCCGCTTCGTCGTCTTCTGCGACGGCCTCCTCGGGCTCCGATTCCGCCGTCTCGTCGGCAGTTTCCGGTGGGTCGTCGAGCTCTTCGACCTTTGCTTCGTCGACGGCCTCCTGTGGCTCGCTGGCCTCCGGCTGTTCCTCATCGCATCCCACGGCCACCGCCAGGAGCAGTACAGACATCATTATCGCCAATCTTTTTTTCACGTCGCTTCTCTCAAGTTCGATTTTGTTTATCCTACGTGGCCAAACAGGCGAATGCTCGTCGCTATTCAATGAGATCGTGCTCGCTGCCGTCAAGCTCCCCCTTTTGATCAATTGACGCTTTACGAGTGATCTCCTTTCGTTTTATCTGTCGTCGAGTCCATCGGCACCGGGCAACGCCGCCGCTGTCGCCGGACGACGTACGAGCGCATTAAACCACACTGACCCTATTTTTTTGGAGAGTCCCATGGCCCAAAATGCCGAGGAGAAATCCGGATCGAGCCGCGTCGACGAGTTGTATCGCCTGCGGCACTCCACGGCCCATATCATGGCCGCGGCGATTCTACAGATGTTTCCGGAGGCCAAGCTCGCCATCGGTCCGCCCATCAAGGACGGCTTTTATTACGACTTCGATCTTCCACGCCCCATCAGCACGGAGGACTTCGGACAACTGCGCGGCCGGATGATCCAGCTCATCAAACAGGACGTCCCCTTCGAACACGAGGAATGGTCCAAGGAGAAGGCCCGTGAATTCTTCGAAGACCAGCCCTATAAGCTGGAGCTCATCGAGGGAATCGAGGGCGATACGGTCTCCATCTATAAAAGTGGTCCCTTAGTCGACCTCTGCGCCGGTCCCCACGTTGAATCGGCGGGAGTCTGCGAGAATTTCGACCTTTTGAAGGTGGCCGGTGCCTACTGGCGAGGCGACGAAAACCGACCGATGCTCCAGCGCATCTACGGCACCGCCTGGCCAACCAAAAAGGAGCTCGATAACTACCTATTCACCATCGAAGAGGCCAAGCGTCGGGACCACCGAAAGCTGGGCAAAGAATTGGAGTTATTCGGTTTTCACGAATACTCGCCGGGCAGTGTCTTCTGGCGCCCCCGGGGCTGGACGGCCTACCGGGAGCTGAAAAATTATTTTCGCGAACTCGAAGAAAGCCAGGGGTATGTCGAGATCAGCAACCCCTCGTTTTACCACGCCGATCTCTTCGAGAAATCGGGACATCTCGAGCATTATGAAGACTCCATGTTCACCATGGATGTCCACGGCCAGACCTTTTGCCTGAAGCCCATGAATTGCCCGGATACGATGCTCTATTTCGCCAGCAAGAAGCGATCGTATCGCGAATTACCGCTGCGGGTCGCCGAATTCGGCCATCTGCATCGAAACGAATTGCCCGGCGCACTCGGCGGAGCCACCCGGGTTCGCCAATTCGTCCAGGATGACGCTCATATCTTCTGTGCCCAGGAGCATCTCTTCGACGAGATCGCCCTATTTTTGGAGATGGTCGACTCCACGTACGGCATCTTCGATATGGATTACGAGCTCGAATTGTCGACGCGCCCCGAAAAGTTTCTCGGCGACGTCGAGATGTGGGACGAAGCCGAGGGTTCGTTAAAGCGAGCGCTGGAACAGGCCGATAAGCCCTTTACGATCGACGAGGGCGACGGAGCGTTTTACGGACCGAAGATCGACTTCAACGTCCTCGATTGCCTGGGGCGAAAATGGCAATGCGCCACCATCCAACTCGATTTTCAGCTCCCGCGCCGCTTCGACCTGAGCTATACCGGCGCCGATAACGACGAGAAGGTGCCGATCGTCATCCACCGCGCAATCGCCGGAAGTCTGGAGCGATTTTTCGCAATCCTCGTCGAACACCTGGCCGGTGTCTTCCCCACCTGGATGGCCCCGGTACAGGCGGTGGTGCTGCCGATTACCGACGAGGAAAACGACTACGGTTGGGACGTCGCCGACAAGCTAAAAGAGGCGGGGATCCGCGTCGAGGTCGACGACCGCACCGAAAAGGTCGGCTACAAAATCCGGGAATCGGAAAAACAAAAGGTCCCCTATATGCTGGTCGTCGGAGGGCGCGAAGAGGAAGCCGGCACGGTGGCACTGCGCACCTATCGCGAAGGCCGGCGTGGTACTGTGCCCGTCGATGAGGTGCTGTCTGAAATCGTCGACAAGATCGAAAACCGCACCCTCGATGTCGACGTGGAGCTACCCGATCTGGCCCGTCCTGACGACGAAGGAGACGTCGGTCAGGATATGGCGGAGCGAGGATATTAAGAGCAAGCGCTGCTCAGGGCTCGTCGGTAAAATTGATCAGCCCCACGGCATCGAGATCGAATCCCCGCACGGGCTCCTCGCCGATTCCCCACAGATCTCGGATACGCACGTATCTTGCGCGCTCAAGACCGACATCGGCGAGGTCGAAGCCGTCGCCGCCGGTCTTCTCGAGGTCCAGCGGGTTGACCTCGTCGGCATCGAAATCCAGAGTCGGCGTCCAGCCGGCACATCCCTCATAAGGCGGCGGATCGTCGACGCCAAAATCGCAGGAAAAGCTGTGCCATTGCTCCCCGTCGCGGCTCACCGCCACCTCGCCGAGTTCGGCATAGACCTGCTCGGCATCTCCGGCAGGCCAGAAGGGATTTT
>SKQC01000286.1 GCA_007119175.1 Myxococcales bacterium | reverse complement strand
TTTCATCCTTCGTGCGCAGGCTGGACAGAGCGGCGGATTGCCGAAGTCGCGCCTCGTATTCGGTGACCCCTCCACCAGCAGCGTGTATGCGCCTGTCGGCGTGGAATAAAGCTCCGCCACTCGACCTCGTAAATGAGTCGACGGCGACCGAAAAATTGTCACTATAGGTGAGCCGTCTCGCTACGTTTTCTTGACGACAATACACCTGATCCCAGCCATAAACTTCGAACTCATCATCTTTGCGGAATCCCTTCTCCGCAGCGTCCTGCGAGCCATCCATTTTTCTTTCGTGCTCTCGAATTTGGTCTGATAGGGATATCCATCAATACTGCCATCACCAAGGTAGTCGTAGGGGCGGTCGAGAAATCGAAAATTGCCGTCATCGTCTACGAGGAATTGAAAAGCATCTGATATGTGGAGAGATACGAGCTCGAAGCCAATGGTCATGACGCCCTGATGAGGCAGAGCGTCATCCCATTGAACACGTATCCCCTCGCAGTTGACGAGGACAATGAGCTGAGAATATCGACGATTCCGCTCTGATACAAGCTCGATTGGTAACGCGTATGGTCGATCTCTGTCGGTAATCAGGCAGATAAATAGTGGTGTCGATGGCATCTGTGCCATCGCCGCGCCGCAAGGCGCGTGTGGTGAATGGCTGCGATGGCAAAAATGCCATCGACACCAGTGAAAAAGAGGGGTGATCGAATCAATGTGGAGCATACCCGCGCTGAGTGGGACGGTGGACCTTGGCGGTTCAGCGCTATAACCTCTGGCGTCGTCTTTGGCCCGGATTATTCATGAGCCACAGTAGACGGATCATGAATAATTCGGGATAGATGTAGAGAGGAAGTATTATGTCTAAAAAACTGGATGGAAGGACCGCATTAATCACCGGAGCCTCGGCGGGATTGGGAGTCGATTTCGCCGATCAACTCGCCGCACGGGGAGCCGATGTCATTCTCGTGGCTCGCCGCGAGGAAAAATTACGCCAGGTCGCCGATCGACTCCAAAGCGATCACGATATCAATGCTGATACGGTGACCATGGACCTGGCTCGACCAGAGGCGGGCGCCGAATTATATGCGGAGGTCATCGACCGGGATCACCAGGTCGATATCTTGATCAATAACGCCGGATTCGGAATCTGGGGAGATTTTTTGGACGTCTCCTGGTCGGAGCACCACACGATGCTCAACCTCGATGTGTTGACCCCGGTCCATCTAACGCGACTATTCGCCGAAGATATGGCCGAACGAGGGTGGGGACGCATCATGCAGGTCGCCTCGATCGGCGCCTTTCAGCCCTCGCCGCATTATGGGACTTACTCAGCAGCGAAGAGCTTTATCCGAAGCTGGGGCGAAGCAATTGACTTTGAGCTGCGTCCCCACGGCGTCAGTTGCACGGTGGTTAATCCCGGCGTTACGGAAACCGAGTTTTTCGACAGTGCCGGCCAGACGCAGCGCACCTGGTTTCAAAAATTGACGATCATGGATTCGCAGACCGTCGCCAAGATCGGCGTAAAGGCGATGCTCAAACAGCGGATGAGCATCGTTCCCGGATTCATGAACGCCTTTAATACCTGGCTAAACCGGTGGTTTCCACGCCGGCTTTCCCGCTGGGTCGCTCACCTGACGATGAAAGACGGCGGGTGAATTCCTCCTGCTTATTCGCTCTGAGCGCCTTCTCGTAATTCAGCGATCGCTGCCCCGTAGTCGGTGGTGCCGAAGATGGCACTTCCGGCGACCAGGATATTTGCACCGGCGGCGCAGATTTCTCCGGCGTTGGTCGGCTTTACGCCGCCGTCGACCTGCACGTCGACCTCGGCATTGAGGGTAGCCAACTTGGCGCGTAGATCTCGCAATTTTCGCAACGTGGACTCGATAAAAGCCTGTCCGCCAAAGCCGGGGTTGACGCTCATTAAGAGGACCATATCGAGCTCGTCAGCCAGATAGTCGACCCAGTCGAGCGGGGTGCCGGGATTGATGGCCAGTCCGGCGCGGGCACCACCCTCGTGTATCGATTGGATCGTGCGGTGGGGATGCTCACTGGCCTCGGGGTGGAAGGTGACCATATCGGCGCCGGCGTCGACGAATCGCGAGGCCATCACGTCGGGGTTGGCGATCATGATGTGGACGTCCAAAAATGCCTCCGGGAAGGTCCGGCGCAGGCTCTTTACGACAGGTAAACCGATCGTAATATTGGGCACATAATGGCCGTCCATGACGTCGACATGGAGCCAGTCGGCGCCGGCTTCTAAGACCGCTTCGCACTCGTCGGCGAGGTAAGTGAAATCACTGGCGAGAATAGAGGGCGCAATGCGTAAATCACTCATTATTTTGGCTCGGGCTCGGATTTTCGTTGAAGGCGTGCGGCATAAAACCCATCAGTATTATGATCGAGGGGATTGAGGTGGAGATCGCCGGCTTCGTCGGCAAATTGCGACCAGTCGATATCGTCGCCAGATGGCGCCGAGGCGCGCTCGAAATGGCTATGCTCGTTGAGAAATTCAGCGATTCGCGCCGGTCCTTCGCGGTTGGCGAAAGAGCAGACGCTGTAGACCAGAAGCCCGCCGGGTGCGACGTGGCGTGCGGCCTGGTTCAACAATTCGCTCTGCAACCGCGCCCGGTTGGCCACATCTGATTTGTCGCGGCGCCATCTGGTCTCGGGATGGCGGCGAATGACGCCCAGCCCGGAGCAGGGGGCATCGACGAGTACGAGGTCGAATTTAGCGCTATCAGCAGGGAGTTTGGTCAACTCCCCGTGGAAGGGCTCGATTCGCTCGCCCAGCGATAGGTCGCCCAGCGTTTCGGCCAGTTGGTCGAGCTTTGATTGGTGCGGCTCCACGGCGACCACTGTGGCGTTGTCGCCGGCCAGTTGCGCCAGGTGCAGCGTCTTGCCGCCCAGCCCGGCGCAGGCATCGAGGATGCGCTCAGTCGTCGATGGCGACGCGAAATAGCCCACGAGTTGGCTTCCAAGATCCTGGACAACCAGGCGATGCTCTCGCACCGCCCGCAAGAGCGCGGGCGACATCGAGTCTGACCGATAGGCGCCGGGCACACTCTGTACCGGCTCCAACTGCTCCTCTACGGCATCTGATAGCTCTTTTAGCGCCCGAAAATATAGCGGCGGCCGGCCGTTATACGCCTCGGCAATATCCATCGCCTTTTTAAACCCGTGACGCTCGATCAACTGCGAGGCGATCCAATCGGGCAGCGAATGGCGAAGGCCAAGATACTCTACAGGGTTTTCCTCGGCGTCGACGTTATCCCAGATCGTCCATTTTTCTTCTTTTCGTAGCAGCGAGCGAAGAACGCCGTTAGTAAACCCTGCCGCACCCTGGCCACAGTGTTTTTTCGACAGCTCAACTGCTTCGTCGACCGCCGCATGGGCGGGAATGCGATCCAAAAACACGAGCTGATAGACGGCCATTCGCAATGAGATGAGGACCGGCCGGTCGAGGCCGTCAAGCGATCGGTTGACGAACTCGCTGAGGATGGCGTCGATAGTGCGCTTTCGCGCCAGCGTGCCGTATACCAGCTCCGTGCTCAGCCCCCGGTCGCGATCGGAGAGCTCACCATCGTCGAGTGCAGCAGAAAGTGCGATATGGCTGTAGGCGCCGTCGAAAAAAACGCGGTCGAGTACGTCGAGCGAGATGGAGCGGGCAGAAGGCAATGGGAGTCCTATTCGAGGGAAAAAAACGTTGAACCGCAAAGGACGCAAAGAAACCACAAAGTGGATGACCCTGGAAGTTTGCTTCGAGGGTCTGAAGCCAATTTACAATGGGAGTCCTATTCGAGGGAAAAAAACGTTGAACCGCAAAGGACGCAAAGAAATCACAAAGTTGATGACCCTGGAAGTTTGCTTCGAGGGTCTGAAGCCAATTTACTGGCGGACGAGTTGTCGAGCGGGGCCCGCGGCCAGCCTGGCCGCATATCGGTCCGCGAAAGCCACCATGGGGCCCGCGGCCAGCCTGGCCGCATTTCGGGCAATTAGAACCACCAGGCCTAATCTTTGTAGTTCTTCGCGTCCTTAGCGGTTCAAGAGTAGTTCTTCGCGTCCTTAGCGGTTAGTTTTTGAAGCGGTCGCCTTTTTCGACATCATGCCCGTTGAGAAAATCAGCGGTGGCCATCGCTCGCCGTCCCGGGGCCTGGATCTCCAAACAATTCAGAACGCCGTCGCCGGTGGCAATCCAGAGTTCTCCAGCACTGCGATCGGCGCGAATCACCGTGCCCGGAGCGGCGTCGGCCGCAGCCTTCGGCGCATCTTCCAGCGGTCGGGCGAGGTGAAATTTGATCCGTTCTTCCTCGCCGTCGATTTGAAGTGTCGAGAAGGTGCCCGGCCAGGGATTGAATCCCCGGATGCGATTGGCCAGGTCTCGAGCAGATAGTCCCCAGTCGATACGACCGTCGGACTTCGACAACATCGGCGCATAGGTCGATTTTTCGTCATCCTGCGCAACGGGATTGAGGCTGTCGAGGTGAATCAGCCGCATCACGTCGACGATAAGCTCTGCGCCCATCTCCGCCAGACGGTCGTGTAATTCGCCGGCGGTCTCCAGCGGTGCGATCAGCGTTTTTTTCTTCAGCAACATCGGGCCCGTATCGAGGCCCTCATCCATCTGCATGATGGTGATACCCGATTCCTTTTCACCACGGACGATGGCCCAGTTGATGGGAGCGGCGCCGCGGTAGCGGGGCAGCAGCGAGGCGTGGATGTTGAGGCATCCATGGGGCGCCAAATCCAAAATATCCTGGCCCACGATTTGTCCGTAGGCGGCGACGACGATGACGTCGGGTGCCCACTCTTCCAATTTGGCGACGGCCTCGGAGTCATTGATATTTTCCGGTTGAAATACCGGGATATTCGCCTCCATGGCCGCCGTCTTTACGGCCGTGGGCCTCATCTTTTTTCCGCGTCCGCGCTGGCGATCCGGTCGGGTCACGACACCGACGACATCGTCGCGGCTCGTCGCCAGGGCGTTGAGCGCGTAGACGGCGAATTCCGGCGTCCCCATATAGACGATTCGCAGGCGTTTTCGGGTCGATTCTGCCATCGGTAATTTACTCCCCTGCGTCTCGGTTATTCGCCTCGGCTTCACGCTTGAGCTTTGCGAGGTGTTTTTTGTATTTCTTCATCAAGATTTTTCGCTTCAATCGGCTCAGATGGTCCAGAAATAGGACTCCGTCCAGGTGGTCGATCTCGTGCTGAATGCAGACCGCGAGAAGATCATGGGCCTCCAACTCAAAGGGCTCGCCGTCGCGGCCCAGGGCACGGACGACGACCCGCCGGCAGCGGTCTACGTTTTCGTAGACACCGGGAATTGAAAGGCAGCCCTCCTCCCAGCGGATATTTCCCTCGCGCTCCACGATCTCGGGGTTGATAAAGACGTGGAGATTATTTTCTTCTTCTCCTGCCGAGGTGTCGATCACGGTGATCCGCTGCTTGACGCCGATCTGAGGGGCGGCCAATCCGATGCCGGGGGCGTCGTACATGGTCTCGACCATATCGTCGACCAACTGACGCACCTCGTCGGTGACCTCGTCGACGGGCGGGCATTTTTGCTCGAGGATTTTATTCGGGTAAAAAACAATGTCGCGAATGGCCATGGTGTTCTCTTTTTCTCTTCCTTGGGGGGATCGGGTAGATCGGTTTATCCACTGGAGCCAACAATTATCAAGCGACGAATATTTTAGCCCGGAGTATTCATCAGGCGTCGGCGATCAGCGTTTGACCGTATGCTGCAGATAGGACTGACGCAGATCGGGGTCGCCCAAAACGGCGAAGGCGTCCTCCAGGGCGTCGCGTATCTCGTCGATTTCGTCCTGGAATTGGCGGACCAGTCGGAAGTCGAGTGACTCCGGGTCGAAGCGAGCATAGAGCCGATGGAAAGCCTCGCGTACCGTCTGGCTTTCGGCGCCGCGTCGAACCTCGAGGATCACATAATAATCTTCGTGGCGCACCGCTTTTAATTTGCGCTCGATTCCGTCGGCATCAACGGATTGTTCGGCTTTAGAGGATTGCCCGTGGGGAGAACGAAAGATCGAATTTCGGTCCACCCGCTGCGGGGTGGCCGCCTCGTCGACGGGCTCCAGGACCACGTCGCCGTCGAAATACGATGCCGAGCCGTGTTCTCCAGCGTCTGGTGTGGCAGCTGAATTCTCCGGCGATACCGGCTCCTGAGCAATCTCGTCCTCGCGAATCTCGGCGCCCAGCGCCTCCTCGATTTCGGCGACGACATCGGTGGCCGAGGTTTTGACCGGAAGCCATCCCACCAGGTCGAGGTCGTTGATCTTGTCCTCGACTGACTCTTCTTCCGGAAGGGGACCGATGAAGAGCAAGGGGACGAGTTGCCCCAGCGGGCGCTGGCGAAGAGCCCGGGCGAGGATTTCGATCCGCGATCCGCCGCGATCATCGGCGATGACGACCAGATCGGCTGGCGTGGACTCGAATTGGCGAATCCCGGCAGATGGAAGGCGCGCCGACTCGATGTCGACCTGGTCGCCGACCACCTTGCCCAGGCGTTCAGCCCAGTCGTCAGCCGGTCCGCCGATGATGAGGAGGCGAAACATGTCTATGATCTTTCGCGGCGGCGGCGAGGTGGTTCACGATTTCGCCGCTCACTTGCGCTTGCGGTAAATATGGCCCTTTTTGTGGACGCCGAATCCGTCGGGGAGGCCGAGTTCGACTTCCTCCCGCTCGTCTTTCGGGATCGTCCACCCGGGATGATCGACGAAGATATCCGTAATTTTCTGGACGATCCGCAGCGAGTCCTCGAGGCGAAGGCGCTCTCGTAGCGGCTCCTCGGCAATTTCGTCTTCGTCCTGCGCCATGATGGCATCGACGGCCAGAAAGCGAATCGTCTCGTTGTCGTCCTCCAAAAAGCGAACCACCTGCTCGGCGAGCTTCGGATCTTGGAATTCAGCGGCCCGCAGCATCAGCTCGCGCTTTTTTTCCGGATTGCGCCGATAGCGAATATCGGCGTCCTCCAACAGCTCCGTGACCAGATCGACCATATCTTCATAGGAGACAAGATCGGTGAGTGCCTTGAGCGGCCAGTTGATATTCTCATCGACCTCCTTGAGATATTCCGTCAACACTCTGACGACGTCCGTCTCGCCGCGCCGACCGAGATCGACCAGCACGGAGTAGACGTATTGTTTCTCGTCGGCGTCGGTGGTGTGGTTCGGCCCCGTATCTTCCAGCCGGGCCAGCAGAGCTCGGATTGCCTCAGGGGTGCCGATCTCACGGAGCTGCTCGATGGCATATTGCCGCTCGGCGGCCTGCACGTACATATTGGTCAGCGTTTTTTTGAGCTTTTTGATCCGGCGCTCCAGCGCCTTTTCCTTATCGAAGAGAAAGTCGAGAAAACCCATCTGTTCTCCAGGTGTGGCATGAAGTGACACAAACGTTCGAAAGTCAGTGAAAAAATGGTTCGCCGCGCCGGTCCATTCCCGGTTCGTCGCGGTGCTCAGTATCATGGCCATGGGCGTTACCACAGGGCTTGTCTGAGGGCAATCGCTGACGGGGGGCCGAAGTTGCGCCTGAAACTTGCCCCCCTGCGGTGATGACAGTAGGGTGAGGTTACGTCTGATCATCGGATTCGCACATCGGAATTGAGGCAATGAATCCCGAGGAAAGGGTTTTTGACCCCGGCGATGTCATCGCCGAGCGATATGAAATCGTCGAGGAATTAGGGCGGGGCTCTTACGGCGTCGTGTTTCGGGCCATTCAGCTCGGCATTGGCCGAGATGTGGCGATCAAGACGCTGCTGCCACATACAATGGCCGGCAGTGAAGAGCATAAGCGCTTTGAACGAGAGGCCCTGGCTGTCAGCCGGTTTAATCACCCCAATATCGTCACTCTCTATGATTACGGAGAGTTTCAGGGGGTGTTTTTTATGGTCATGGAATACGTCCAGGGCCGGCCACTGCGCGAGGTCATTGAAGCGGAGGCCCCGCTGGAACCACAGCGCGTGCGATCCATTACCTATCAGATGCTCGACGCCCTTCAATACGCTCACGAACAGGGCGTGGTGCACCGGGATTTAAAGCCCGCAAATATTCAGCTCATCCCTCAGTCGTCGTTCGGTTCGCCGACCTGGGAGCAGGTCAAGGTGCTCGATTTCGGCATCGCCAAATTCGTCTATGGCGAAGAAGACGACGGCTCGCCGCTCGACACCCTCACCCAGACCGGGGTGGCCATGGGGACGCCTCAATATATGAGCCCCGAAAATATCATCGGCGATCCAGTCAGCCACCATACCGACCTCTACAGCGTGGGATTGTTGATGTACGAGATGCTCGTCGGCGAGCCCGCCTTCGCTGGTAAATCGCCCCACGAGGTGATGGTGGCCCATATCAAGGACAACCCGCCGCGACTTCCGCGTCAGCCTCATCTACAGCCCTTTTCACGGGCCGTGCTCAGTGCCCTTCAAAAGCAACCCGACGAGAGGGTTCCCACAGCCCGCCATCTGCGCGAGCTGTTGGAGCTCGACGCCCCGCAGCCGGCGGTCCAACAGGAAGCCGGCGGCCAGTTGGTCGCCTCCGACGACAACCGATTGCTGAAACCACTGATCGCCGTCGTCGTGGCCGCCGCTCTGGTGCTTATACTGCTGGTGTTGGTCTTGTTTTATCCCTGATGGGGTCGAAGTTTTCGCTGTGGTCGGGGCCATTGGCGGTTGGCGATGGCACTCGTCCATTGAATTGCCAGAATTTTTAAAATTTGGGGGATTGACGTCGTCGAAGTCGCTCACTAGACTCCCGCGCCGTTCGGGATAGATGACCAAGGATGGGACGGTGAACGAATTTGTATGAGGTACCGTTTCGGCTTTCTCGCCATGTTGGCGCAGGAAAGCCCGGTGAGCATGAGTCGATAGGCTCAAGGCGCAGGAAGCGCCCCCGTGAAACGAGACCTGTATACGGATTTTGTGATGATACGACGCATTTATTGCCTCTGTCTGGTGGTGTTGTTTTTATCTGTTCCAGCCCTGGCGTTCGCCGCACAACCCCAGAGTGCATCGGCGGCGAGCCTATTGAAGACGGCCATGATGGGGGTCGGTCCATTACCCGGAGCTTCTGTGCTGGGGCCAATGGAATTTGAGGATTTCGACGACCTGGTCCGCGACCACGCCTGGGTGATGCCGGAGAGCCAACAGTGGCCGATGAACGAGCTCGACGAGCCGATCGTGGAGACCCGGCAAAAGGATGAGAAGTGGCATACACTCGACTCCTGGCATTCGGTGGCCACGCTGCGCTCGTTATACCGACGCAATACCTCTCAGCTTCGAGAGTTGAACCCCGATATCGAGCTCAGCAATCTCGAGGAGGGCGATAAAGTTCGGGTCTGGAAGCGCGATGAGGAGAATTTTACTGAGAGCCGGGGTGAGCCGCAGTCCGGGCGTCTGGTCTACGGTGAGCCGATGCCAGAGAGCGACGATTATATCGTTCTCTTTCCCCACCGTTCATTCGGAACTTATTACGCGATCAGCGAGACGGTCCGCGTTCTCGACGAGTACTACGAGGTATTCCCGGGCGCCGATCCCCTGATTGTCGGTGACGCCAGTTTTCGAACCGGTCGCAGAATCAGTCCCCATTCCTCGCATCAATCGGGGCGCGATATCGACGTTACGCTTCCCCGACTCGACCCGCCACCGAATTATAACCGCTTTCACCACGTGCGACGCGACAACCTGGACACCGCGCGCACCCTGTGGCTACTGACCAACCTGTTGGAAGGCGGCTATGTAGAGCATATTTTCCTCGACTGGCATCACCAGCGCTCGCTGTGGAATCTGGCCAAAGAGCAGGGCGCTCCCGAAGAATGGCTCGATGAGGTCTTTCAATATCCGCGCCGCACCCGAACCGGGCTTATCCGTCATGAGCCGGGCCACGCCACGCATTTCCACGTCCGTTTCGCCTGTCAGGAAACCGATCGCTGGTGTCGGTAGATTCGGTATCCAAGCCGGCGGGCCTGTCGCCACAGATCGGGGTAGGACTTGGCGACGCAACGCGCGTTTTCGATAATCAGGCCATCAGCATTTGCAGCCAGCACGAAGCCGGCCATCGCCAGCCGATGATCGCCGCGCGGGTTGAATACGGCGCCTTTGCTCGGGATTTGAACGCCCGGGGGAACCGCCAAGCCATCGCTGCGGGCTGTGACATTCAGCCCAATCTCTCCAAAAGCATCGACGAGGTCGTCGATCCGATTCGACTCCTTATGTCGAAGGTGGGCGGCATTTGTGACGGTCAATCCGGCGCAAAGACAGCACGCCACGGCGGTGAGTACCGGAGCCAGATCGGGAGCACTCTGCAGATCGACTTGTAGCGTTGTCGTCTCCGACTCTAATGCGTCGACCAGCTCGGAAAATCTCCGATCTGGATGAGAAATAGCGGGAAACGGCGGCGCCTTAAATCGTTTATCCACACCTTGCAGCGCCTTCCAGACCACCACGGAGCTTGCGTCTTGTGGGATCTCGAATTTCCAGGCTTCGCTCAGGTCGCTGCCAGGTGAAAACCTCAGCCGATGGTCATCTGACGAGTCTATGTCGACGCCGCAATCGTTGAGCATGGAAATTGTAAGGTCGAGATAGGGCTGGCTGACGACGGGACCGCTCAGATGCAGCGAAAACGAATGGCCTTCGGCGGCTAGCAATGCAGGGGCGGAGGCAAATTGTGAGGACTGACTGGCGTCGACGGTCAGCTCTCTGGGAAAAGCCGACCAGCCCTCGACGAGATAGCCCGAGGCTGTTTTTTCGATTGTTGCGCCTCCGCCACGCAGCGCCTCGATGAGCGGATGATGGGGGCGCTGCTGCAGTGTTTTCGAAAAGCGAAGCTTCGTCGAACCCGGTCGATTTGCGGCGACGGCCAGAAGAAACCGGCCCGTCGTGGCGCCGTTTCCCGCTTCCACAGCGATCGGGGCGTCCACGGGCACGCTGCTGATCATATCCAGTGCGCGGCGTAGATCTGAGACGTCTGCAGGAAGGCGTCCCGGCGGTGAGACGATCTCGGACTTTTCCGATCGAAGGTGGGCAATGACGGCGGCCCGGTTGGCCCGTGATTTGTCGACGGGAGGGGCGATTGCCGAGTCATCGCAGATACTCCCGGGAGCAATGACCAGCTCACTGCGGCGCCAGGACTGGGCAGCTTTTTTGACGGCGCACCACCAGTCCTCAGCCGTGAGCTGGTCGGTCTGCACCGGTGCGCCCGGTCCGTCGAGCAGAATCGAGATTAGCCGGCCGTCGACCCGTTTTTTGTCTCTTTTAAGACAGGCGATAAAGCGCTCCCGGTCGCCGGGTGGAAAGAATTCGGGCAGTCCCACAAGAAGGGGGTCGACATGACCGATGAGCCGATTCGCCGCATCATCACTTAGTCCCGCGTTCTCGCTGGAGAGCACGGCAGCGGCTGCCAGCCCCCAGGCCACCGCCCGGCCGTGAGCAATTCCGTATATCGCCTCCAGGCCGTGGCCCGCTGTATGGCCGAGGTTGAGAATCCGTCGATATCCCGTTGTCTCATCGGGGTCGCAGGAGACGATCGATTTTTTGGCTTCCACGGCTGACTTTATCAGCTCTTGCCACTGGATTCGGTGTGGCTCGATATCTGCGGTGAGAAGGTCGTGATAGCGCGAATCGTCGTCAAATATCGCCAGCTCATTCGGTCGCTCAAGCCACAGTACTTTGAGCAATTCCACCAGCCCTTCCTCGCGCAGATCGAGCGGCAAGGTGTCCAAGATGTGGGTGCCGATCACCACCTTATGGGCCGGGTAAAATGTACCGAGCTGGTTTTTTCGCCCGCCCAGATTGACCGCTGTCTTGCCGCCGTGTGCGGAGTCGACCATGGCGACCAGAGTGGTCGGCACATGCCAGAGGCGAACGCCGCGCCACAAAATGCTGGCCAGAAACCCCACGGCATCGCCCACCGCGCCGCCACCGACGGCCACCAGAGTGAGCGGACGCTCCGATCTGAGCTCCAGCACTCGCTCGGCCAGATCTCCGATTCGAGTCAGCGATTTTTGCGATTCTCCGCCGTCGAGGTGTAGTTTTGGCCGCGGCACAGCATCGACGACAGCTTCCGGGAGCCCACCGTCGACGATAAAGATGGCGTCGTCGGGCCACCGTATCTCGCCCAGGTCAACGCAATACAAAACGGAGGTGTCGGTCATGATTATAATAGGGGGCTGAACAGCCGGGAGACACCCTCCAGAAGGCGTGCTCGCCGA
The DNA here is from genome assembly GCA_007119175.1 of Myxococcales bacterium. Lineage (GTDB taxonomy): Bacteria > Myxococcota_A > Bradymonadia > Bradymonadales > Bradymonadaceae > SLJM01. Next base: position 13,892 of record SKQC01000286.1, on the reverse strand, counting down.
GGTCTGTCGCGGAATTGCTCGAGGTCGACTTCGAGACTGTCGTTTAGTGCGAGTTGGAAGATCTCTTCCATTTCTTCGTTGACCGCATCACTTTCGATGATGGCATTGGCCTCGAAATTTAGCCGAAAGCTACGGATATCCATATTGGCGCTTCCGACAATACAATGGGAGTGATCGGCGATCAGTACCTTGGCGTGTAAAATCCGGCGCTGGTATTCGTAGATACGGACGCCGGCTTCTAAAAGGGGCTCCCAGAAAGCCCGTCCGGCGTGCTGCGTCAAGGCCACATCGGAGCGGCCGGGGACGACAATTCGCACGTCGACGCCGCGCATCGCCGCCGTCTGCAATGCGGTCAAAATCGCATTATCCGGCACCATATAGGGAGTGATGATATGAAGTCTACGGGCCGTCGACGTGATCGCCGTAAAAAAGATCTTGTGGATTCGATCGATCCGATCGTCGGGGCCGCTGGCGACGAAGCGAGCGGCCGCTCCTTCGATGGCGTTGTCCATGATCGCTGGATCCAACATTTTGACTGGCGGAAAATAGCGGCGCTCCACCAGATCTTCGTCGGTGGCAAAATACCAATCCTCGGCAAAGATCTCCTGGATCTGCAGCACCGACGCCCCGGCAAAACCAAAGGCCATATCAAACCAGTCCAGGTATTCGTCGGCAATATTGACCCCACCGGTAAATCCGATTTGTCCGTCGACGATCAAAAGTTTGCGGTGATTGCGGAAATTGACCCGCAGTCGGCGCTCCCATAGATGGACGGGCAAAAAAGCGGCGATCTGCCCGCCGGCCTCGGTGATCGGGTCGAAGAAGTGGCGACCGATGCTGACCGCACCGAGGGCATCGTAGAGCAGCCGCACCTCCACCCCTTGCCGGGCTTTTTTCGCCAGCAGATCGCGAAATCGAATTCCCGTTTCGTCCTGTCTCCAGATATAAAATTGAAGATGAACGTGGTCTGTGGCGTCTTCAATTGTAGAGACGAAGGCATCAAAGGCGCTCTCCGAATTTTTGTGGATTGCCACGGCGTTGTCGTGAGTGGTGGGAAATAACCCGCCTTCGTCGACGACGATCAACGGTTGTGTCAGCCCTCGATCGGCCATTTTGGCCGCCGAGCTTTTCTGGAGTGCCTCGTAGCTCGGCTTGAGCCGATTATGAGCGCGCAGGTGTCGCCGGCTGTGGCGCTCGATATGATTTCGACCCAGGATCCACCATAATAAGGCGCCCACGTAGGGCAGAAATAGCAGCGCCAGAATCCAGGCCAGCGCCGTGACCGGCCGTGTCGATCGCTGCATCAGCACCGAGGGAACCAGAAGGATTCCGATGAAGCGCCCCAGCCAGACGAGCCAGGTCCAGAGGTCGATGTCAGCCATCCACTCGACAACGATGGAGAGCGAAATATGGGCGATCATGCAAATTCCTACAAATGGGCCGGTGAGGGCGGCGATTTATCGACGCTGTAGGCCGATAATTGGCGCGATAGGCGCCGTTGACAAGTTAACCGCCCGACGCAATCGTGCTTTGTATATTCAGTGAATAATTTATCGAGGAGAGATGCCCATGACCGATGGATCGAAACAAATATTGGTGCTCGGAGCGGCAACCACCGCGCTGTTGCTGACCGGTGTGGCGACCGTTGCGACTCTGTCGGGATGCGACCTTCAGAGTTGCTCTGAGGTTCAGGACGACTACGAATCCACAGTCACCCGCGAGTCGGGATTGGTGGCCCTCGACGATGAGGGTCCGCCCCATCTGGCGATGGCGATGCGATTGGATTTTGTCAACGAATTGACCTCCGGCTTGATCGGTGCGGCCGTCGGCGATTCGCTCGATCTGGGCGGCACACTCAACGTCAGCGGAGAGGACGTCGGCTTTTCGGTGGGGTCGACGGGGGCCAGTTTGCAACTGGAGGCGTCGGACGCCTGTGACGGCTGTCTGCGGGTCTTCGGCGACTTCGATGGCGACGCCGAAGTCGACCTGCCCGTGGTGGGCAATCAATCCAGCCCTCTGCAGGGATCAATGGACTGGGTGGTCCCTCTCGACGTGGACCGCGACGGAGATGACGTGGCCATCTTTCTCGATACACCGGAGGCAGCCCGGATGGGGACGCCCGGCATTACGACTCGCCTCGATGGACTCTCCGATAGCTGGGCGGACTCCGTGGCCTCCGCGTTGGCTGTAGAATTGGGCGAAGCTCTCGCAGATCGCCTCGACCCGGTGCGCCTGGTGGGCTACGCACTTCCCGACCTCGGCCTGGGCGGCCTTGAGATCACGCCGTCGCTTTTTCACTTAGATGGGCAGTCCAACGCCCTGATTCTGGGGGTGCGGACCAATACCGACACCGGCACCGATGCGCGCTCTGACGCCGATTTTATCGACGCTCTGTCTCTTGAAGGCGGACAAAATGTGGCCCTCGGCATTCAACCCGGTTTTGTCGTCGAAGCAGTGCGACTGGGGCTTCGCGAAGATCGCGTTCCCCGCCGCTACAGTTTGACCGGCAATTCTCGCGACGACGGACCGGCCCACGCCGTCGTCGACGGATTCGACGCCGGACCTCACGCATCGGCCACCGACGCCATCGGCCTCGGCCTCGATTTTCGAATCTTTAATTTCGAGAGCAGCCTGGGCTGTTTCTCCACCGACGGAATGGCCCAGAGTCGTCTCGAGGTTCAGGATGGCGAGGTCTTGCTCGATGTAGAGGACGTGGAATTCTCCGGCGCCGGTGGCATTACGGACGTCGCCAACTGGGCGTCCTCGGAATTCGTGGAAAATTCGGCCAGCGTCGTCAGCCGATCGATGGACGAAGACGTCCTCTCCAGCTCCGGGCTGGGCATCAGCCTCGCCGGTGACAGAGTCAGCACTGACGCCGGGATGCTCGTATTGCGAGCCATCGGATCGTCAGACTGAATGCCGCTCTAAACGAAAGACGATTTAACTGAAACATACGCCTCGCCGTCTGATTGAACCATCTCTCGGCCGATCCTCGCTTGAAGTAGCGATGCTACGCCTGCGCTCGGTTCGAACCGAAATTTGGCCCAATCATCACGCCGATACCGCGTTTCATTTAAATCACGTTCCGTTTAGCGAATCCCGAAACGGGGGGCATCCATGATAAATTGCCAGTGGTGGCGGGTATTCAGTCTGAGTTCGGTGATATCTCGGTAATCGGCGTCGAACCAGATCGGCGCAAAACTCGATAAGACCACCACATCGCGGGCTATCCGACGGTCATCGCGCCAGGCCTCGATGATGAGTTCTTCGCCCTGCGCCCACGGCCAGCCGACGCCGAAATAAGCTCCCCGAAAATCAAAGCCCTCCTCATCGGCGATCGTCGCCGGATGGCCCGATGTATTGTAGGCGACGAGTTGGCCGGATACCGCCGTATTGGCGTAGCCCGCGCCGTGCGGATAGTAGGTCTTTTCGATCGCGTTGAGGCCATCCCAGTGGAGGCCGCCGAGACCGGAGGGAATCTTGTGGAGATCTCGGGGCAAAAACTCATCGAAATCGATGTCGATGGTCTCGGAAGTTTGCGAGGGTTGCTCGTCGCTGCCGAGGACCAGCGCCGACAATTCGACGGCCGTGCTGTCGACCTCGATCTGTCGCACCACTTCGTTGTCTTCGTTGGCGCTATATGCCGAGATTTCCCACTCGCCGGACGTCGCCTCGAAGCGAAAACGGCCCCTGGCGTCGATGTCGACCTCCCTGTTTTCTCCGTTGGCTCCGGTCGCCACAAGAGAGGCATCGGATACCGGCGTATAGTTGCCTCGCGGCGTCTCGGTGACGACGTTGCCGCTGACCTGTAATTTCGGAACGAGTCCCACCGGTTCCGGCAATGATTGGGCGACCAGTCCCGCCATTGAGCCGGGCAGAGATTCGATCCGGACCGTCTGGCTCTTATTACCCGATGAAAGCTCCCATCCCGGCGGAGTGAGCACTGTGAATTCATAACTTCCGGGCCGGTCGACGAGAGCGTCTTCTCGGGCTAAGGACATCTTGAAATTGGCAAAACCGCGGACATTCGATCGCCGGATCGACGTGGATTCCTCTGGCGCCGTCAATTCCACGGCCACACCGCCCAGTGGCTCGTCCCCCATATCGTAGCTACCGCTGCCGTTTCGATCCCAGTAGGCAAAGCCCGAGAGATTGGTCTCACCGCCGCGCAGCGCCGAGAAGTCGGCCTCTGCATAGGGATCAGCGTTGCCGCCGGGCTGGTGATAACGCTGATCGGCTCGCTCACCACTGACGGCGGTATCCTCACCTCCGTCGGCGATCTCGTCGGGCTCCTGTTCAGCGTCGGCACCGGCTGCGTTCTCGAGGCTATCCTCGCCGTCACAGCCGGAGCTCAAAGACAGGCACAAGAGCAGGGCAAGTAGAGGAGTTGATATCGACGATCGACGAATATTTACGGAGCGCACTGGTGTGGCTCTCGACATAGATCGCATTGGAATAAAATCCCGTTGAAGACAGTCGGAGAGGTAAGTCTGGCCGAGGTATTTCTAACGAAGGATCGACGGCCGGTCGAGGGGCATTGGCGCGAGGGATAACGCCGGATGGGCAGCATAGGCCCGCTTTGGCGGCTTTTGCGGCCCTCGACAGAGACTGGAAAACTGATCACGGCTTGCCTTGCGTCGCAGATATCGCTGTGTTACGTGCGGTCGGCCAAATTCACACGCCCTCCGATGGAGAACCCGCGTGCTCCGAACGGCGCCGAAGGCGCGAATCGGGGTGGGATTTCGAAGGATGACGAGGGCGGAGGAATAACAAATTCTATCACAAGGAAACGAACCATGAATCAAGTAACGATGAGAGACTTGCTCGAGGCCGGGGTCCACTTCGGGCATCAAACCAATCGCTGGAACCCCAAAATGCGCCCCTATATCTTCGGGGAGCGAAACGGCATCCATATCGTCGATCTGAGTCAGACGGTGAAGATGTTTGCCGATGCCTATGAGTTCGCGGCCAATGTCGCCGAGCGAGGCAAGCCCATGATCTTTGTGGGCACTAAAAAGCAAGCCCAGGACGCCATCCGCGAGCAGGCTGAGCGGGCTGGCCAACACTATGTCATCAATCGCTGGCTCGGCGGAATGATGACCAACTTTCAAACGATTCGTAAGTCCATCGATCGCCTCAAGGAGCTCGATCGAATGGCCCGTGACGGGTCGTATGCAAAGTATACGAAAAAAGAAGTGCTCATGTTTGAGCGCGAGAAAAACCGCCTGGAAAGCAATGTCGGTGGTATCCAGAATTTAAAAGGTGAGCCGGGCGCGCTCTTTGTGGTCGATCCTCATAAAGAGGATATCGCCATCAAAGAAGCCAATAAGCTTGGAATTCCCGTCATCGCCGTCTGCGATACGAATTGCGACCCGGACCGAATCGACTATCCGATTCCCGGAAACGACGATGCCATCCGTGCTATTCGGCTCTTTGCCGGAGCGATTGCCGAGGCGATTCTCGAGGGAAGCCAGCGAGCCAGCGACAAGCGCGAGCAGAGTGCACGTCAGGCCGCCAAAGAGGCTGCCGGCTACAACGCGGCTACCGCTGACGAACAGGAGGAAGTGGAGATCCAAAAAGTTCAACGGCCGGAGCAAAAAGGCGACGATGCCGGTAAGGCCAAGGCAAAATAAACCACATAACCCCCTCGGCGATTGTGTCGGGGGGGATGTGGTCCGCAAAACGAGACAGATAAGACGAAATCAAGGGTCCCGGTTCAATCAATGACTGAGGGCCGTCCACAGCGAGCTTTGTTGAGCAAACCAGCAAGGAGCAAATCATGGCGATTTCTGCCAAAGATGTAAAAGAATTACGCGAGCTCTCCGGAGCGGGAATCATGGACTGCAAAAAGGCCCTCCAGGAGGTCGACGGCGATATCGATGAAGCCCTCGAGTACCTTCAGAAAAAGGGCGCTGCGGCGGCCGAGAAAAAGGCATCGCGCACGGCTGCCGAGGGATTGGTGCAGACCTGGTTGGACGACGAACAGAAATCGGCCGTGATGGTCGAGGTCAATTGTGAGACCGACTTCGTGGCCCGCAACGAGCAATTTCACGCTGTGGTCGACAAGATTGTCGACACCGTGGGGCTCTCCAAGGCGTCGAGCATCGACGAACTCAACGACGTTCAGGTCGTGGGCCTCGACAAGGCGGTCGGCGACTACCTCACCGAGCAGATCTCGGTGATCGGTGAAAATATCAAGGTTCGCCGCTTCATCCGCTACGACGTCGATGAGGGACTGGTCGGCGCCTACGTGCACGCCGGCGGTCAGATCGGTGTCCTCGTGCAGGTCGACGCCCCGGAGGGCGCTGACCGCGACGCTCTCGACGAATTGGCCCGCGATGTGGCGATGCATGTGGCGGCCATGAATCCCTCCTATCTGCGGGACTCGGATATCCCGGAAGAAGACGAGGAAGCACAGCGCGAGATCTTGCGAGCCCAGGCGCTGGATATGGGCAAGCCGGAGTCGGTGGTCGACAAGATCGTCACCGGCCGCCTCGGTAAGTGGCGCGCCGAAAGCGTGTTGCTGAGCCAGCCCTTCGTCAAAGATCCGGACAACACCGTTGGCGATATCGTCGACGCCGTCGATGGAGCGTCGCTGGCGAGTTTCGCCCGCTACGAGGTCGGCGAGGGAATTGAAACCGACGAAAAAAGCCTCAGCGAAGAGGTCGCCGAACAACTGCGCGGCTCTTGACGTTGAGAAAAGGCGCCCGGCAGGGCGCCTTTTTTTAGGTCGCGACACACGACGATAAAGGGAGATACGGCGCAATGAGCGAGCCAACATACAGGCGTGTCTTGATCAAATTGTCCGGCGAAGCGCTGCAGGGCGATCAGGAATACGGTATCTCCCCGGTGTCGCTCGAGGGTTTCGCCCGGGAAATCTGCGAGATCCAGCAGTTGGGTGTGCAGGTCGCCATCGTTATCGGTGGGGGAAATATCTTTCGCGGCGTCGCCGGCAGCACGGCGGGAATGGATCGGGCCTCCGCTGACTATATGGGGATGCTGGCCACGGTCATCAACGGGCTCGCCCTGCAGGATGCGATCGAGCAGATCGGCGTTCAAACGCGAATGCAGACCGCCCTGGAGATAAAAGAAATCGCCGAGCCCTATATCCGCCGCCGGGCCATGCGGCATCTGGAAAAAGACCGGGTGGTCATCTTCGGCGCCGGTACCGGAAACCCCTATTTTACCACTGATACGGCGGCGGCACTGCGGGCGATGGAATGCCATGCCGAAGTCATCTTAAAGGCCACCAATGTCGATGGGGTTTACGACGACGATCCGGAGACCAATCCGGCCGCACAGCGCTACGATCGGTTGACTTATATCGACGTATTATCGAAAAATCTGCGGGTCATGGACTCAACGGCGGTCAGCTTATGTATGGACAACGAATTGCCGATCATCGTCTTTGACCTCAATCGCCCCGGCAATATGAAGCGAGTTATCTGCGGCCAGGAGCTCGGCACCTGGATCGGCCCGGAATAAAAACCATCCGTCGACCGAGACCGTCTCGGTCGTCAAGCAAATCCTGTGGAGGACAATCCAATGGTGGAAAGCGTAATCGATGATTTGACACTGGAGTACGAGGATACGCTCGGCCAATTCCAAAAGGAGCTGGCCAAGATCCGCACCGGACGGGCCAACGTGGGCATGCTCGATGGCATCCGCGTGGAGTATTACGGACAGATGACGCCGCTCAACCAGGTGGCCACCGTCCGTGTTCCCGAGCCGCGGCTGATCACGATTCAGCCCTGGGAAGATTCGATGATCTCCGATATCGAGCGGGCAATTATTAAATCCGACCTCGGCTTAAACCCCTCTAACGACGGAACCATGATTCGCGTGCCTATTCCCGCCTTGAGCGGCGAGCGCCGCGAGGAGCTGGTGAAGATGGCCGGAAAGCTCGCCGAGGACCATCGGATCACGATCCGAAACCATCGCCGCAGTGCCAACGACAAGGTCAAAAAGGCGGAGAAAAATTCGGATATCACCGAAGACGACAAGCACCGACTCTTCGATGAGATCGATGGTCTCACCGACACATATATTGCCAAGATCGATAAGCGTCTTGAGCAAAAAGAAGATGAGATTCGCGAGGTATAATATAAGCTTAGCCCTCGGGGCCCGCGGCCAGCCTGGCCGCCTTTCGGGCTGCCAGCCCGCGCCTAAGGGGCGTATGGGGGCATGCCTTCGTCACCGACCTGAACGCTTACGGTGTCATATGATCGGTGTGCTGCCTTTCAGGTAGAAAAGAGGATAAAAAATAGCACCAGGGTGCCGACGAGAAATACGGCACTCATGGTTAATAAGAAAATCTCGACGGCCCCCCACGATGCGGCGGGGCCGTCGTCGTTTTTAACCACTGGCGCTGTATCGCCACTATCCGCCGAATTTTTTCGTGGCTGTACCGGTAGAGTAGGCTTGTTCTCAGAGCTCGCCTCGTCGTCTGAGACCGGTTTGTCATCATCGAGGGTCGTCGGCATGGCTTTTCGGTTATCATCGCCCCCCAGGGCGTCCAGGGCGTCTTCCAGCGGATCATAGAAGAGTAATTCCACAGCACCGACGACGAATTGATCGCCGCTGTGAAGGCGCCGTTCCTCAAAGGGGGCGTCATTATGGCGGAGTGCTTCGACGTCGGAAATCAGCCGACAGCGTGTTCCTTCCCAGACAACTGTTCCCAGTCGCGGCGGCAGCTCCGGCAGGTCGAGAAAAATATCCGCTTCGTCGTCGGTGCCGATTGCGGTCTCCGTTCCGTCGGGCTGCAGAAAAAACCGACGGCCACTACCGGGGCCACTTAAAATTTCGAAAAATGGGCGGGTCTGATCGTTGGCATTTGACTGCCGAACCACTTCGTCGACCATCTCGCGGAGCCGGGTTGCCGACTCCGCCATGGTGAACACCGTCTCGTCCGGAGTCGCGGCGTCCAACTGAAGCTCTACATCGCCGATCTCAAGCTGGGCCGGAAAATCTACAGGCTGCGGTTTTTTGACTGGAAGCGTCATCCCCTCAAGGCGAGTGCCGTTGGTGCTGCCCATGTCGGTGATGCAGACGGCCTCTCCATCGGACTCGATCTGCAAATGGTGACCGGAAACCGAAGGACAGAGGATGGGAAGGTCGTTATCCAGGGCGCGACCGAGCCGGAAGGGAAAGCGCTCGATAAGTAGTTCTCGTTCGCCATCGCGATCTGGGCTGTCAATCGTCAGCTTCAGGCGACGCATTTATGGGGCTTTCCCCGGATACGACGGGGATATGGGCTGGCTGCAATAAAGTACAATACTTCACACAATAGGCGACGGCTCCCCAAAATGAAAATGACCTCAGAAAATAGTGAACCGATCCGCCACGAGCCCGAAGATGAAGACTAAAAAGAAGACGATCGCCGTCGCCCAGATTGTCAATTTTCTGTGCTCGCGCTTCATTTTCTCGGCTCGCAGAGCCTCTTTTTTTCGCAGGTCGACCAGCTCGCCGGTACCGAGCAAATAGCGTTCGGCGGCTTTTACTTCATCCTCCCAGAATGCCCGGTCTTCGTCGGTGAGAATCTGCCCCGAGGTGTCGATCTCATAGTGCAGGCGGACGGTGTCCGCCGAGGGTTCGATGACCAACTCTGTGGCCAACTCGGACATATCGGAGGTCCACCACCCGGCGCCTGTCTCCCCGCGGTTAAAGACCAACGGCTCGTTGCTATCGGGCGGGTTCGACGACTCATAGCCGTTATGAACGAAAAAGTCGTGGAGCTTGCGCCCCGCGCCGTCGAGAGCGTCGGGCTGGTCGATGCAAAAGGTCTGTTCCATGGGATGTGTCGGGACCGACGAAGTGGTGCATAGGCGCTGGTATTGGCGGCGATCTGATGGTAGCACAGGGGCGGTTAGCCCGCCAATGCGGGCGGCGAGGACTCCCAGTACAACATGACGGAGAGCGAAGATGATCGAAAAAATTGATCACGTCGCAATCGCTGTACACTCCATCGCGGAGCGCACCGAGCTGTATCGAGATATTCTGGGGCTGGAATACGAAGGCACCGAGGTTGTTGAGGACCAGGGTGTCCGAGTGGCGTTCTTTCGCCTCGGCGAGGCGATGATCGAATTGCTCGAGCCCCTCGATGACGACGGTCCGGTGGCTCGTTTTTTGAAAAAAAACGGCGAGGGACTCCACCATTTGGCCCTGCGATGCGACGATATCGATAGCGAACGAGACCGCGCCGAAGAAGCGGGGATTCGACTACTCAGCAGTGAACCGGTCGATGGGGCACACGGAAAATTAATCTCTTTTCTTCACCCCGGCGATACGGGGCGAGTATTGCTGGAGTTGACACAGCGTCGCGGCGAGCCGGAAGACTCATTACCAGTGAGCAAAGATTGACGCCGATAAAAAAACGAACAGAAAACTTGAAATAGTTTCGATCTCGTCAAACGTTGAGTCCACAGCCAATGAGCCGGGACGACATCAACACCCAACCGGATCGACCGTATTGAGGCACCTCCGTCATCAGACGAGGCACCACGGCGTCTGTTGAGCACTGCCGATGAGACGCTTAAAAAGGTTTTTGGTCGGAATCCATCCATTGACACGACTTCGCAAGACGTCAGGAGATAGCCTATATGAGTGCCAACGACAGCCTGCTGCATACCTTGAGTCAGCATCACGATATCGACCAGTACCGCGATCTTCACTGGGAGGGAAGTTTTGAGGACTACCTCAGTGTGGTCCGCGAAGACCCATCGGTGACCCGCAACGCCTACCAGCGGGTCTTCGATATGGTCATGTCCTACGGGACTGAAGAGTATATCGACAATAAAAAGAAGATCGTCCGTTATAATTTCTTCAAAGACGAGATCGGCGAGGGACAGGATGCCATCTATGGCCTCGACATCCCGCTGATGCGCCTGGTCAATGTCTTTAAGGCGGCGGCCAACGAATACGGCACCGAAAAGCGGATCATCTTGCTGCACGGTCCGGTGGGGAGCTCTAAATCGACCATCGTCCGTCTGCTCAAAAAGGGACTTGAGGAATATACGCGAACCGAGGACGGCCGAATATATACCTTCTCCTGGGTGATGCCCGAGGAGCTGCAGCATCTGACCGGTGGTCAGGAGGAGTTCGAAGATCCGATGAATGAAGAGCCGCTCAAGCTGATTCCCAGCGAGTGGCGAGCTCAGGCGATCGAGGAGTTGGGCCTGAGCGACAGTACCCATACCGTCAAGGTCGCCGGCGATCTCAATCCGGCCAGCCGCTTTATCTTCAAGGAGTTGATGCGCCACTACGAGGGCGATTGGACCCGGGTCATGGAGCATGTGCAGGTACGGCGCCTGCTATTTAGTGAAAAAGATCGCATCGGCGTTGGGACCTTTCAGCCCAAAGATGAGAAAAACCAGGATTCCACCGAGCTTACCGGCGATATCAATTATCGAAAAATCGCCGTCTACGGCTCGGACTCCGATCCGCGGGCATTTAATTTCGACGGCGAATTCTGCGTGGCCAACCGGGGAATTATTGAATTCGTCGAGATTCTCAAACTCGACGTCGCCTTCCTCTACGATCTGCTCGGCGCCACTCAGGAGCGCAAGATTAAGCCCAAGAAATTCGCCCAGACCGATATCGACGAGGTCATCATCGGTCATACCAACGAGCCGGAGTACCGAAAGTTGCTGGGCAACGAGTATATGGAGGCGCTGCGCGACCGAACGGTCAAAATCGATATCCCCTATATCACCAAATACAACGAAGAAATCCGGATCTACAAAAAGGATTTCAACAACGAGAGGGTCAAGTGCAAGCATATCGCCCCTCATACCATCGAGATGGCCTCGATGTGGGCCGTGCGCACTCGGCTCGAAGATCCGAAAAAACACGATCTGACACTGCTTCAGAAATTAAAGCTCTACGACGGAAAGTCGCTGACGGGCTACACTCAAGACAACGTCAAAGAGCTGCGAAAGGAGACCGACCGGGAGGGATTGGCCGGCATCAGTCCGCGCTATATCCAGGATAAATTGTCGAATGCGCTGGTCAGCGACAAGACCGAAAATAGCATCAACCCCTTTCTGGTGCTCAACGAGTTGGAGGGCGGGCTGGACAACCACAGCTTGATCAACTCCGAGGACGAGCGAAATCGCTATCGGGAGCTTCTGGCAGTGGTCAAGCAGGAGTACGAAGATATCGTCAAAAACGAAGTCCAGCGGGCCATCTCCGCTGACGAAGAGGCGATCTCGAAGCTATGCGCCAATTATATCGACAACCTCAAGGCCTATACCCAGAAGGAGAAGGTGCGAAATAAATACACCGGCCAATACGAGGAGCCCGATGAGCGATTGATGCGTTCCATCGAGGAAAAAATCGATATTCCGGAGAGCCGTAAAGACGACTTCCGCCGCGAGATCATGAATTATATCGGCGCATTGGCCATCGAAGGTGAGCAATTTACCTATCGCACCAATGAACGGCTCAGAAAGGCCCTGGAGCTGAAATTATTCGAGGACCAGAAAGACTCCATCAAATTGGCCAGCGTGGTCTCGAACGTCGTCGATCGTGATACCCAGGAGAAGATCGATATCGTCAAAAAGCGCCTGATACGGGACTACGGCTACAACGAGGAGTCGGCCACGGACGTGCTCAATTTCGTGGCCAGCATCTTCGCCAGAGGCGACTCTAAGAAGCAGCAAGAGGACTGATCAGGGGACGTCGCATCCGATGGGCAATATTGCCTTTTCGGATGTGGCGGCGCCGAGCGGGAGACCATGACCGAACTCAATAAAATCAAGCAGGACCATCGCCGGTTCAAGCAGATTGTGCGCGGCAAAATCAAGCGCAATCTGCGGAAATATATGAGCCAGGGCGAGATCACGGGAAAGCAGGGAAAGGACGTGGTGAAAGTGCCGCTTCCCCGCATCGATATCCCGCGGTTTCGCTTTAGCCAAAAACAACAGGGCGGCGTCGGCCAGGGCGACGGGGAGGTCGGCGATAGCCTCGGCCAGGGCGAGGAAAAGCCCGGCGAGCCGGGCGAGGCGGGAAACCAGGAGGGCGAACACGGCGTTGAGGTCGACGTCTCCCTGGAGGAATTGGCCGACATCATGGGCGAGGAACTCGAGCTTCCCAATATCGAGCCCAAGGGGGTCAAGCGCCTGGAGACCATCCGCGATCGCTATTCCGGAATCCGTCGCACCGGCCCGGAGAGTCTGCGCCATTTTAAGCGGACCTACAAAGAGGCCTTAAAGCGCATGATCGCCAGCGGGACCTACGATCCCGACGATCCGGTCATTGTCCCCATCAAAGACGATATGCATTACCGCTCCTGGAAGGAGACCAGCCTTCCGGAGTCCAACGCCCTTATCGTGTATATGATGGACGTCTCCGGCTCGATGGGCGATGAGCAAAAGGAAATCGTGCGCATCGAATCGTTCTGGATCGATACCTGGCTAAGAAGTCAGTACAAGGGCATTGAGAGCCGGTATCTCATCCACGACGCCACGGCTCGCGAGGTCGACCGGGATACCTTTTTTCGCACCCGGGAGTCCGGTGGCACCATGATTTCGAGTGCCTATAAACTGGCCTATCAGATCCTCAAAGAGGAATACGCCATCGACGAGTGGAATGTCTATCTTTTCCACTTCTCAGATGGTGACAACTGGTCGGTCGACGACACCTCGGAGTGCATGAAATTGCTCACCGAGGGGCTTTTGCCGCGGGCGAATTTATTTTGCTACGGGCAGGTGGAGTCGCCGTACGGCTCCGGCCAATTTATCAAGGACGTACTTCAACAATTCGAGGACCACGAGCGCGTGACCACCTCGGAGATCAAGAATCGCGACGCCATCTACGACTCGATTCAGGAATTTCTGGGCAAGGGCCTTTAAGGCGCTGGCGTTTTAACGGCGACGACCACAAATCACTGTGTT
>SKQC01000118.1 GCA_007119175.1 Myxococcales bacterium | reverse complement strand
TGCGGCGATGCTCAGATCTGCACGGCTTCGATCTGTTGTGCAGAAGGGGAACTCGGCTGCAACGGAAGTTGTGTCGATCCGCAGACCTCCAGCGACCATTGCGGCGAATGCGGTGTCGCCTGCGAGTTGGGGTGTGATGACGGTGCATGCATAGAGATCAGCGAAGTCAGCGCCGGCGGACACCATAGTTGTGCCCTGTGGAGCGATGGACAGGTATGGTGTTGGGGCGCGAATGACCACGGTCAGTTGGGCGACGGGAGCGGAGTAGATACGACGGTTCCGGTATTGGTCGAGGGCATCTCCGACGCCGTGCAGATCTCGGCAGGGCGCTTTCACACCTGTGCTGTGTTAGAGGAGGGAGAGATTCAATGCTGGGGAGAAAACTCGCACGGAACTCTGGGCGACGGTAGCGGTCAGCAGAGCGACTCGCCGGTGTCGGTGGACGGGATTTCGTCTGCCACCTCCGTGTCGGCCGGCCGGTCGTTTAGTTGCGCCCTGCTGGAGGACGAGACCATGCAGTGTTGGGGGCGAAACGAAATCGGTGAGGTGGGAGATGGAACGAATACCGATCGTCCTAGTCCCGTCGATGTCCCAGAGATTAGCTCTGGAGTCCAATTTGATACGGGAAACTCCAATGTATGCGTTGTTATCGACGGAGGCGAGGTGCAATGTTGGGGAAGAAACCATCTCGGTCAATTGGGCGACGGGACTACCTCGTATAGCGGTGCCCCGGTGGAAGTCAGCGGTCTTCCGCCGGTTGTAGAGGTCGACGGCGGACGGCAGCGGCCTTACGCCTATATGTGTGCTCGCCTCGAGGACGGCGGTTTGATGTGCTGGGGTGGAAATGACGCAGGCCAACTGGGTGACGGGACGACCAATCAAAGCTTGGTACCCGTCAATGTAGAGGGCCTGGAATCGGTGACTCAGTTGGCCGCCGGAAACTCTCACGCCTGTGCTGTCGATGATGAGGAAGGTGTGCAGTGCTGGGGGAATAATGACCACGGTCAGCTCGGCGACGGGTCGACCGAGGATAGTACGACGCCCGGCGAGGTGTGGGGAGTTTCATCGCCGACTGGTCTGTCTGCTGGCTTTCAGCATACCTGTGCCATCACCGGGCAGGCGCGCGTCGAATGCTGGGGTTTAAACGACGACGGACAACTCGGCGATGACACCCAGACCGGCAAGCCAATCCCCACTGACGTGCAGTGGTAAGGCAAGTCAGCAGCAGGGCTTCCAACTGGCTTCCAGAACCCGCAGCCAATTTTCGCCGGCCACTTTGCGCAGCGCCGCCTCGTCGTAGCCTCGGCGGCGAAGGGCGTCGACGAGTCTGGGGAGGCCCGTGGCGTCGCCGATATCGCTCGGGACGAGCGCTCCGTCGAAGTCGGAGCCGAAGCCGACGTGGTCGATGCCGACGCGATCCGCGACATAGTCGATATGGTCGACGATCACGTCGACGGGCGTATCAGCTAGAAATCTTCCATCCTCTCGTAGATCACCGACGAAAAAATTGATGCCCACCAGGCCATTGGACTCGCCGATGGCATCGATCTGGCGATCTGTGAGATTTCGCGCCGACGGACAGATGGCATGGCAGCAGGCGTGCGAGACGACCAGTGGGTGCGTCGACAACCCCGCCACGTCCCAGAATCCGGCTTCGTTGAGGTGCGCTAGATCGAGGAGGATTCCCATCTCGTTGCAGGCGCGGACGAGGCGCCGGCCGGCTTCTGTTAGACCGGGGCCGGTATCGGGGCTGCAGGGATAGCGAAAGGGAACGCCGTGGCCAAACGCGTTGGGGCGGCTCCAGACAATGCCCAACGAGCGAAGTCCGGCGTCGTAGTAGTCCGACAAAAGCTCGAGGTCTTCGTCGATAGCTTCTGCTCCTTCAAAATGAAGTACGGCGCTCATCTTCTGGTCTGCAAATCGAGATCGCAGTGCGTCGATATCGCGAATGACGGCGAATTCGCCGTCTGATTGACGCTCCAGATCCGCTAAAATCTCCATCGTATCGACCGTAAATTGGCGGGCCGTCTCAAAGGGCAGCGCCGGCACCAATGGAAAGGCGTAGCCCCCCTCGCCGGTGCGCTCGATATCGTCCTCGGTGGGTTTTTCACCGAGGGGTGGAGTAAAGATGGCGAAGATTCCACCGACCAGATTTCCCTTTAGCGCGCGGGGCAGGTCGATGGAAGCGGTCTCGTTTTCCGATAGAAACGACCAGTCGCTGTCCGGAGGCAGTTGGGCGATATGCAAAAGAAGGTCGTTGTGGCCGTCGAAGATCGGGATGTCAGTGGGGGGATGGGGGGTCATTTTAGTTTCGATCCTGTCAAGTGGGGCTGAATGCTCATAAGGGGGCGGGCTAGCAGTCCGAAGGGCGGCCAGGCTGGCCGCGGGCCCCAAAGGGCTGAACGCTCATCAGGGGGGGCCAGGCTGGCCGCGGGCCCCAAAGGGCTGAACGCTCATCAGGCTGGCCGCGGGCCCCAAAGGGCTGAACGCTCATCAGGGGGCGGCCAGGCTCCAAAGGGCTGAGCGCTCATCAGGGGGCGGCCAGGCTGGCCGCGGGCCCCGAAGGGCTGAACGCTCATCAGGGGGCGGCCAGGCTGGCTGCGGGCCCCAAAGGGCTGAACGCTCATCAGGGGGCGGCCAGGCTGGCTGCGGGCCCCGAAGGGCTGAACGCTTATCTATGGAGAGCGCGCGGTGACGAGGTCAGTAGAAGGTGGATTTCGCTCGATGCTTCGGACCCTCGGAGTAAGGCGGTGATTCGCCGATATGCCACAGGTAGTTGTCGACGGCCATCGACGTCGTTTCCACTCCTTGTTCTCGCAGATGGTCGACGATCAGCTCCACGGCGTGGAGTCCACAGGCGCGGATTTCGACCTCCTCTGGCGAATTCGGCTGCAGGTATTGGCCGTTGGCGATGAGGTCTGTCAACTCCTGGGAGTAGCGCAGGATTCCGGCGGCGCGGAGAACGTGGGGAACCTGATTGTCGGCGAAAATCGTCAGGTCGTCGAGGTCCTCAAAGCGCCCCAATCCCTGGCCGCCGAGCGCGAGGTGGAGGTCGGCGACGGTGATCTGGGCGCGCTTATATAGCGGCACATCAAAGTCCCGGTAGGTCGCCACGTCGCGGTATAGCGGCATTTCGCTCAAAATCTCGACGAGGCTGTGGGCTCGATGATCGGCGGACTCGACGAGGGCCGTAAATTGCCCGTCAAAGCGGTCGATGAGGAGCTCTCCCAGGTCGCGAAGGGCGGTGGCGAAGAGTTCCATCAGCTCCCGGGGCTCTGGCTGGTCTGTGGATTGACCAAAGAGGGCGGCGCAGTCTTCAGCGCTTATCTGCGTCAACTCCACTGCGGAGTAGGGACCGGCTTCGGCAAAGCGGTCGCGGAGTGCGCGGGCGACCAGAAAATAGCCGGTCCGGCCGTCTAAGGGGCGAAGTTTGGGAAAATAGCCGGAGCCGAAATTGATGGCGTCCAACGTCAGCACGAATGCCACCGTATTGTCGCCGCAGTCCACCAGGTGGTGTTCGGCGTCCATTGTCGGGCTCTCCAGGCGCTCCTTGGGCAATGTTTCGGCAAATTGTGCCAGCTCTTCTCGGTCGATATCGATATGCTGCGCCACGTTGGCGACGCGGGCACAGGAGGTGCGAATTCGGTCAAAGATCGTCGTTTCGTTCATCATCTCCCCATCAATGCTTCGGCCGGATCGACGCCACCGGCGCGCCGGGCGGGCAGAAAGGCGCCGAGGAGGCAGAAGAGGACCGCTGTGGCCAGGGCGAGGGCGAACATCCAGGGAGACCAGGAAAAGAGGGTGTCCGGCTTAAATGGAAAGGCCCCCACATAATTATCGAATGCGAAATCGACGAGGAGTCCGGCACCGATTCCCAGAGCGATTCCGATGCAGCCGGCGACGAGTCCAACCACTGACGCTTCGCCGATGACCAGAGCCTGAATCTGTCGTCTCGTGGCACCGAGGGCGCGCATCAGCCCGATCTCTTTGTGGCGCTGCATGACCATCATCGTAAAGGTGTGAGTGATATTGATTGCTGAGACCACGAGGATGATCAGGGCGATCAGATTGAATAACAGAGTCAGCAATAAGATGAGCAGCCCCGCCCGCTCCGCCTGCTGGTGGCGGTCCGATAGCTCCAGGCCCAGTTGTTCTTCGAGTTGCTGGGCGATGATGGCCACGTCTTCATTTCGCTCTGCGTCGACGAGTAGTGAGTGGTAATTTTCGGCCGCCTCGTCGCCGCTGAACTCCTCGTTGAGCCGCAGCACGTAGTCCAGTGGCATCGTGGCGCCGAGCTGCATGGCCCGATCGGAGAACCCAACGATGCGAGCCCGCTCGCGGCGGCTGTCGATGCCGCCGGATCGGCCCATAAAGCTCTCTCCGAAGATGATGTCGAATTCGAATCCGACCAAAATTTCCTCGCTCAGCCGCGGAAGCCGCCCGCCGATGCCCTCGGCGTCGGCCAGAGCGGTATGCACGCTGCCGTTGTACACCTCAAGCAGGTACGGGGAGACGATCAGGGGGATGGGCATGGCGCATTCGCGGCGCTCCCGGTGGCAATACGACAGTCCCCGGCAATTGGAGTCGGCGTGTTGTTCACCGGGCCGGCAGGAGTGAGCAATACATTCGCCGTCGTCGCAGTGATGGCCGTCGGCGCAGGCATCGTCGTCGCTGCACGTCTGCGGTGAGTGGTGGTCTTTAAATGCCAGCTCGTCGCTGACGTCATCGGCGATCAATTCGGCTGGGATTCCGTCGGCGATAAACTCGATTCCCATATCGCGGCCGACCAGTGCTTCGCCTCCGGAGGCTCGCGACGGAAAGGTCAATTTCATCTTGGGGTATACGCCTTCGACGCCGTCGATGGCCGCCACATTTGCCACGGTGCGGTCGTCGAGTCCGCCGGAGCCCAGAAAACCACCGGCGCGAAGGCCGGCCCCGGCCGCTGGATCGACGACTTCGAGCTGGTCGATGACGAAGACGTCTTCCAGGACGGTGGTGCGCACTCCCTCGCCCAATGAGGTGAAGAAAAATAGGGTGGCGATACCGATGACGACACCCACCGCGGAGAGCGCAAAATGCCGGAAGTTGCGGCTCAGTGACTGCCAGACGAGCTCATTGAAACGGCTGAAGTTCACGGCGTGCCCTCCGCGGCGTCTTCGGCCTGCTCCGCTTGTTGCGCCGGCGTCGATGGCCAGCGCTGGGTCTGCGGCTCGTCCTCGATGATTCGACCGTCTTTTATCACGATTCGCCGGCGGGCCATGGCGGCGATATAGGGTTCGTGGGTGACGACGATGAGGGTCAATTTCTTTTCGCGATTGAGCTCGTCGAAGAGGCGCATAATCGACAGCCCCGTCGTTTGATCGAGGCTCCCCGTCGGCTCATCACAGAAGATGATCGACGGTTCGCAATACAGAGCACGGGCAATGGCCACGCGTTGTTTTTGTCCGCCCGATAGCTGCGGCGGTCTGGAGTCGAGGCGATTGCCGAGGCCGACGCGCTCCAATAACTCGGCGCCCCGTTCTGGTGATCGGCTCTTTTTTGGGGGGCCAAAAAATCCGGGGAGGGTGACGTTTTCCAGCGCCGTGAGGTGATCGAGGAGATTGAAGGCCTGAAAGACGAAACCAATATGTTCGTGGCGCAGACGAGCCAGCTCGGGCTCTTTTAGTTTGTTCAGCGAGTAGTCGCCGAAGTCGACTGCTCCCTCAAATTGGGTGTCGAGCCCGCTGAGGTTGTTGAGAAGCGTCGTTTTGCCGCTTCCCGAGGAGCCGACAATGGCCACAAATTCACCGCTCTCGATCCTCAGATCGATATCGGTGAGGGCCTTCGTGGCGACTGCTCCCGATTGATAAATACGACTCAGTCCGCGGGCGGACAAATTCATTGATCGCCGTCGGTTTCAAGAGAATCCGTAAAGTCGAGTTGAGCGCTGAGATAAAAGCCGTTGTCGTCCACACCGGCGGTGATCAGCAATTCATGGACCATGCGGATGGCGTTGGCATATCCGGCAGCAAAGGGGATATTTCGCATATTGCTGCGAATATTTCCGAAATTGACGTACAGGCCGTTGAGTCCGTCGGGCCCGGCGAATTCATTGCCCAGTGAAAGCCCCTCCACGTCGGCCAGGCGCGCCTCTTCGCGGCCGTCCGTCAGGTATTGATAGGCCGCTGACTCGCCAATTCCGGAGGTGGCAAATGTCGCGGAGTGATCGCTGGTAAATAGCCGCAGCGGCATAAGGCTCAGGTCGCCGGGTTCAAAGACCTCGATATCCTCGACGGGTTCGCCGTCGACGACGACAGCGCGCCGCTCGAACAGCTCGCCGCGGGCTTCGGTGGCGGCGTCGAAGAGCCGTTCCATTTTTTCGGCGTCCGAGAAATGGAGATTGAATAATAGGCCCGAGTTGGCCATGGCGATCCGCAATCCGTTAAAGATTCGTCCCTGCATAAAGGGCTGTACGGCGCTGTCGATATCGCCTCCGACGCCGTAAAAGACGAGCAGGCTCTGACCGGAAAGGGCGCCGACGACATCTTCATTGAAGTCCAGCCCGTAGTCCTGGCCGAGCAGGGAGAGTTCGCGCTCTGCCCGCTGGCGCTCCTCGTCGCTCAGACGGTCGAGATAGCTATCGACGACGCTGGAGAGATCGAAACTTGTGCGAGCGGCGAGGGTGGTGTTCTCGGTGAGCATTCCGCCCCAGTCGGTCTCGTCGTCGGTGGCGTATGCGGAGCGAGCCTCCTCGATGAGTTCCTCTTCACCGCCGGCAAAGGCGCGCAATTCAAGCCGCTGGTCGCCGGCGCGAAAACCAATCCCCGTGCCCTCGGCATTGGAGCGCGACCACTCCAAAAGCCCCTCCATTATCGCGCCGAGGCCGCCCATCCCGAAGTTATCGTCGTTGACTTCGGGGCGATCGAAATAATGATCGGCGTGCAGATATAGGCTGACCGGATAGTGGTCGCCGACACCGCGCCGAAATTCGGTGAATGCGTCGGTGCTGGCAAGGGAGGTATCGTCGTCGACGCTGCCTAATTTATTGGCCACCGACGCCGCCGAACCACTGCTAAATACCTCCAGATCTTGGAGCGGGGGGAAGATGAGAACCACGATGGAATCATCGTAGTACCAGGCCATATCGCTCATCGGTGGATTGCCGGACTCGCGGAAGTCGCGATCGCCTATCGTATTGGATTGAATGGGGGTTCCCGTATCAGTCTGATTGCGCATCCGACCGATAAAATGAGTCTCGAAGGCGTTTTTATCGTCGATAAATCCGGCCATCACCGGCCGGCTTCCCACGGTGGAGAAGATCATCGAGCTATCGGGAGCGAATCCGGCGGCATCCCAACTCTCGATATCCGAAATGCGCAGTCCCATAAGCTGGTTGACGCGGTTTTCCGTGGCCCGGGCATCGGGATCGAAATGCTCCGCACGGGCGAAGACGTAGTCCAAAAACTCCGGAAGATCGCGTAATTCGGGGATGACGACGGCGGCGTCAGCCGTGGCCGGCAGTCGCGAGGCGAGTTCTGTGACGCGCTCGTCGGCGTCGGCTTCGAGCCGATCGTCGGAGGAGCAGCCGTTGCAGCCGTCACAGGCGGTGACGGCGAGCAGGGAAAAGGCAACCAGAGCTACCAGAGTTCGGACTCGATTCATCGTTGAATCTCCGCAGGGGGTTCCTGGACTTGGACGGTGCTGAGAAGGCAATTGAGATTGACTGTAACTCCGCCACAATAAGGGAGCAAATCGAAATTGTGTCAAGGTCAAAGGGCGATCGACGCACCGGGACAAACAACGGCGGTGGCGCTACGAATAGTCCCCAAGCCGTAGGTATTGATCACTTCCGTCGTGCTCGGGAGGGCGATTCGGAAAGAAGGCCGTGCAAGATAAAAAAGTAGACGTGGCCGGCGCATCAAATGTGAGGCTGCCGGCCACGTCCAGCCAGATATTGATCAGGTCAGACCGATCTCTTTGAGTCGCTCAAAGAGAAAATCTTCGGCTGTGATGGGCTCGTATTTCGGCTCCTCGCCGTCGTCGACGCAGGTCTCGAGGACCTCCAGGGTGTAGTCCGGATGAGGATGGACGAAAAAGGGCATGGAGTATCGACTCGAAGGATCTCCCTCGGGATTGACGACTCGGTGAGTGGTGGCCGGGATGAAATCATTGGTGATCCGGCTCAACATATCACCGGAGTCGACGATCATCTGGCCTTTGATGGCCTTGATCGGGATCCATTCACCTTCGCGGTTCAATAGCTCCAGTCCGGAGTCCGTGGCCTCCGGAAGAAGGGTGATAAGGTTGATATCCTCATGCTCCGCGGCGCGCATCACACCGGGCTCGTCGAAGCCGTCGCATACTGGATAGTGAATGATCCGGACGATGGAATTTCCATCCTGGATCATCTCCGGCAAGAAATTCTCCTCCTGGCCCAGAAATACGGAGATGGCCTTGAGCATTGTCTCCGCCGATTCTTCCATGGCCTCATAGAGACTATTGGCGGTGGCCCCCAGCTCCGGCAGCTCCTCGGGCCATACGTTGGCCGGGATGCGATCGGCCATCGGATGGTCTTCGGGAAGTTCTCGTCCCTGATGCCAGAATTCCTTTAGATCGGCCTTCTCGCTGTCCTTGGCATGCTCGACGCCGAAAGAGGTATAGCCGCGCTGGCGGCCGCCCTCGGGGAATTCGTATTGTTGCTTTTTCTCCAGGGGGAGATCGAAGAATCGCTCGTAAAGCTCGTAGGTTCGATAGAGAAGATCGGTGTCGACGCCATGACCCTCCACGGCGACGAATCCGAGATCTCGCAATGAATTGCCAATTTTATCGACGAATGCCTTGCGCGTGGCTTCGTCGCCGTCTGTATAATCACGCAGATCTACCACCGGAATGGTCTGTTCATTCGACATGTCAGGGTACTCCTTTCGAGTCTCGCGAGAACTGATGACGAGGCACGGACGGCGGACGCCGCCTGCCGAGTTTTCACCACCGAACGAAATCGAGGCGAACTCGGAATGAACTCATAACAGAAGTGGGGGGTATCGAAAAGACGCGAACCAAAAGCGGTCAAGAGGACACCCCTAAAATCTTAGTTCCCAAAAATAGGCGGAGGTCCGTGCCAGAACAGACCGGCGAGAGCGAGTCGAAGTGGCTTCAGCGGGCACGAGAAATTCAGATCTTCGTGTATTTAAGGAAATTAAGATTTAGGGGGAGGGCATCTGAGGTCAAGAGGGAGAATTGG
>SKQC01000204.1 GCA_007119175.1 Myxococcales bacterium | reverse complement strand
TGGCCGGATTTCGGTCCGGGCAGATGGTGTCGGCGTCAAAGGTCGACGCCGCCATATCGTCGTCGTCGAAGTTTCCGGTTCCGCCGAGGTTGGCTCCCGAGAAGTCGGCGCCGGCGAAATGGGCGTCGATGACGAAGCCGTTTTCAAAGTTGGCGCCGTTGAGCTTGGCACCGGTCAGATCGGAATTGGTCATATCCACTTCGTCGAGATTTGCTCCCCGAAGGTCGATATAGCGCAGGCTCAGATTCGTCAGGTCACCGTCGAGGTCGGCGAATTCGCCTTCCGGATCGGTGAAGTCTTCGTCCTGGCAATAACCGAAGGGGATGAGCTGGCAGGCGTCGGTGGCGTCAGCGCCGTCGCAGATAAAGAAGGTATCGCGCACGTCGCCGGTCTCGCAGCTACCGTCCTCGTAATCGCGCATCGTCACAGTGACTTCCTTTCCGCCATAGGGGCAGGCGGCCATTCCATCGACGTCGTTTTCAGCAATGGGCTCCCAGGTCAGGATGTCGCCACAGCCGTCTTCACCGTCTTCGCCGTGGCAGACGCTGTAGGTTGCCGGAGTATCAAGATCACCGCAGTCGTCGCCCACATATTCGGTGGACGTCGTATAGCCACCGGCGGGGCAGTCGAGTTCGTCGGCGTCATCAACGGTCAGCTCGGCGCTGCATCCGTCGGCACCATCCGCTCCGTCACAGACGATGATGGGATCGGAGATTTGAATGCCGTCGGCTTCGAAATAAAATTCCGTGCCCGGCTGGTCGTCGCATTCTTCGTGCTCTTCGATCTCTTCGGCCTCGACGGTGATCGTCGGTGCGTCGCCGCCCTCTCCATCGCCGGAGCCGCCATGGCAGATATTTCTGTCGCTGACCACGTCGTCGATATCGCCATCGCCGGTGGTGTCGTAGCCCAGAATATACTGGACGCCGCCGTTGCTTCCGCAGGCGTCATCACTGGGGAGAATTGCTGAATCTTCGACAAGGACATCGCGGCCGTCGCAGACGGTGTAGTCGTCGGTCTCATATTCGCTTGCGTCGCAGGTTTCGCCGTCGGTATCGACGTAGGTGGTCTGAACGACGCGGCAGGTGCGCCCGTCGTCATCCATCGTGTCGTCGTCGAGGCTAATAAGAGCGGTGCAGCCGTCGTCGCCATCATCGCCGTCGCAGATATAGGTCGAGGCGATCTCGGTGCCGTCGGCCTCGAAGATCACCTTTTGTCCATCCCCTCCATAGCAGGCTTCGGCGCTATCAAGCTCATCGAAGGAAATCTCAATTTCCTGGCCTTCGCCGTGGCAGACCGTCGCCTCTTCGACGATATCGCCTTCGGGAACGCCTTCATCTCCGATGCTGGTGCCGAAGATGAAGTGAACGCCGCCACGTTCGCAGTCAAATTCTTCGTCGTCGCCGTCAAATTCAATCTTCTGGACATAGAGGCTATCGCCGTCTTCACCGGGGTCGCCGGGGTCGCCGGGATCGCCGGGTTCACCGGGCTCTCCGGGCAATGCGTCACAGACGTAATGAATAGACGTGGAGTCGGCGTGTTCGTCGACTTCGCCGTCGTCGGTCACTTCTGGGCCGACGAGGATTTTCTGACCGCCGGCATCGCAGTTCTCATCTCCCTCTTCGAGATCGACGATCGTCACCGAGTCGCCGTCCTGTCCCGGAGGGCCTTCTTGACCATCCTCCCCACCACTACATGCGACCGCAAATGCGGCCACTAAGAACGAACTTACGAAAATCCCTGCCTTTCTCTTCATCTGTTTATCTCCACGACTTTTGAACTGACTTCGACGATCACGGCACATCTTCATTTTGAATCTGCACCTGACCAGGCCCCATTTTGGGCTAGCAAAATTATTTCTCTCCAACTTTCCAGGCACGCCTGAACGACTGATCTATCACCGTATTCGGTGTCTTACTCTTGTTCATGCAAAATTACCTCTTGAGTGGTAGGAGACCCCGACTCTTTGCGTATAGTTGCACTTGGTTCAGTGGAATTATTAACCCGAACGATGGAGAAAATCAAGACTCACAATACCAATCGTTACAAGGCGCGTTGAAGATTCATCTGCCGGTCGCAACTCCAGCAATGGTCTACGAAAATTCGATATTGGTTGCGCAGAGTGGACAATTTCGGGACTATGATTGACCTGATGGAACCGAACTTCTTTTTTTGGGGCCCGAATTGCCTCTATGTCACGGAAAATTAATGCCTCTGAAAATCCTATTTATGATGTTCGTCATAATTCTGGCCGCCCATTCGGTGGTTGGCTGTTCGTCCTCCTCTTCGGACAACGGAGAGGAAAACGGTGAGACAGATCCCAATGGACCCTGGAGTCCAGAAGAGATCAGCGAAGAGGATCGCCATCCCCTATTGCTGGTGGGAATCGACGGGGTAAAACCGGACTATCTGCGCGAGGGATTTGCAGAGACCCCGAATCTCGATCGGCTCATCGACGAGGGCGTCTGGGCGGAGTCTTTAAAGCCGGTCTTTCCGACCCATACCTTTCCGAATTTATATAGCATCGTCACCGGCCTTTATCCGGAAAATCACGGCATTATCGGCAATACGGTCTACGATCCGGATCGCGACGAATTGCTCAATATGCGTGACGACGAAGCCCAGCAGACCTCCGATTGGTGGGGAGGAGAACCGATCTGGATCACTGCCGAGCAGCAGGGATTGCGGGCCGGCACGTTCTTCTGGGTCGGCTCCGAAGCCGAAATCGACGGCACTCAGCCCACCCACTCCGTGGACTATAATTCCTTTATCCCCCACAACTCGCGCACCGATCAGGTGGTTCGCTGGCTCACCGACGAGGAGGCGGTCGATTTTGCCACCTTATATTTCGCCAGCCCCGACGGTCGTGGTCACGAGTACGGCCCGGAGTCCGACGAGGTCGTCGAGGCCGTCGAAGATATCGACGAGCAGATAGGTCGGCTCATCGACGGGCTCGAATCGGAAGGTCTGTGGCCCGATCTGAATATATTGGTGGTCTCCGACCACGGAATGGTGGAGCTCGACGAGGATAAGGTCATCTTTCTCGACGATATCATCGATACCCGAGACGTGGAGATGATCACCTGGACTCCCGTGGCGACGATGATTCCCGACGACGGAAAAGCCGACGAGATCTACGAGGCCCTCAAAGAAAATGAGGAAAACTACAGCGTCTACCGCCGCGAGGACATCCCTGAGCGGTTTCGCTATCGGGAAAATTCCCGGGTTGCCGAGATCGTGGTGGTCGCCGACAAACCCTATTCGCTGACGAGCCACTATTTCTTCGCCAATCAGGGATTGATGAGCGGAGGCCATGGATTCGACCCCGAATACCCGTCGATGCACGGCATCTTTTTGGCCCATGGACCCGATTTTCCGGGTGGTCACCAGACGGAAACCTTAAAATTGGTCGACATCTACTCGCTTATGGCCCATCTTCTGGCGCTGGATCCGGCGGAGCACGACGGCTCATTGCAGCGAATCGGTGAAGCCGTACTGGGCGACGAATAATCTCGTCCAGAGCTTTTTGCCTCGCGGCCGCGCGCTCCGCCTTATTAGTTTTGCAGGAGTATTAGATGAGCAAGGAGGACTCACCTCGTATGTCCCGACGTGACCGGCGCCACCGAGCGCTAAAAGATGCAGCAATAGAGATTTTTTTCGAACACGGCTATCACGCCGCCAAAGTATCGCAGATCGTCAAACGGGTCGGCGTCGCTCAGGGGACGTTTTATCTGTATTTCGAGGGCAAACAGCAGCTCTTCGCGGAGTTGATCAGCGATTTTCTGGAGCTCTTCGTGTCCACCGTGGCCGAATGGGAGCCCGAGGAGATCGATTCCCGCCGGGTATTGCGCCAGGAACTCACCGAAGTGGGGCTGAAGCTGACGGAAGTTTTATTGGACAATAAGAAAGTGACGGCCATCTTCTTTCGCGAAAGCCAGGCCGTCGCCCCCGAACTCAACGAGCTGATACGCCATACCTACGAGATGTTGCTGGCCATGCTCACCGATTTTAATCGGATCCTGTACAAGCGGGGACTGATCGCGGACATGAATTTTCGCCTTTTGGCGACGATGACCGTGGGCATGGTAGAGCGAGTGATCGTGGAGCGCATCGTCCACGACACTCTCGACGAAGCGGAGCCGCAAGAGATCGTCGACCACCTGATTATGCACTACCTCGCCGGCACCACCGATATCGTCGACGAAACCCTGAGTTGAACATCTTCAATTGGTTTTCCTTTGCGTCCTTCGAGTTTTCTTCGCGTCCTTTGCGGTTTAGATGGTTTTTCTTCGCGTCCTTTGCGGTTTAGATGGTTTTTCTTCGCGTCCTTTGCGGTTCCAAGAAGTGTTTTTTAACGGAGAACCCCGATGGTCCGACTCGTATTATGCAATTGCTCTCCCGACGAGGCGCCGACGTTGGCGCAGCGGCTGGTAGAGGAGAATCTGGCGGCCTGCGTCAATATCATCCCTCAGATCACCAGCTTTTATCGATGGGAAGGAGCGCTATGCGACGACGAAGAGTCGACGCTGTTAATAAAGACCACCCGGGAGGGCTATGCGGAGTTGGAAAAAAGACTGACCCGTTATCACTCCTACGACGTACCGGAAATCATCGCTCTCGACGCCACCGAGGTAGCCGAAGCTTATGCCGAGTGGGTTTATGACCAGGTCCGATGAACGGCGGCCAATCGCGCGCTTTTCGCGGCATGCCAGCGAATCGACGGCGCCCCGGTGGACCGTGGCGCTCGACGGGGCGCAGCCCCGCGAATTGGTGGGAGGAAAGGCCAGCGAACTGGGTCGATTGCTCGACGCCGGATTCGACGTGCCGCGCAGTTTTTGTGTGACCACCGAGGCATTCGAATCGGTCATCGGTCGCCTGGCCGTGGAGGCCGACGATCTGCCACATATTCGCCAGAAAATTCTAGAGGCTCCGCTGCCCGACGAGCTGATCGCCGAGGTGGCCTCGGAGATGAAGCGGCTCGGCATATCGCAGTGGGCGGTGCGCTCCTCCGGGGTTGCCGAGGATACGGCGACGCGCAGCTACGCCGGCCAGGCGCTCTCGGTACTCGACGTCAAAGGAGTGGATAATGTCATCGACGCCCTTCGCCGGGTGTGGGCGAGCCACTTTTCGATGGATCGACTCTTGTATCTGGCCCGGGGAAGCGTCCGAGTCACACCGGCGCCGGCGGCAGTCCTCATCCAGGAGATGCTCGATCCCGTGGTGGCCGGCGTCTTATTTACGGTCAATCCGCTGACGGGAGACGAATCGGAGGCCGTCGTCACCTCCGCTCGGGGGCTCGGCGAGGCCGTGGTGTCGGGAAAACGAGGCGAGACCCACTATCTCGACAAAAGCTCCGGCTATGTTCGCCGCCACGTGGGCGAAGAATCCGAGGATCTACTCGGCGAAAAACGGCTCGAACAACTCGCCGCCGCTGCCCGAGGCGTGGAATCGGCCCTGGAAAGTGCCCGCGATATCGAGTGGGCCTATGCCTTCGGTTCCGATCAACCCCACAAGCCGCGATTATATATGCTGCAGGCCCGTCCGATCACCGCAGGGGGCCCGGTGGAGCGACAGGAGACGGTCTGGACCAACGCCAATGTCGGCGAGGCCCTTCCCGGCGTCGCCACGCCCATGACCTGGAGCATCATCCGCGATTTCAGCCGCCGGGGATTCGAGCAGGCATTCGGCACTTTAGGCCTGGAAATACCGGAGGATTGCGAGTTGGTTCGCTCCTTTAATGGCCGCATCTACCTGAATTTGACCGAATTTATGAGCATCGCCAGCGGACAGCCGCTATTTAAGCCGGAGCGACTCTTCTCGATGGCCGGCGGCGGCGGCGTCGATCTGGTGCGCGATATCTACGAGCGAAAGTCGATTCGAGGCTTTTTAAAGCGGCTGCCAATAACCATTCCTCGGGTGCTCACAGCGCAGCTCTCGATGCCCGTGGTCGCCCCGCTGTGGGGTAAGTATTTTACAGGGAAAGTCGAGGAGTTTTTCGACCAGGATCTGGTGAATTTTAGCCGATCTGACCTGGCCGACGCCTTCGATCATCTCGACGATCTCTTCGAGCGCACCGGTCTGGTGATGCTGGCGACGAGCTCCAATTTTTTGATGAGCTACGTCATCACTGCCGAGGCTCTGCGCTTTATCGGCGGCGAGGAAGCCGCCCAGCACGAACAGGAGCTCTTCAGCGGTCTGCGGGTCAAAAGTGCGGAGCCCGGCCTGGCGCTATTAGAGCTGGGCCGCATGGCGCGCCGGTCATTGCGGCTGCGCAAAATCATCACCGACAACCCACCGGAAGATACGCTGGAAGCGCTGTGGGATGCCGGCGAATATCAGGACGTCGCCGATTTTCTGGCGGCTCTCGACCAGTTCCGAAAACACCACGGCCACCGGGCGCCCCGGGAAGCGGAGCTCGCCACGCCGCGCTGGAGAGAAGATACGACCTTTTTATTCGACGTGGTCCGCTCCTTTGTCGAGGCCACAGATCTACCGAGCACGACCGACGTAAAACGAGAGCGGCGGCGAAAGCGCGATGCCGCTCGCCAGCTTTTAGACCGCATGCTTCCCGGCGGCATCGACGTGTTGATCAAAGGTATTTTGGCCTTTACCCGCTCCAACGCCCGGCGCCGCGAATATATGCGCGACCGGGTCGTGGACTCCCTCGATATCTATCGTCATTTCTTTTTGGAGTGCGGCCGGCGCCTCTGCGAGGCCGGGGCGCTTCGCCGACAGGACGACGTCTTTTTTCTGACCCACGACGAGATCGGCCGATGGCTCGACGATCCATCGATCGCCGACGCCTTTCCCATCTACGTGCTGACCCGGCGGGCGCTGCACGACCATTTTAGCAGCGAGCCCGATCCGCCGGACACCTTCTTATTGCGTGGATCGGAGACCATCGCCGCCGACGAGGCCCCGGAGCGCCTGAAGCGGGAGGTCGACGGCGAAGAAGAGACGTATTTCGAGCTCCCCGGACTGCCCGGAAGTCCCGGCCGAGTCACCGGTCGCGCCCGGGTGATCCTCGATCCGCGCACCGACGACGCCACGATTCGCCCCGGCGAAATCCTGGTCGCCCCCTATACCGACGTTGGCTGGACGCCCTTATTTTTGACCGCCTCCGGCGTCGTAATGAGCCTCGGCGGTCCGCTGAGCCATTCCTGTATCGTCGCCCGAGAATACGGCATCCCCACTGTGGTCAACGCCAAACACGCCACGGACATGCTCGAGACCGGCGATTGGATCACCGTCGATGGCGACCGGGGAATCGTCTATGTGCGCGGAAAGAGCAAGGATTAAAGATTTTCCGCCTCCTCATTGATCCGACGGATATAGCTGATTATCCACCACAGACCGACCACCAGGCTCAAGAAAAAGACGCCGAACTGAGAGATCAGAAATTCATTGAGATTCTCCGTGGCGTCGACCACTCCGACGAAAAATAAACCGACCCACAAAAATACCCCGCCGAGCTGTAAACCGGCGATGATGGCCACCAATCTGGTCAGCGCCCGCCCGGTCTTTCGCTGCACGTATAAATCGGGATCGACGTCGGCTTTCTCTAGTGGCTGCATGAAAACTCTTTTCTTCCAAACGGATTAACTTTAGCCAAATAGATCATCGAGCTCATCGAGTCCTTCCTCGATATGCTGGCGCGCTTCGTCGTCGGCCTCGGCAACTCGCCGCTCCAATTCCGGTGGCCAGGTCAATAGGGCTTCACGGAGACCCTCGGTGATAGAATTTTTGCTCGTCGAGCCGATGCCGGGGATAGCACCCACCGAATAATCGCCTCTTGGCAGATCTTCAACGCAGAGCGGCGACTCGCCACATCCTCCTTTTACCAGCGCCTTCTCGATGCGACTCGGCGACCTGCAATGGTCGGCGAGAATCCGGGACAGCGGCAGCTTCGTGATCACCGGGTCGAATAAAATCCGCGCCATCTTCAATAAATTTCCGTAGCTCGACGACAGCCACCAGGGACTGAGCTCACGCACTTCGTCGGCATGATGCATGATTTCGGACCAGCGGAGCCGATTTCGATGCCTGTCGACGGCCCGCTCAAAAGCCTCGATATGCTCCGGTGTCTCCTCCTCCAGACGCTGGCGTGCAAGCCGAATAGTGGCTCCCGGATGGATCCCGGTTTCCTCAAACCACTGCTCGCCAACATCCAAACACTGGACCGGATGGAGTTCGATAGGAGGAAATGAGTCCAGCGAGATATCGCCATCCTGTGTCAGCCCGAGAAGCTCGAGACAATCGCCGTCGCTGAGGAGGCGATTGAGTTTGGAGGTATCGATATCTTGTCCTCGATAACGCCCCGCGCGGCGCGCTGCCTTTTTTCGAAATTCATCGAGGCGAGAAGTGATCTCGCTGTCCACCCAGTCCGGATCGGAGCAGGCCAAACGAAGCTGCCATGGCAAATCACCACTACTTAACTCGCGGACCATCGTCTCCAGCATCGCCGCGCGAAATCGCTCCGGGAAGTCCTCTCTTAGATTTTCCGGAAGAAAATAAAGCTCCTCCAATCCGCACTCCTCGCGATAAGGCCACACGGACTGAAGCAGTATATCGCGCTCATAATGACGCTTCTGATAGCTCTCCTCGTCGCCGGCTGCCCGATCGTCGTGCCAGCCCTTTTCGGCGGCCGTCTCGCAAAGTCGCCTGGCCGCCTCTTCGGCGATGGGAATCGAGAACGCCAGGGCGACTCGACCGTGCTCTTCGATAATCCAGCCGGCGCGCATCTGGCCTTCGACGGCTTCGGCCTCATCGGCGAGTCCGTCGAAGACCACATCGACATCGTCGGTGCTCTCGGTTTTTCGTCCCACCGATTCCCAGCGTGAGCGCCCGTCGTCATCAACCGACTCATCGACACAGCGCCAGGCCCCGAAAGGGCTTCGCCGCAGCGACTGGTAAAACTCCAGATTTCGCGGGTTGGCGAGCCAATTCAGGCGTTTGTCGAATCCACGGCGGCTGCCGCCGATTTTGCGGCTTCCCCAGAAAGTATAGGAGCTGAGGAGTCGGTGCTCCGGGGTGTGATCTTCGATCCGATCGCTCAAACTCAACCGGCGCACCAATTCGCCCAGAGGCGAATAGCGGGCGTCGCGAATCAGCCTATTATGGGCGGCAATGCACCGCTCTCGCAGCGAGCGCGCCTCGGCAGTGATCGGTTGTAACTCGTCGCTCATATCCTCGTGCTCGCTCAATTTATGGCTCGTCGCTCCACCAATTGCTGCCGGGCTA
>SKQC01000023.1 GCA_007119175.1 Myxococcales bacterium | reverse complement strand
GATAAGTGGCGCAAATGAGGTGATCAGGCCCAGCAATGGCGCATCGCCCGGCGCGATCGTGGTGACCACTCCGGTGGGTTCGGGCATCGTGAAGTTGAAATGGGGGGAGGCCACCGGGTTGGTGCTGCCGAAGACCTGGATAAATTTATCCGCCCAGCCTCCGTACCACACCAGCCTGTCCACGGCGGCGTCGACCTCGGCAATGGCTTTTTTCTCGCTATAACCGGCGCGATCTTGGAGGGCTCGCTCAAAGCCCTCGCGACGCGACTCCAGCATCTCCGCCATGCGGTACAAAATCTGAGAGCGGTTAAACGGGGTACGCCCGGCCCAGCTTTTCTGGACTTCCCGGGCGGCCACCACGGCGTCTCGAAAGTCTTTGCGCGAGGCGCGGCATATATTGGCCACGAAATCCCCCTTGTCGGTTTCTTCGGTGAGGTAACGGCCGCTTTCGGTGCGCGGAAATCCGCCGCCGATATACAATTTGAACGTCTTGTAGACGTCGAGGCGATTTTGTTTTGTTTTCGATTTCGCCATCAGCGCACCTCCAGATACGGCAGAAGTCCGTGAGCGCCACCTTCGCGGCCGAAGCCACTTTCCTTGTAGCCACCGAAGGGACTTCCCGGGTCGAATTTATTATATGTATTGCCCCAGATGACGCCGCTCTCCAGCGCTCCGGCGATACGAAATAGCTTGCTTCCCTTGTCGCTCCACACCCCGCAGGCAAGCCCGTAGGGGGTGTTATTGGCTTTTTTGACGGCCTCGTCCGGAGTCCGGAAAGTCAGCACCGATAAGACAGGACCGAAGATCTCTTCCTGAGCGATGCGGTGCGACGGAGTGACGTCTGTAAAGATCGTGGGAGCGAAAAAATAACCGGTATCCGGAAGAGAGCAGCGCGGCTGAAACATTTCGGCGCCCTCGTCGACGCCGGCGTCGACGAGCGTTGTAATGCGCTCGAGTTGCTCTCGGGAGTTGATGGCGCCGATATCCGTATTTTTGTCGAGTGGATCGCCGACGACCAATGTCGACATTCGCCGCTTGAGCTTTTCGATGACCTCATCGTGGATGTTTTCCTGAACCAAAAGCCGGCTGCCGGCGCAGCATACGTGGCCCTGATTGAAGAAAATCCCGTTGACGATGCCCTCGACGGCCTGATCGATGGGCGCGTCGTCGAAGATGATATTGGCGCCCTTGCCGCCCAATTCGAGGGTCAGCTTTTTGCCGGTGCCGGCGACGGCGCGCTGAATGATCTTTCCGACCTGCGTCGATCCGGTAAACGCCACCTTGTCGACATCGTCGTGATTGACGATCGCTGCGCCG
Source organism: Myxococcales bacterium (assembly GCA_007119175.1). Lineage (GTDB taxonomy): Bacteria > Myxococcota_A > Bradymonadia > Bradymonadales > Bradymonadaceae > SLJM01. The sequence goes on along the minus strand of SKQC01000023.1, from coordinate 25,331 downwards.
GTCTCACCCATACCGTTGACGATATTGACCACGCCCGGCGGCAGACCCGCCTCGTCGATGATCTCGGCAAGCATCATCGCCGTCAAAGGGGTGGTCTCGGCGGGTTTGATGACCACCGTATTACCGGTGGCCAGGGCGGGGGCGATCTTCCAGGCCGCCATCAGGAGCGGGAAATTCCAGGGAATGATCTGCCCGGCCACGCCAAGTGAATTGACCGAGGCGCCGGGAAAGGCGTAATCGAGCTTGTCCGCCCAGCCGGCGTAATAAAAGAAATGCGCCGCCGCCAGCGGGATGTCGATATCGCGGGATTCCTTGATCGGCTTGCCGCCGTCTATCGACTCCACGACCGCCAGATTTCGCGACTTTTCCTGAATCATGCGGGCGATGCGGTAGATATATTTCGCCCGCTCGCGGCCCGGCATCTTCGACCAGGTCTTGTCATAGGCTTTGCGCGCCGCCTTGACCGCCTTGTCTACCGTCGCCTCGTCGCCCAGGGCGACCTCGGCAATGGGCTCCTCGGTAGCCGGGTTGCTCGTGGTGAAGGTCTCCTCGCCGATATCGACAAATTCGCCGCCGATATAGTGGCCGTAGGAGTCCTTGATGTCGACGAAATCACTCGACTGCGGCGCCGTGGCGTACTCCCAGAGATCGCCGAAGAGCAGATCGCGCACTGATTTGGATGATTTTTTTCCCATGAGTGCGTCCTGTGTGCGGGATATTAAGATCGGTTAGCTGATACTCAGGTAGCGGTCGGAGTGGTAGCGGCCGGTGCGCTGTTTTTCGAGCTGCATCAACACGTCGTTCAAAAGTGACGAGGCGCCGAAGCGAAACCAATCCGGGCTCAGCCAGGCGTCGCCCAGGGTCTCTTTGACCATCGCCAGATAGCGAAGGGCCAGCTTGGCATCGCTGATTCCACCGGCCGGTTTCATTCCCACCATCTTGCCGGTCTTAAGGAAGTGGTCGCGAATCGTCTCCAGCATGACCAGGGTGACCGGCAGCGTCGCCTTCGGCGAGACCTTGCCGGTTGAGGTCTTGATAAAATCGCCGCCGGCGTCGATGGCGATCTGGCTCGCCAGGCGGACGTTGTCATAGGTCTGAAGCTCGCCGGTCTCCAGAATGACTTTGAGGTGGGCGTCGCCGCAGGCTTTTTTGGTGGCGGCGATCTCGTCGTGGACCCGGCCATATTCACCGGCCAAAAAGGCTCCGCGATTGATGACCATATCGATCTCGTCGGCTCCCAGCTCGACGGTGCGACGCACCTCTTCGACCCGCTCGTCGAGACTGGCCTGGCCGCTCGGAAAATAGGTGGCCACCGAGGCGATGTTTATATCCGTGCCTTCTAATTCCTCGACGGCCACAGGGACCATCGGCGGATAAACACAGACTGCGCCCACGGTGGGGCAGTCGCCATCGGGCATCGGCCGGCGCGCCTTTCGACACAACATGCGCACCTTTCCCGGCGTATCACTGCCCTCCAGGGTGGTCAGATCGATCATGGAGATGATCAGGTGAAGGCCGGCGGCTTTGGCCGTCGTCTTAATACTTCGCTGTTTGAATTTGGCGGCTCGTTCGTCGGCGGCGATCTTATCCACCGTCGGAACCCGGGGCTTGACGTAGTCGGAGGCCATTTCAATTCCGGTGCAAGAAGGTCCGATGAAGTGCTTCGTCTGCCGGGAAAGTAACGGAACACTCCGGGGCTGGCAAGGCGACAGCCGCTGGCCTTCGGCTCGGATAGAGGTACGGATTTCGTTGACACTATGAGCGCGAATTAAGTACTCTTCTGGAGGACTTAGCATCCGCGCAGCTTAAATTGATTTAGTAAGTGGATTGACTTCGGGAGTAGGCATGCTGGACGAGGATCCATTCGCTACGGCGGAGCAACAGGCGTTGGACGAGCTGTCGGAAGCTGTCCTCGACGAAACGATTGAATCGGCCAGTTCAACGCTTCCGGCGTTGCCCGATGTGGTCGACGAGGTCGCAAAGCGGGTCACTGACCGGGAATGCGTGGGGGTGATTATTGTCGATACGGCCAATCTGGAGGGATGGGAGCGGCGCCGTGGCTCGGAGGCGTTTTCGGCGCTGATGGCGCGATTGTCGGAGGCCGCCCAGAATGCCCGCGGAGACGCCATTCGCGCCGAGGATCTTTTATGTCTGGATATGCCCGCCGGCGATACGCTGCTGCTTTTTTTGTCTCAACCTCGCGGCGGCACCGACACCCTGTCCCCCACAGTGGCTGTCGAAGATGTGATGACCCGATTTGAGCGCCAGCTCTTTGAGCCATTCGCTCATTCCAAGCTCACCTTACACGAAGCCCTCGATTCGGTCTCTATGGGCAGTGCGTTGCTTTTGCACAACGAGTCCGTCGACGCCCGCCGCGAAGTCTATCGCTCCATTCGTCGAGCCCGGGCCGACGCCAGGGTCAATTTTCGGGAAATGCAGCGGCGGCGTCACCGGGTGGTGGGCCATATGATCGCCCACCGAAAGATCGATACCAATTATCAGCCCATCGTCGCTCTGCCGGAGCGCCAGGTCGTCGGCTATGAGGCGTTGAGTCGGGCTGAGGTCAAAGACGCTGAGGAGTTAGGCGTTCATCTCTTCGTCGCCGCCTCTCGGGCTCAGTTGGACGGCGAACTCGACCAGGCATGCCGGACGCTCTCCGTCGATCGCCGCCCCGATATCGACGAAAAAAAGCGCCTCTTCGTCAATTGTCTGCCCCCCACCTTTTTTGAACCCAACCGCGAATTGGACCGGCTCGTTAAAACGTGGCTCGACGATGGTCATGACCCGGACCAATTCGTCTTCGAAATCACCGAGCAGATCACCCACGAACAGGCTGTGCGTATCATGCCCACCGTGCGACGGCTCCGCGATCAGGGCTTTTTATTCGCCCTCGACGACGTGGGAACCGGGGCCGCAAACCTGCGTTTGATCGCCGATCTCGATCCCGATTTCATCAAGATGGACATCACCCTGACTAACGAGATACACAAAAGCCGGCGAAAGCAGGATCTGGCCCAATATCTGCTCGATCTCGCCGCAAAATGCGATGCCCGACTCATTGCCGAGGGGATTGAGGAGGAAGCTGAACTCGACACCCTCGTCGAATTGGGTGTCGAGTTGGGCCAGGGCTATCTGCTCGGTCGACCAAAGCCCGCCGACGCGTGGCTCGACGGACAAGACTGAGACGCCCTGGCCTTTTTTTAGGTCATTATCAAAGACGTGCTGAGGGGCCCGATGGTTGAGAGACGTGCTGGACGACTTCGCCAACCTCGGATTCGCCGGCGTTACGGGCCAGATCGGCCTGAGAGATGATGCCGATACACTCGCCATTGTCATCGATGACCAGAATTCGCCGCAATTGATGGGACTCCATCATCTCCATCGCCTCCTCGTGGGCGGAGTTGTGATTGATGGTGATCGGATTGGCGGTCATTACGTCGCTGGCCATATAATCCAGCGGATTTTCGCCGTTGGCCACGGTGCGCATTGCGATGTCGCGGTCGGTGATGGTTCCCACCGGGCGGGTCGTTCCTTCACCGGCGACGATTGGAATCATGCCGCAATCGTATTCGTCCATCATGGCCGCCACTTCCTCCAGCGGGGTATCCGGCGTACAAGCGGCGATGTCGGTGGTCATGATCTCTTGAAGTCTCATAGCTGCTCCCTTCGATGGGTTAGATAAGTCAAAGGTGGTGCAACACGTGTTGTGTGCCCGACGAATGAAGCTAAACGCCAGAAGGGCGACTTCCCAAGAGAAGTCGCCCTTCTGGCATGTGTTTCGAAAGACCCGGCGTTATTTTAGCTGGATGCGGATCGTTCGCTCCATATTGGCGCGGTCATTGGCCTGCAATACGGGATAGTCAGGACCGTATTGCTCGGCAATTTGTTCACGAACCTGGGCGGCGCGCTGATTTCGCTGCTCATGACGCTCTGAGAGTTGGGCGTCGGCCTTGAGGCTATTTTCCACGGCATCTACGCAATCATGGTGAAAATCGGCCAGTGGCATTGCCTCACGGCACAGAGCGTCGGCCGTCTTATCTTCGTGATTTTCGGCAAGTGTCGTCACCGCTGAGCGCATCAGCGGATGGACTCGCTCGGAGTTTGCCGTGTTGTCGACATTGTCAAAAAGCACGGCGGCGCCGACGATTTCGACGACCGTATGCCACTCTCCGTCGTCGAGACGATCGAGGCATCGATTATAGCGGTCGCGCAGCTCGTGAAAGCGCTTCAGAGCCTCGTAGCGCTCGAGCGCCGTGGCCTGTTTGGCAATCGCAAATTCGACGAATAATCCGGTGTGGACGGTCTCGCAGATCTCGGGCGACTGGGCCAGCGAGCGCACATAGAGCTGGCGGGCTTCGTCGAGGTGAACTTCACGGGGCTCCCACAATCCGGCCCAGGCGAGGTTGTTGGCCATCACGCCGTTTCGATGATGGGTCACGGCGTCCATTCCCTCACGCAGCGTATCAATCGCCCCGACATGATCTTCGGTGACGATTTTGTGATAGCCCTTCAGGTTGTATAGCACTTCCGAACGGGGATGGTGGTCGAGACCTTCTTTGGCGGTCTGAAGCACCATTTTTGAGTCGTCATTCTGGTCGTAGCAATAGGCGTAGTTGACCCACGCAAACTCCGTCCATTCTGTGGTGTCGTCACCAAATCGCTCGGCGACATGATCGCAAGCGCTGGAGGAGGGTACCATCGTTGAGCCTCGATCGGCGATCTCGATGTCGATCGATTCCTCAGTATCGGTCATGCAGGTGAAAAGCGTGGTGCCGAGCACCGTAAAAAAGTACAGCGAAACCACGGCCACTGTGGCCGGTGCTGCGCTGGTCAGGATTGTTCGTGGGGTGATGGCCATAACCAAATCTCCTTGTTTCCTCCGAAGGGACCGCGACTCGCCAGGGGCGCTACGAACAGAATAGTGGAAAACGGCCCATGACACAAACCATCGCGGGGTAAAGTGTCGGCCGAGTTGTGCTGTATTCTACGTCATCAAATCTAACCGGTGTGGTGAGGGTTTCCAGCCCGACCGATCCCAGTACGGACCTCGTGCACCACTGGCAAAACAATATCGACGTCGATTTTTGTTCCGCCCCTGCCGGAGCGACCGTCGAAAAAGGACTATTCTTCGTCGTCGCGATCGACCCAATCCTCGATGGTGCGTTGGCGGCCACGGGCCACGCCGAGGGAGCGATCGGGGAGATCGTCGGTGATGACGCTGCCGGCGCCGACGTAGGCCTGTCGGCCAACGGAGACAGGGGCCACCAGCGCTGTATTAGATCCGATAAAGGCCTCGGCGCCGATCTCGGTGCGCGATTTTGTTTCCCCGTCGTAATTGCAGGTGATGGTGCCGGCACCGACGTTGGCGCCGGGGCCGACGTGGGCGTCGCCGAGGTAGGTCAGATGACCGGCCTTCGCCCCGTCGTCGAGCCGCGTTTTTTTGACCTCCACAAAATTTCCCACCTTGCATCCCTTGCCGATGTCGGAACCGGGGCGAAGATGGGCACAGGGACCGATGGCGGAGCCGTCGTCGACCCGGGCCTGCGTCAGATAGCTATTGGCCTTTAAATGGACATCGGCGCCGATGGCGCTGTCCTTTAGCACGCAGCCAGACTCCACGATCGAGCCCTCGCCGACGGTAGTCTCGCCGCCCAGGTAGACGCCGGGATATATGACCACGTCGCGGGCGAGCTCGACGCCGGTCTCCACATAGGTCTGTGTGGGGTCGATAAAGGTGACGCCCTGGAGCATCCATTCTTCGTTGATGCGCCGGCGGGTGACGTCCGTGGCGCGAGCCAGATCGACCCGGGTATTGACCCCCTGGATGACAGCCGGATCGTCGACGGCCCACCCGAAGACGCCGCCCTCGCGTGCTCCCAGGGCGATCAGATCGGTCAGATAATACTCGCTCTGGGCGTTGTCGGCGCCACTTTCCATGATCGTCGACAGTGCATTGGCCAAAAAATCGGTGCGCACCAGATAGATACCGGCGTTGATTTCCGAGATTTTTCGCACCTCATCGCTGGCGTCGGCGTATTCGACGATTGCCTCCACCGAGCCCGCTTCGCCGCGCACGATCCGCCCGTATTTTGCCGGGTCGTCGACCACGGCCGTCACCAGGCTTACCAGGGCCTCGGAGTCGACGGCGGCGTCGAAGAAAGCCCGCAGCCTGGCGCCGTCCATATTGGGGACGTCGCCGCATAAAATAGCCGTATAGTCTGTCTGGGAGTCCAAAAACTGGCGAGCCGCCCACACGGCGTGAGCGGTGCCCAGTTGTTCGCTCTGTTCGGCGACGTGTAATTGATCGGCATAGGAGCGCTCGTCGAGCCAGCCCTCCACGTCCTCGCGCTGGTGGCCGAGCACGGAGATCACCCGTTGACAACCGGATTCCAGCGCCGCCTCAACGACGTGGCCGATCATCGGTTTTCCCAATATGGGGTGCAGGACCTTGATGGTCTCTGATCGCATGCGCGTGCCCAATCCGGCGGCGAGCACGATGGTCTGAATCGACGGAGACGAAGTCATGGGATTCCTCGGTCGGCCGCGACCGGGCGAGGTGACTTCGTCGCCCGATGGCAGGCAAAGCGTTTATTCGGCGCGGGAGAGACTCTCTGTGGATTCGGCGGTCTCGGCGGACTCCTCCGACTCTTTCGAGCTGTCCTGGTTACCATTGTCGGATTGCTGTCCGAATTTCTGGCGTATCCGAAGGGGAAACCCCCGATCTTCGGGACCCACCGCATAGGCCAGCGGGGTGCGGGAGTCGGCGGTGGCTCTCTGAAATGCCAGCTCCTGAGCTACCCGGGGATCCGTGACAGCCACCTCGCCGTAGGTCTCCTCAAACTCTTTTACTATCGAGTCGAATTCGGCGCAGGCACGGGCTGTGACGGAGCGCTTTTTACGATAGGGCAAAAAGCTCGATTTAAAGCCGTCGATCATCAATTTTCGCAGATCCCCGATATTGAGATCGTAATAGCGCACGGCCCGGAAAAACTCCTCGGTGACCGAGGTGTCGGTGACCAGTCGGTTGTCCGTATTGATGGTGCAGCGAATGCCGTAGGACATATAAAAGGGCAGCGGATGGGACTCAAAACTCTTGCAGGCCCGGGTCTGCACGTTGCTGGTCAGGCAGACCTCGAGCGGGATGCGGTGGTCGTTGATATAATTGAGCAGGTCGCCGTCTTCGCGAAGCCGTGTGCCGTGGCCGATGCGATGGGCGCCGCCCATATGAATCGCCTGGTGAATACTGGGCGGGCCGTAGGCCTCGCCGGCGTGAATCGTCAGGTTAACGTTGTTATTTCGCACCAGATAAAATGCCTCTCGGTAGTCCTTGGCCGGATTATTGGCCTCGGCACCGGCGAGGTCGAAGCCAACTACGCCCTTGTGTTTGAAGGCCACGCATAATTCGGCCATCCGCAGTGATGCCTCAGGGGTCATGTGTCGGATTCCGCAGATGATCTGGCCGCTCATCAATCCGTATTGGCGCTTCGCCTCGCGCAGGCCCTCGCCGACCGCTTCGACAATGACCGGATAGGACAGGCCATTTCGGGTGTGAAGCAAAGGCGAGTAGCGGACCTCCATATATTTGACATTTTCTCGGGCGGCGTCCTCACCCAATTCAAAAGCGGCGCGGTACAGCGCCTCTTCGGTCTGTAAGACACTCAAGGTGACGTCGAAGGCCTTTAAATAATCGGTCAGATCCTCGCAGATCGCCCCCATATTGATATTTTCAGCCAACTCGTCTTCGCTGTCCGGATTGCCCGGCAGTTCGACGCCTTGTTGCTCGGCAAGATCGAGTATTGTCTTGAGCCGAAGGCTTCCGTCGAGGTGAACGTGGAGGTCGGTCTTTGGGACTCGTTCGATGAATTCACGGGTAATTTTCATGAGCGTGCCAGTGGAAAATGCAAAAAGTAGATCTCCCGATACACAGTGGGAGTAGAATTGCGAAACCATAAACGCGACAGGCCAAATTGTCGAGTTTCGTGGTGTAAACGGGTGTGCACACCCGGTGTAACCCCCACCTTAACTAGAGAAAAGGGCCGCCGGTTGGCGGGTATTCCCGGCTGAACGGTAGCCTGTGGATCGGGCTCGCATTATGATGTTCTGCGGCAGCGGCTTTATGGCCCGAAAGCCAGGCAGGCTAAATGCTTATTAATTCAGGTATTTATCAGATTCCGGGTCGCGTTGAACGATCTGGAATTGCTCGCGGTGTTTTTTGTGTTTGTGACGCTGGTAGGCCAATTTCCAGCGCCGCGGTCGCCACCAGCCGGAGACGATGAGCAGGCCAGTGGCCATGCCGCCGAGGTGGGCGGCGACGCTGATTGGTTCACGGCCGACGACGACGATGAAGATGTCGAGGACGATAAATACCGGAAGAAGCACTTTTCCCTTCATGGGAAAAAAGAATAAATAGATCGTTCGATCCCAATTATGCCAGGCGAAGGCGGCGACGACGCCCATGACGGCGCCGGAGTAGCCGAGGGTGGGATGAAAGGACTGGATGAGTAGTTGGGAGACGACGACAGCGGCGCCGCCACCGACGGCACATAGGGCATTAAATCTCCACCACCGAAGTTTTGACCACCGCTGGTCGATCTCGGCGCCGAATAACCACAGCACGACGACGTTGAATAATAGATGCATAAAGTCGGCGTGCCACAGCGAATAGGTAAAGAGTGTCCACACCTGAAATTCGTCGATGACGGCAGCGCCGGAGACCAACATATAATTGCCGACGAAGCCCCCCAGGGGCTCGATCATCACCGAGGCAAACCACAATGTGAAAAGCACGATGGCCAGGCCCTTGATATTGGCCGTAAACGGGGGCCACCTGAGTTGTTGCTGAGCCATATTCACTCCATTGAGTCGATGCGGTCGACGCCCACAGTCTCGCTGTGGTATGCCCCGGGAAGAAAGTCGTACCCTGTCGGTTCTCTTTCGAGAACCCTCACCATAAGGATGGATCACAGATGGCCGAAATCAAACCATTTCGAGGTATCCGCTATGCCTGGGAGAAGTTGGGCGCGGAGGAGATGGAGAATCTGGTGGCGCCGCCCTACGACGTCATCGGCGACGAGGAGCAGGAATTATTGTACCGGAGACATCCGGCCAATATCGTGCGCCTCGATCTAAATCGAATCAAACGCACCGACAACGGCGATGATAACCGCTACGAGCGGGCTCGCCGTCATCTCTTTGACTGGATTGCTCGCGGGATTCTCGTCGTCGACCGCAGTCCGACGATCTATGTCCACGAGCAGCAATTCTCCGATGAGATGGGCAATCTATATGTGCGCCGTGGATTCGTGGGCCTCGTCCGGCTCGCTGACTACGAGGAGCGCGTCGTGCTCCCCCACGAGCGGACCTTAAAGGGCCCGAAAAAAGATCGTCTGGAGTTGATGAAGGCTACGGAGTGCAATCTGAGCCAGATTTTTTATCTCTACGACGATCCTCAGTCTGCGGTCGACGAGGTGCTCTTTTCGGGGGTCGAATCCGGTGAGGAGCCAGCCCTGGATATCACCACCGATGATGGAATTCGCCATCGGCTATGGGCGGTCGCCGACCCGGAAAAACATGCCGAGGTCGCGGAGTTACTCGACGACTCGCCGCTTTTGATCGCCGACGGGCACCACCGCTACGAGACGGCGCTGGCGTATCGAAATTTTCGGCGCCGCATCGATCCCGAACCGGCTGACGATGCTCCCTATGAGTACGTGATGGGATTTTTCGTCAATATCCACGATCCCGGCCTGCAGGTCTTTCCGACGCACCGGATGGTTCACTCCCTTCCCGATTTTGATTTTCGTGAATTTTGCGCCGGGTTGGCAGAGTCGGACTTATTCTCCGTGGAGCCCATCGGCGATGCCGTGTTGGGAGATCTCGAGACATTGCGCGATCGGTTGCTCGATGCCGGGGCCGATGGAGCGGCCTTCGCCATCGTCGCCCCCGACGCCGACGAGGGGATCTGGGTTCGCTATCAGGGCGACGAAGATGCCCCGTTTTTCGATCCCGAAGAGCCGGAGTCGGTGCGTCGGCTCGACGTATCGATTCTCCACGACGGAATCTTCGAATCGATGCTCGGCATCGATCGCGCCGCTCAGCGCGATATGACCAATCTGGGATATGCCAAAAGCTGGAAGGCCGCCGACGACGCGCTGGCTGCCGAGTCCACGCAAATGGTGGTATTTATGAATCCCACTCCGGTCGACCAGGTCAACGAGGTCTGTCTGTCCGGCGGTAAGATGCCGCAGAAATCGACCTATTTTTATCCGAAGATCTTAAGCGGGCTGGCGATCAACCCGCTTTAGGCGCAATGCCGGTAAGTTAAGAGTTTTGAGCGCAGCCGGTGTTTTGTGATAGCCACCGAAAGAACTCACCAACAACCACCGGATGGGGCAACGGGGGCCACCGAAGTTTCGGCGGAGGCTTTGATGTAACGCTGGTGGTCGCCGGACGATTTTCAATCGATTAACTTACTGGCATTGGGTTTAAGCGCTTTAGTGCATAGCGGCCCGTCGGGCACGTTTGAATGTAAAAGTTTGAAAACAGGGGAAAGATCGGCGACGCACTCTCGACAATGAGGGTAGGTGGTAATTCTATCGGGAGGCGGCCATGAAAGTGGATGACGGCAATCGGGCGCGGCGCGAGGAGGCGCAACAGCGTCAGCAGCGCGGGCAAAATGAACGCGCAAAAGGGGATAAACAGCGCTTTGCGGAGGTCATGGAGCGCCGACAGGCGCCCGGAGGGCATCGGCGAGGCGATGAACGGGGCCGAGAGCTTCGCGAGGGGATAGAGCAGCGCCGAGGGCGCGAGGGGGCGGCAAAGCGGCTCGAGCGAAGCGGGCGCCGCGATGGTGACAAGGGTGCAAATACCGAGGGCCGGGAGGCGACGCGGCGGCCCGGCGAGCAGCGCTGCGAGGCCGGTGGTGAGCGCCAGGCCGCCAGCGCGTCGGTGCTGGAGGACGAGGAGTCTCGAATGGCGGAGTATATCCCCGGCGTCGACGAAATTGCCGAGCGTGCAGGAGGGGCCGGCGCGGCGGGTAAAGCGGAGTCTTCGGCCTATGCCGAGCCGCCGATGATGCGGGTGGCCCGAAAGATCGTCGAGGCAGTTCACGTCGGCGACGATGCACAGGGGCGCCGGGTTGTCTTTCTCGATATCACGGTCCCCGGTCGCGGCGACGTCCGGATTCGCCTTCGCCGCGATGGAGGCGGAATGGAAGTGCGGATGCGCGCCGACAACGATGCGTTGGCCCGCTCGCTGCAACAGGGAGTCGCCGATCTTCGCGAGGAGGGAGCTGAGCAGGGAATTCAATTTACGTCAGTCCAGGTGGTTCGATAATTGAGATTCGACTGCCGAATGCGCAGCGATAAAGGGAGACGACGGTGAGTGAAGATGAGCCGTGGACCAGTGCCGGAGAGGCGGAGACGAAATTGATCGAGGTGCCCACCAGGCTCGCCGAGCAGCGCGAGAAATGGGCTGAAGAAGAGACGATGGTTCTCGATGTAAAGCAGCGTTCTTCGCAGGGGGCATTTGATGACGACGCCGACGAGGAGACGACGCTCATCGATATGAGCTGTTTGCGCCAGACACAACGGCGAAAGCTGGGAATTGCACTGCTCGATGGCGAAGAGGCGACACCATTTTTATGGCAGAATCTGGAGCGAGTCGGCGACCATGAGCGCCGGGGGATCGATGAGCTGTGCAAATTGCTGCCGCCGGCCGCTGAGATGGGCGAGATCTGCGATGCCCTGGCAAAGCGCATGGAAGATCTCGTCGGCTGGCCACATCAGGTTCGATGGCATCGGGCGGGCACAGCCATCGCCAGCGGTCGCTCCTTCGAGTGGGACGAAGGGGTGTGGACCTGGGGGCGAATGCCGCCGGACCACAATCGCTTCATCGCCGGGGTTCAGCACAACCTCGCCGATCGGTGGTGCTTCGTTCTCAGCTCCGGTGACGAGAAGGTCGACGGTGACTTCGCATTTGGGATGACCACTTTTTTGATCAACGAATTCTGCGCAAAATTGTGTGATAAGGCGCAGTGGCCGCCGTTTTCGTGGGCCATAAATCCCATGGAAAAGCGCGATCTGGAGGTCATGATGCTCTCCGGGGAGTCGCCGCTATTGGAGCTGTCATTCGATGTGCGCTTTGACGCCGGCAGCGGGTCTTTACGGCTGTGGTTTCCCATGGGATTGGTGCGTCAGATAAAGGCATTATCTGAGCGCCGCGCGGAGTTTTCTGAGGATGCCGCCTCGGCATGGTGGGGTGGGCTGACGATCTGTCGACCCGTGGTGGCGGGAGTGACGATGTTGCGGTCGGCGGAGCTGGAGAAGGTGGGCGTCGGCGATGTGGTGGTCGTTGAGCGCCATGGGGTCGAGCTGGGCGAGGTTTCTGCGTCGGCCATCGACGGTGGTGCGCGGTGGATGATCGGCGACGACTCGGTGGTCGCCGGACGGCTGTCGCGGGGAGGCGACGATGGCTGGAGATTCGAGGTGCTTGCCGAGCAATCAATGACGGATCCTGAGGAGGTCGACGTGTCCGAGACATCAGAAGATGAAGCAGCTCCAACTGCCGGTGTGGCCGTGCAGGAGGCGAAGCTGGAATTGGAGGTTCGGCTCGGAAATGTGGAGATGAAACTCTCCGATGTGGCCCGGTTGCGCCCCGGTCAGGTCATCGATTGTGAGCGCCCGGTGGGAAGTGCAGTGGAGTTGGTAGTGCGCGGAGCCTCGGTGGGGCGCGGAGAGCTGGTGAGCGTCGACGGTAAATTGGGGGTCCGGATTTTGACCACCTCTCGCCGTTCTTAAGATACGATAAGGCGTTGTGAGTTAGTCTTTATTTTCGTCGGCGCTGCCGGGAGCACGGGCCTCATCGATATCGCCCTTGGAAAACGCGCCGAGCTCGGTGGTCGTGGCCTCGGTGTGGTCGTTTTCGTCGTTGGTTCGCACTGAGATGGTGCGAGAATTCGAATCCTCTATTAGATCGCCTGCGGGGGCTGATATTCTGGTCGTCGCTTCTGTGTCGTCGTTGTCGTCTCCCTCGGGAGGAAGCTCGACCGGCTCCGTATCCGGCGTATCCTCTGCCTGAATTGCTTTTTGGGGGACTTCGTCGGAGTCGGTGTCGGCGTCGGCCGCTGAGTTCTCGCCGGCCGAAGAGTCGGCCCGTCGCCGCTGAAGCTCGCGTTCGCGACGCAGCGACTTGGTATCGACGGGCCCCGAATAGGTCTGTCGCAGCTGCTCTGGAGTGAGATCGGGAAATTCGACCTCGTCGATATCACTGGAGGCGACCAGGCCCGGCAATTCGTCGTCGATACGCTCACCGCGCAATTCGTCGGCACTGGTAGATTCCGCGTTTTCTTTGGCGCGGGCGCGGTTTAATTGTTTCTGGCGCTGTGACACGAAGCCGGGCACGTCGATTTCACCACTTTCCCGGTCGGATAGCAGCGGTTCATCGTCGTCGTCCTGCATCAATTGCTGGACATCAAAATCGCTCTCCTCATCGACGAAGGCCGACGAAGAGTGGTCGGCGAGGCCGGGGTTTTCGCGAGGAAGCGGCTGCACGGCAGATGAGGCGCTCTCGTCGTTGAAGCTCAGCGCCACGTCGGATCGATGGTCGATTGGCGACGTGACCTGAGCGGAGAGACGCGGGTCGTCGTCGGCGCCCATGGCCTGATCTGAGGCCCCGGACTCGCGAATTTCGTCCTGGCTGAAGAGGACATTCCATTCCTCGCCATCGCGGCGGGCGAGATAGTCGACGCGGATTGTCTGAAGGGCAGAGCTGGTCACACCGATATGGGTGCTCACCGGGGCTTTAAGGCGCGGTGGTAACACAAAGCTCGATGCCCAGTCTTCCGGTGAGCCGGCGTCGACGGCCAACCAGCGATTGGTGACGTTATTTCCGGAAAATAGGGTGCGAATATCGGCGCGCCACACCGATCCGTCGAAGAGCACGGCGGAGGCGCGGTCGAAGAGCAGGGCCAACTCGCGGCGATCTCTGTCGTGGCGCGGCGGAAGGAGGTGAATCAGTGAGACGCCTCGGGGAGCGATGGGCGGGATGGGACCGACATAGACGATCAGTTCCCCCGGCAAAAACTGGCTCAGGCTGAGCAGGATGCCCGAGCGGGCCGTCGGAGAACGTCCGAAGATCAACCCGTTGGTTTCCGGTTCGATGCGGCTGCGCAGAAGTTCCAGGGTATGCGGCGATAGGCCGGTGGGCTCGGCACCGGGCCGGCGCTCGATCAGCACTGAAGGGGCCGGATCTCCGGTCAGCGGGCGAATCCACCACTGCTCAAGGCAACAGGTTGCGCCGTGATGGTAGACCGTCTCTACGAGTCTGGCAGCCTCTTTTACGGGCAACGGGCTGCGCTGAAGGCGGACCGAGCCATTTTGCTCCAGATGCCAGCTTCCGTCGCTGCCGATGATGGCCATCCCCGCCGACTCTTCGCCGAGCGCTCGCGAAAGCGCCGGCAGCGCGGCAATGGCGTCATCGAGTATGGGGAATTGTGTCATGACGCTCGTCAGGAGTCGGGGGCAGTGGGGTGAGACGGTGCCTGCAGAGGTTCGTCATCGCCGTCTTCATCAAGTGGCTCGTCGGGGTCTGGTGCCTCAACCGCCGGCTCCAGGCGAACCCGCAACGTAAACCATCGTCCCGGATTTACGTCGATATCGAAGCGCTGCGAGATATAGCCGTCGGCGCTCAACTCAAGACGTCGCGAGCCGGCCTCGATGGGCATGACCTGCTCATGCCAGCCATCGACGCTGCCCTGATAATCGTCGTCGAGATAGATCTCCGCATCTGCGGGTTCGACATCGAATTCGAGATATGATTCCTCGATTTCATCGTCGGAGGCGGTCTGGACACCACTACATGCAGCAAGTCCGATCGCCAGCGTCCACACAATAAAGGCAGCGGTCGGTAAATTGCAAAATCGAGCTTTTGGCACGGCGGACGTGATATGTGGCATACTTTACCCCACTGGTGAGCGCGAACTGGTATAAGGATTTACCGAATCTGGCGTGAAACGCAATATTGAACTGAGAAATGAGAAGCGGCCAAACCAGTACTTTACGAGCATCGAAGAGTCGCTTTCTCGCACCAGCGAAGGGATACCCGGTCGCTTCGCTCCCGGCGCCATCTGGGCCAGGGAGCGAAAAGAGTGTTTTTTGGGTTCAAACTAAGTGACGGCGTGAATTTTGCTTTACTATCGAATGCGAGTGCACAATCTCAAGATCCTGAATCCGAGCTGAAATGGAAATCAATGATGCGACGACTCGATAATATATTTGAACAACGCTTTGCCCTTCCACTCTGGAAAGGTAATTTCCCGGCTCTAAAAGCAAGTGCTCTGGTCGTGATGGCCGGTATTTTTTGTATGGCCTGCAGCGACGATATCGTGGAGCACGAGTTTTTCGAGCCCCGGACGATGTACCCCTATGAATTCGATGGTCAGCCCGAGATCACGGGGCCGGAGGCTCTGTATTTCGTGGGGCTTCAGGTCGGCGATAGCCAGGTCAAAGCGGCGACGATTGAAAATGCCGGCCGGTCGACCCTGGAGATTGAAGAGGTCGAGATTGAGGGGCCCTTCGATCTGATGGACTTCAACGAGGGGGCCGGCGAAAAGCAGCTTTTGCCGGGCGAAGAATTGAGCCTGTCGGTTCATTACCAGGCCGTCGACGATGAGGGTCGCCAGGGACTGATGACGATCTGGAGCGACGATCCAGAGCAGCCGCGGCTCGACGTGGAACTGGTGGCGAGCGCCGAATACCCGTGCCCAACGGCGGTCATCAATGCCGAGTCAGAAGAGGGCCATAGCGTGGCCAATCCGCAGGGAAGCCTGGAGGGCAAGCCGCTGGAGACGGTGTATTTTGACGGCACCGACAGCCATGGCCCCGATGGTACGGCCGTCGTCGACTACGAGTGGCGCCTCGTCGATACCCCACAGGATACATTCGTCGTTCTCGAAGAGCCCAGCGATCTGGCGACGAACGCTTTATATCTGGAATTATCGGGAAATTATGTGGTGGAGCTCGACGTGTGGGACGAAAATGGGGAGCGCTCCTGTGAGCCGGCCAGGATGGCCGTCAACGCTGTCTCCGGCGATGCGATTCACCTTCAGCTCGTCTGGGATACGCCCACTGATCCCGATCCCTTCAATCAGTCCGGCACGGATCTGGATCTGCATTTTTTGCATGAAGCGGGAAGCTGGAACCGCGTTCCATTCGACTGTCACTGGATGAATCCAAACCCCGACTGGGGTGATCCCGGCGACGCAAGGATGAACCCTCGCCTCGATATCGACGAGATCAACGGCTGGGGACCGGAGAATATCAATCTCGATATCCCGGAGGCTGGCACTCGTTACGGTGTGGGCGTCAATTATTTTTCAGATCACGGATATGGTCCGAGCTACGCCACGGTCCGGATCTTTATTCACGGGGTGCTGGAGCGCGAATTCAGTGGTCAATATATGGTGGACGGAGAGTTCTGGCACGTCGCCGATATCGATTGGCCGTCGCAGGATATCCGGGGCGTCGATGAGGTGACCTTTGGATTTCCAACGAATTGATCGCTAAGGCTCAAACGCCCTGGGTTTTCATCTTATCAGGCGTTGCATAGCGCTTTTGCTTTTTGCGGTTGATCGAGCTGATCGTATTGCTCGGCGGCCAACTCTCGGGCTCGATCTGCCCAGTCGTCATTGTCGGTGCTGTCGGCGATATCGGCGATGGTACAGGCCAGGGTGGCCACGTCGGTGTGGGCAAAGCCGGTTTCGTCTAGAAGTTGTCTGGCTTCGGCGAAGTGCTCCTCGCAGCGAGTCCAGTCGTCGCCAGCCCCGGCGCAGGCGGCAATGCCGAGGTGGACCAGGCCCAGATATCCGCTGCTCTGGGACTCGATGAGCGTCCGGTAGACCATATCAAAATATCGACCGGCTTCTTCGAAATTTCCCTCGTCGACCAGACAAAGTGCGATATTAAAGCGGACCGTTCCCAACCGGGGGACGCCGATGCGAAGCAATAAATCGAGGGCGTTTTGGTAGTGGTCGAGGGCTAGATCCGTGGCGCCTTTCATTCGGTGGACCTCGCCGATCGCATTTTCGGCCTGGGCGACGCCGTAGCGATTGGGAATCTCGGCAAAGGCACGGCGTGCTCGCGTGAGAAATTCCAGTGATCTAGTCAATTGTCCGGTCAGCGCATAGATATTTCCCTGCTGCATGAAAGCGGCGGCGATTTCGTTTGCGTAATCGGCGCGGCGGCACTGGTCAAAATAGTTGCGAGAGACCGCGAGAGCGTCGTCGAATTGGCCTGCCGAGGCCAGGATGTCGGCGTAGAGGCCGATGGATTTGACGTATCCCTGCAGTAGATGGGCGTCGTTTGGCGAGGTGTCGACGAGCTCGGCAAATGCGTTCAGGCAGCGATCGGCGATGTCGATGCCATTGCGCACATCACCGCGGGATCGGGCCAGAATTCCCAGCGCAAATAGGCGTTCGGCATCGATCTCCGGTGCTAAATCGATATCGCCGAAGCCATCGAGGAGTTCGGCAGCATCGGAGAGTCGAGCCTGTTTGACCAGTGTGCGGGCCCGGCGAATCTCTCCCAGGGCTTTCAGGTCGTCGGCGTTATCCAGGTCGGCATTATCGACGGCACTACGGAAAAGATCGAGCAGCTCGTAGACCCGTGGAAAATCGCTGTTGATGCGCGCCTCGTCGGCACCGGCGAGCAGTGGATCGACGGCCTCTTTCCACCGTTCGGCACAGACGAAATGATGGCCGACACGGTTGGCCAATCCAGGTGTGGCCGGGGGATAAATCTCGCGTAGGGCGCGGGCGCAAATCCGGTGGTGTTCTCGCCAGCGTCCGTCGGCGCGAGCGTGGTATTCGAGGCATTCGCGAATCGCCCCGTGCGAGAAGATAAACCGACGTGGCTCCGCTTCGGCGAGCCGAGTTCGGCTCAGTGCTTCCACGAGGCCGGAGGCGATGGGAATTGAGGCGTTATTGCAGGCTCGGTGCCACTCCCTCAATTCGACCTCCCGTCCCAGTGCGGCGGCCAACTCCAGGCTGGCCCAGACCGAGGAGAGCTCAATTTTGTCGCTGACCAGATTCTGCGCCAACTCGTGAAGTCGCTGTTCCAGCAATTGCTGAATATCGTCTGGCAGGCGGGCGTCGGCGTTTTTCTGACGACGAAAACCTCGGTTCGTGGCCACCAATACACCGCGCTCGACCCAGTCGCCGACGAGCTGGATGGCGAAAAGCGGATTTCCCCGGGTGCGCTCGACGACCTCTTCGTATAGGTCGGATTCTAGACCGAGCAGAGTGCTGACCAGGCGGCGATGGTCGTGTTCACTCAACGGGGCGATATCGAGGGAGTCGAAGTGCGGTGACTTATCAAGCCGCTCTAATACCTCTCGCTCCAGGTGGCGGGTTTTTAAGTTCTCGTCGCGCACGGTCATCACGGCCAGCACAGCAGGCGGCTTGTCGGCAGTAGTTACCAGATATTCGATAAAGCGAAGGGTGTCGTGACCCCATTGGACATCGTCGAGCACCAGCACCAGGGGGCGTCCATCGTTGATACGTGAGAGGAAGCGGGCTACCACGGCGTAGCGCTCGCGCGGCGATGATAACTGGCTGCCTGTGGCCGCCGGTTTGTAGTCGCGGTCGCAGATCGGAGCCACCAACTCTGTGAGGGCTGCGCAGTCGTTTCGGTCCTCTGCCGATAATTCGCCGCTGGCGGCGTAGTGATCTTTTAGGCGATCGAAGATGGCCTCCGTGGCCATCTCGTGACAGCGCAACAGACGTGCCAGAAGATGAGCCAGCCCCCGGGCATTGGCCTCGATGGGGCTGTGCCGAACTTCGGCGGTAAGAGCGGCGCCGACCTCCAGAGCTCGCTCGGCAAGCCAGCGGGCGAGGCGAGTTTTTCCGACGCCCATAGTCCCCGTCAGAGCGATGGCCCGGGGAGTATTGGTGGCGTGAGTCTCGCGAAGAGCGGCCCACAGCCGGTCGCGGGTCTCCACCCGGTCGACCAGCGGCAATTGTCTGAGGCCGTAGAGTCCGAGTCCGACGCCGCGCAGCCGATCTTCACTGGGGCCGATGGCGGCGCTGCCTGCTCGCTCCCACCGCGCCGGAACGGGTGGAACGTCGCCGTCGATCCACTGGCCGCCGGACAGCGGCGAGTCGGCGTCTTGTTCCGGTAGAGTGACCGTCTCGGAGGCCATGAGGGTATCCGCCGACAGAAGTGCTTCTTTTTTGGGGGCGGCAATGGGTGGTGGAGCCGGCGGTGAGCTCTGATCGCCGTTGGCGAGCGCTCGCAGCGCCATGGCGGCATCGGCGGCGAGGCGAAATCGCTCCCTGGGCCGTTTTGCCATCATTCGATCGAGCCAGGCCTCGAATCCCTCCGGCAGATCGTGGGCAGTGTCGAGTCGCGGAGGCGACTCGCCGAGGTGCTGCTCTAAGATCTCTTTGGTCTCGGCGCCGGAGTAAGGAGGGCGTCCATCGATGAGCCAATAGGCCAGACAACCCACGCTATATAGATCGGTCCAGGGGCCCTGGTCGCGGGACATTCCCAGAATCTGCTCGGGGGCCATAAATCGCGGGGTACCCGTGATTCGCCTCGATGCCTCGTCGCTCTCCTCGGGCCGCCGGTAGGCGTGGGCCAGGCCGAAATCGGCGAGCTTCAGGCTTGGTCCGTCGTCATCGCTGACGATGAGGACGTTCTCCGGCTTGATGTCGCGGTGAATGACACCGCGCACGTGGGCATGATTGAGGCCGTCGAGGATGCGCAATAAGATGGTCCGCCACTGCGACCAGCGAATGAGTTGGCCGCGTAGATCGCGGAGGGTGCCGACGGCGATCTCCATGACCAGATAGGGGCTTTCGGCGGCCAATTGGGCGGCTTCGTCGATGGACTGCTCTGCGATCTCACCGCAGTCGAAGACACGGACAATCGCCGGGTGGTCCAGACTCGCCACGGCACGCACTTCGCGCCCGAAGGCCGCCCGGTAATGAGGGTCGGTGGCCCGTGTACCGGTCATGATTTTGAGCGCCACGTCGACCCCGGCATCGACGTGAGTGGCCTTCCAGACCTCGCCCATGCCGCCGCGTCCGAGTCGGCGCTTAAGAGCGAATGCTCCGATACGTGCCGTCATGTGGGCTCCTGATAACGAGATTGCGTCGTCGCCATCATAGGCAAATCCCGGTGATTACAACAGCGTCAACGGCGCCTGAAGGTTGCCAGTCCGCCGGGCGACTGATAGTGCTCAAGGCCAGCGAATTCCCACGCCAAGACAAGGAAAAATTATGAAAACCGAAGGCCGGTTGGTCTGGATCGATCTGGAAATGAGCGGGCTTGATTTGAGAAAATGTGAGATCCTCGAGATCGCGACCATTATCACCGATTCGCAGCTCGAGATCATCGCCGAGGGACCGGAGATGGTGATTCATCAATCCGACGAGGTCCTGGACGCGATGGACGAGTGGAATACGAAACATCACGGCGCGTCGGGATTGACCAAGGCGGTGCGAAATTCCGATATCAGCCTGGAGGCTGCGGAGGAAAAAACGCTTCGCTTCGTGCGCCGGTACTGCGAGGAGAATAACGCGCCGTTGTGCGGAAATTCGATCTGGCAAGATCGACGGTTTTTGGCTCGATATATGCCTGAGTTGGAGCAATATCTAAGCTACCGGGTCATCGATGTGTCGTCGTTTAAGGAGGTGGTCTACCGGTGGTATTCCGGCAATATCCGCCCGCCGTCAAAGGGCCAGAGTCATCGGGCGCTCGACGATATTCAGGAGTCCATCAAGGAGCTGAAATTTTATCGTGAACATGTCTTCGCCGCCCCCGGTGGTGGAGCCGAGACCAGGTCGGCAGACTCATGAGCAGTGAGACGAATCAATTCGGTGTTGATCGACAGGCGTTGCAGATTTACGCGTCGGGATTCAACGACAGTGAATTATTGACGATGTTCGGGATGAAGATCGAATTTCCACAGCTCGACGTGGTGCAGGCTGTCGTCGACGAGGCGAGACCGGGCCATATGGGCGGGATGGGTAAAAAACAGGCGATCAATGGCGGGGTTTTAGCGGCATTATACGATCTGGTCGTGGGCTGTTCGGCGGCCCTCGTCGATCCGGCGCGCCGATCGGCGACCGTTCAGTTATCCATGAATTTTGAGCGGCCCGTCATCGGCGACTACGTCTGCGCCAGTGCCCGCGTCGATCGGGCCGGCAAATCGCTGGTGTTTTCCTCGGCCGAGATCGTCGATCGGGAGGGAAGGGTTTGTTCCCACGGTCAGGGGGTGGTGCGGCTGAGTCGACATCCCTGGCGTGGCGACAGTCCCGGGCAGTAGCTACTCGGCTCCGGCGCTTATCCCGGATTATAAAAATACGATATATAATACGGCCAGAATCAGGAATCCGAGGGCGATGCCGGTGATCACCTGGGCGGTGCGGGCATCGGATTCGGATACGTCTTCATTGCGGCTTAGGTTTCGCGGCGAGCGCAGCTCGGTGGTCGATTCCATGGGGGCTGCAATCTCGCCGGTCGATGGCGCCTCTGCGACTCGGTGGGCGGCCTCCGAGCGCACTGACGCCTGGCTTTGAGGCGGAGAATCTCGCCGGGGAGCTGGGCTCTTTGCATCGGCGGCCGACGGCTCGTTGGCGGTGGAAGATGAGAGCTCCTGAATTTGTGCCGGAACGGGAATCTCTTTTGCGGACGGAGGATCGAGTTCGGCGGCCATGGTATCGGCGAGAGGATCGGCGGCCTCGGCGCTGACCTCGGCATCGGAGGGCTCATCGGCGGCGATGGAGGTCAGTTCCAAGTCATCGGGCAAGACCAGATCGCCTTCTTCTTCTTCAACCCAACTCGTCTCGTCGAGCCATCGACGAAGCGTTCGTCCCATCTCCAGGGCCGATTGAAATCGCATATCCGGTGTCTTCGCCAGTGCCGTGTAGACGATTTCGGCAAACCCGGGATCGATCGATGATGGCAAGGCCGGCACGTCCTCGGTCTGGTGGGCGACGATCGTCTCGTAGGACGATTCTCCCTCGAAGGGAAGGCAGCCCGTGACGCATTCGTACATCAAAATGCCCACGCTATAGAGGTCGGCCCGCTGATCGACATCGGGATTGACGGCCTGCTCGGGAGCAATGTACTGCGGCGTGCCGTAGATCTGGCCAGCCACACTCAGGAGCGGATCGGATTTGTTGGCCGCCCGTTTGGCGATACCAAAATCGATGATCTTGACCATCTCGTCATTGGTCTTCGGATTCGTGGCGAGAAAGACATTTTCCGGTTTGATGTCGCGGTGGACAAAGCCCGACTCGTGGATCTGATGGAGCCCCTTTAAAATCTGCAATGTCAGCTCGGTGACCGTCATAGCTGACATAAGTCTTTTGCGGTGGAGGCGATCGAAGAGCTCCTCGCCGTTGAGTAACTCCATCGCCAAAAAAACGTGGCCCTTGGGCGATTCGCCAAATTCGTATACTCGGGCGACGTGGCGAGAGCGGATGGCCTTTGAGATTTTGGCCTCGCGCTTGAAACGCTCGATAATGCGCCAATCGTTGGCATACTCCGAGGTGATGACCTTTAGAGCGACGGGACGTGATTTTCGACCATCGGATTTGATGCGCCGTGCCGCATAGATCTCGCCCATGCCGCCGGCGGCGACAAAACCGATAATGTCGTAGGAGCCAAAGCGTTTGCCCGGCAAAAGGACCCTGTCCAGGACCTCTTCGTTGCCAATCTGGGTCTGCTCGGCGAGTTCGTTGATGGACTCGGCGCGGATGAATTCGATGCCCTCTTCATCGTCATCATCGAAATCCGGTGGAGGTTCGACCAGGGTGCTTTTCACGAAAGTCTCGTTGATGCAGGTGACGGCCGCCTTTTGAGCATCCATGCTCGCGGGGACGGTGCCATGACAGATGCAGCTATACTATACTCATTTTGTCGGATCGTCCCAAGGGGCGGACAATATTGAAAAGACGGACCGGCGATAAGATGAAGATTCGAGGAGCGCAATGCGAGGAGCGACGACAATGAAATTCAGCCGCCACTGGCTCATCGTTTTGATAGGGGTTGCGAGTTGGGCGCTGGTGGCCTGCGATGACGGCTGCCGGGATGTGCCGGAGCCACCGGAGGGAATCGAGGGCTCTTATGAATTGAACGATGTCGTCCCCGCGCAGGCAAGAGCTGTGGTTTTCTCCGACAATCTCGGCAATTTATTGATGCAGACGAGATTTGTTGTCGCCGCGTTGCCGGTGGCGCTGCCAGAACCGGACGAGCCGGCGGTGTGGGAGGCGGCAGGAGCATGGGTCGACGGGCCGGCCGTGGCGTTTTTGCACGATGAGCAATGGACCATCGTTGCCTGGCTCGATACCGAGAAGGAGCGCAAACTCGAGGAGTGGCCCATCGACGGAGAGCGCATCGCCGTCGAGCCCGACACTCGTCGCGGCGCCGGCTGGCGCGAGATGGTCGACGGTGATCGGTGGCAAAGCTGGGCGAGCAGCGATGAGCGTCGAATGGCCCGCGGATGGTCGTTGGACGACACGTCTGAAGCGTACGATGAAGCGATCTGGACGCTCGATGAAGGGCAATCACGCCAGATCGACGCTCGCCAGGAGGAGTTGTCCTCCGGCCTCGTTCATGGCGTCGTCGACAGCGGCCTATTTCTGGATCGACTCAGCGGTGAGGGCCGAGCGGGCTTTTTATTAGACCACCTCGCCGAGCAGATGGGTGAGTTATATTGGAGCGTCAGCAGCGGGGAGAGCGATGAGAGTTGGCGCGTCGAATTATATGCCCCGGGTCGCATTGATATGCCCGTCGCCGTCGGCGATCTGGGTGAAGCTCGCGGCGATCTGCCCGATATTGGTGGGTTGGCCCGAGCCGGTGCCCCCGCCGTTCTTCGCCTGTCCGTGGAGCCGGAGCGCTTTATCGAATTGGTGCGAAGTACGCTGGAGGTCGAGGAGCGCCAGCGCCTCGACGACACATTATCTACGCTGCAAAACGAATTGGTCGTCGATGTCGAAGACGACGTTATTGACAATCTGACCGGCCAGATTGCCGTCGTCGTCTTTGGACTAGAAGACGCCTTTTTTGAGGCCACAGGAATTGGACTGGTTGCCTCGCTGGCGCGTCTGGAGAGCACACGGGAGGCAGTGGTGGTGCCCATCGAGGACCGAGAGCGCATGGAGCAGGTCCTCGATGCATTCACCCAGTTGAGCCGCGGTGGTCTGCGCCGGCAGGCGATGGAACATACCATCCAATACGCCTGGTTCGACGACGGGGCATTGGAGTGGGCTGTGATCTTGAGCGATGACCATCTGGTCTTTGTGGACAGTATGGTGGCCTTCGATCACGTCGGAAGCTGGGAGAGAAGCCCGAGCAGGTTGGACGCCACTCTCTCCGATCGGGGCGTCGGCGAGATGATGGACGGAACGCGAGGACTCGCCCTTTACCTCGACGTGGCAACCGTGCGGGGCATCCTCAAAGAGGGGGGAGACGAGGAGCTGGTGAAATGGCTCGAGCCCTTCGAGGCGCTGCGAATTGAAACCGATGTCGATGGGCAAAAGGAGCGCACCAATATCGAAGTCTGGCCGTCGAGCCGCATTCTCGGGGAGGACGATTGATGCAGGATCTCGACCGGCGAGCAGCGCGGCGTTTTCTCGAGACATTATGGGCCGACGAGGAAGCGGTGGTTGAGGCCGTGGTTTCCGACGGCTGGCCCGAGGGGATGGTGCGCGCCGGATTGGCGCTTCACCGGCAGACATGGGATGTCGAAACGCTGGTCCGGTCCATCGAGATGGAATTGGCGGGAGTATTGAAGTCGCCGGACCACTCGCTTCGTTGGCCGGCATCGGTTCACCATATCTGGCCGGCGTTACCGGGAGCGGGAGTAACGCCGTGTCTGGTCGGCATCCTGCTCGGCATTCCCCAGAGGGTTCGTCCCTCGCGACGAGGGCTCGGTTTTGCGCGGCGACTGGCGGAGTGCTGCGAGGTCGATCTTATCGAACCCGACGATGACTGGACCGACACAGACCTGGTCGTCGTCAGCGGCAGCGATGAGACAGTGGCAGCCGTGCGCGAAAAAATGGCCGGACGCGGACGTGTTATCGGCTACGGACACCGCGTCTCGCTGGCGCTGGTGGTCGACGATCCGGAAAAACTCGAATTGGACACAGTCGCCGCGCGTATCGCTGGTGATATCGTCATGTGGCATCAGCGGGGCTGTTTTTCCGTGCGCGCTGTCCACTTTTGTGGCTCGGCAGGTCGCCGACAGCGCTTCTGCCAGAAATTGGCACGGGCGATCGCCGAACGGGAGCGCGAGTGGGGAGCCGATAAGGTCGGCGAGAGTGAGCT
>SKQC01000194.1 GCA_007119175.1 Myxococcales bacterium | reverse complement strand
GTGCCTTTTTGACCGCCTCGATGATCCCCGTTGAACGATCCTTCAACGAGAGATAAGCTCGCGTTTTCCTTTCTAGCGATGCCTGTGCCAGGGAACTTGCGTCATGACGCGCTACCGAGACCGGTACGAAGACATCTACCAGCAGTTGACGCGCGCCGAGTTGCAGCGCGGATCGGATGGGCTCGCAGAGCTGGTCGCCGGCCCGGAGCTCTTTGAGCGTGGCACCGATCGGTGGCTCGGGTTTTATACCCTGGATGGCCTGGATATCGCCCTCGAGAAATACGGCTTCTACCGCGACCTGGCGGCCCTTGGATTCGACGATGTCCGCATTGAGGTCCGCACCGATGATCCCGACAAGCACTTATTGCGGCTGTGGTCGAAGCGCCCCGAAGTCACGGAACCACTCGTGGAATTGGTGGTCCGCCGCGATTTTCTTCGCCCGGCCTCTGAGCTTTCAAAGCGGGTCAAAAACTCCCACCTGCCGGTGCTGACCATCGACTGGTTGTTGTTGCAAAACCCCTGCGCTCGATTCCAGCCCGAGCGTCCCCCGCTTCCGGGGCAGCGCTATCCCGGACTGGGCGTGGGAGCGCAGGTGCTGGAAATGCTTAGAAATGTCTGCCGTCGCCTCGATCTGGCGGGCCTGGCCAACGTCCCCTCCTATTTTCACAACTCCCTATTTTATAGCGAGGAATTTCGTCACTTCGATCCCCGGTGGCAGGGGGCCTTTCTGGCCCTGTGTCGCGACCTTAAACCGGGTGGCCGTTTCTCGATCGCCGCTGCATCCTGGGCGACCCACTGGAAGTTGTTGCGCGATCGCAATGCCGAGGACAGTGAATTTAGCTGGTTCCAGCAACTGATGCTCTATCCCCTCTCAGAGTCTCTGATCGGGTATTTCGACGACTCCAGATATCGGCGCGAAGTTCAGAAGGGACTTCGCAGCCACAAATTTGGCGTCGACGAAGACCGGTTGAAAAACAAACTCGAAGAGACCGGCATCGAGCCATTCGATCCCGATAAGCTTTCGGCCTGGCTAGAGTAATGGTCTCGCCCCCTCTCTATGGTCCGGCTCTACCCCTCAGGCTCCCATACAGCGCTCGCCAGCTGCCCGCGCGTAGTCCGCGCGGCTGAGGGGTAGGTCCGCGCCATAGAGAGGATCGCCCCTACAACGCGTAGATAAAGGTGCTCCACAGGGTGCGGAACAAGTAGAACAGACCGATGGTCAAGATCGCCGCCACGGGAATCGTATAAACCCAGGACTTGATGATCTTCCAGATGATCTTGAGGTTCAGCGAGTTCATCCCCCGTGCAAAGCCGACGCCCATGACGGCGCCGACGATGGTATGGGTCGTCGAGATGGGCATCCCGACCTGGCTGGCCGCCAGAATCGTCGACGCCCCTCCGAATTCGGCGGCGAATCCCCGCGACGGCGTCAGATCGGTGATCTTGGTACCGATGGTCATGATCACCTTATATCCGTAGGTTGCTAATCCAACGACGATCCCCACAGCGCCGAGGAGCAGAACCCAGATCGGCACCCCAACCTCCTGGGCCACCTCTCCGGCCTCCATGGTGCCGACGATCGCCGCCAGGGGTCCAATCGAATTGGCCACATCGTTGGAGCCATGGGCGAAGGCCACAAAGCAGGCCGTCACGATCTGAAGGTAGCGAAATACCCCCTCGACCTTTTGGACATAGGCCTGTTTTTCTTCTTTTTCTTCGGGGGGATCGATTTTTCGCACAAAATACGAGGCGACGCCGGCGCCGACGACAGCGACGCTGACGCCGATGCCGACAATCTCGAGATTGCCGATGCCGTATCCCTCCAGATCGACACCGGGAAGCCCCTTATAAAAGATCACCATGGTGAGCACGAAGAAGACCGGTGAGATCAAAAACGGAGCCCACCTTTTTACGCTCACCAGCGGATCGTCGGCGTCAAAAATAAATTTCCGGATCAGCGAAAATAGCAGATACCCCAGCAATCCACCGCAGAGGGGACTGATCACCCAGCTCGAAGCGATCTGGGCGAGCGTCATCCACTCGATATGGCTGGCCCCGACCGTAATTAGCCCGAATCCCGTAATCGCCCCCACGATGCTATGCGTCGTCGATACCGGCCACCCAAAAGTTGCGGCGATATGCAGCCACAGAGCTGCCGAAATCAGGGCCGCCAGCATCCCCAACATAAAAATGACGTCCCCGCTCGTCGATCCGATCAATTCGGCGTCGTTAAATAGCAGCGGGTCGACGATCCCGCGGCGCATCGTGTCGGTCACGGAGGCGCCGGCGAGAACGGCTCCTGAAAATTCAAAGACAGCGGCGATGATCACCGCCTCTTTGAACGTGATCGCCCCGGACCCGACGCTGGTCCCCATCGCGTTGGCCGCATCGTTGGCACCGATGCTCCACGCCATATAAAAGCCAAACCCCAACGCCGCCCATAAAATCAGGTTATTCGGCGCTTCGATGAGGAAAATGTCAAAGCCCATATCAGCCTTCTCCAGGTGGTACTTCCAGATGTCGATTCGGTGGTACTTTCAACCCGCTCGATCTCTCTGACCACCCTCACGAATCATCGCCGTGAGGTATACTTTATGCTTTGGTGGGCTTGTCCCCGCGTCATTGCGCCCGACTCAAAAGATAAACAATGCCAATCGGATACGATGGCACCCTGCCGAGGTCATTCCGACAAAAATAATCGCAGTCGATTGCCCATCTTCTCCGCCGAATTGGCCATATCGCCAACCTCGTTGAAGATCATATTCCACACCATCAGGCTTCCCGGCTTGATCTCATCCTCGATGGCAAAGAGCTGGCGAGCCAATTCGTCCTGAACGATATCGGCTTTATGCTCCAATCGGTTGAGTTCGGCGAGCATTTCCATGACTCGCTCCGCTTCTTTGCCCGAAAATCCCACCTCGGCAAGCACTTCTAAGGCGTCCACCACTTCCACTGCCTGCTCCACGGTCCGATCGACGCGGCGCACCAGGCTTTTTAGCGGATCGATAAGCTCTTCGTGGGGCTCCATCTCCCGCAGGGTAAATAGCTTTCCCACATCTTCTGCGGCATCTGCCACGGCATCCATTGTCGCCAATACCTCCAGAAGGTCTCGGCGATCGACAGGCATAAAGCGCGTCTTCGGCATACTGTCGCGAATTCGCGTCTTCACCACATCTACTTCATGCTCCAGATCGCTGATATTCTCGGCAATCGCCAATACCTCGTCATAATCGCCGTCGAAGAAGGCATCGAAGAGCTTGGGCACCTCGTCGGCGCACTCTTTAACCCTGGCGGCCATCTCACGCAGGTAGGGAAAAGGACTTTCGCCGAATAGGCCAAAAAATGATCGTACCATCATATACTCTGCCGGTTGCTGATTTTATCGCACCATGTCGGGGCCGATTGCCTGGCCGGTGCGAATCGAGTGGACTTGGCAACCCTAGACGAGGTTGGTAAGAAATTCCTCGATTCGTCGCGCAGAATAGGTCAACCCCACTTTGTGTCAACCCCTGGAACGGCCACTTATGGACCTGCCACGATATTGTTTCGCGTTTGTCACATTGGCCCTGGTTTTCAGCCTGTCGGGATCGGCATTTGCCGAGGAAGATACGGTCGAGAAACCGACCTTCGAGAACGTGGAGCACCACCGGATAGAGTCCGACTTTGGGGTGGTGGCCGCCGATCATCGATACGCCTCGGAGGCCGGCGCTGAAATCCTGCAATCTGGCGGCAATGCCGCCGACGCAGGCGTCGTGGCCATGCTGGTGCTGGGAATCACCAATCCCTTCTCCTCGGGGCTCGGCGGCGGCGGATTTTGCCTTTATCACGAAAATGATCGCGACACGACGACGGTCCTGGATTTTCGCGAAACCGCCCCGGCGGCGGCTCACCGCGATATGTATATCGTCGGTGGCGAGGCCCGGCCAGATCTGGCCCGGCGCGGGGGGCTGGCCGTGGCCACTCCGGGTGAACCGGCCGGCATCTGGTCTCTTCACGGGCGCTTCGGCAAGCTTGCCTGGGAAGAGTTGGTCGACTCGCCGCGCCGGCTCGCTGAACAGGGCTTTCCCGTCGGCTCCACTCTGCGCGAGGTACTGGAGAGACACGGCGACGAATTGCGTGAATTCCCCGAACTGGCCGCCGTCTTCCAAAACGACGACGGCGAATTCTTAAAGGAGGGCAGGCTTTTAGTGCGCGACGACCTGGTCAACGCGCTGACGATCTTGCGCGACGAAGGGGTCCGGCCGTTTTACGTCGGTGAGATCGCCGACGCCATTGCCGCCACGACGCGTCGCCACTACGGGGTAATGACCGGACAAGATCTGGCCAACTACGCCCTGAAGCGGCGAGAGCCGATCGTCAGCCAATTCGAAGACCACGAGATCCACTCCATGCCGCCGCCCTCCTCCGGCGGCATCGCCCTCGCCCAGGCCTTTAATATACTGGAGCAATTTGAAGCGGCGGACTCACTCGACGATCCGGCCTATCTGCACCTGGTGATCGAGGCATTAAAGCACGCCTTCGCCGACCGCGCTCACTGGCTGGGTGATACGGACTTCGTCGAAGTCCCCGTTGAACGGCTGACCTCCGATGAGTATGCCGCCGAATTGGCTCAGCGCATCGAACCGGATGCCGTGCTCGCCACCGACGACTACGGCACCACCGCGCCCGATGAGCAGGGCAGCGGAACCTCGCATTTTAGCGTCGTCGACAGCGATGAGAATATGCTCGCCTGTACCACCACCATCAATACCCGCTTCGGTTCGATGGTCTACGTCCCCGACTACGGGATCATCCTCAACAATGAGATGGCCGATTTTAATATCGAACCCGGTGAGCCGAATATCTTCGGGCTCATCGGAAACGAGCAAAATGCCGTGGCTGCCAACAAGCGGCCACTGTCCTCGATGAGCCCCACCCTGGTCTTAAAAGATGGCCGACCGACGATGACCCTCGGCGCCAGCGGCGGTCCCATGATCATCTCCGGGACCTATTTCGCCATTCTCCACAGCCTGGGCTTTGAGGCCGATCCCCTGGACGCCGTACTGGCGCCGCGGATTCACCACCAATGGATGCCGGAATCGCTCTTCGTAGAATTCGATGAATTTCCCCTGGCCGACGAATTGCGTGCCTTTGGCCATGACCTCGAGGCCCGTCGGGCCTATAATGCGGTGCAGTTGATCATGCGCCGCGGCGATCGATGGATCGGCGTCTCCGATCCCCGCAAGGGAGGCACTCCGGCCGCATCCAAGCCCTCCCCCGAGAGCCAATAAGAGGTAGCTCATGGAAGACCTACAGGGAGGCACACTCGCCCTCGAACATCATTATCACCTCGACAAGCGGGTCGGCTCCTTCGGGCTGGTCACCGTCTACGAGGGAACCCAAGATCCCTTCGATCAACCGGTGCGGGTCACAGTCTACGACGGGCTGCTGGACGCCGGCGCCGCTCCCTCCGTGACGGCGCGGATAAAAAAATCCGCCCGGCGAGCCAGTTTTTTAGAACCCTCCGGCCTGCTCGCCGTCGTCGACTTCGGCGAAATCGAACAGGGTGTGCCCTTCGTCATCGAGGAGACACTGCGCGGCACATCTTTGGCCCGTTGCATGAGCGCACAGAGTGTTTTTTCGCCCGACGATGTCCTGACGCTTGTGGATCGGCTCGCCGATCTTCTCGCCACGGCACACGACGCCGGCATCTGTCACGGAAATCTCAAACCGGAGTGGATTCTTTTGCCCGGCGAAGACGGCCCGCTCGACCAGGCGAGGATCAGCCACTTCGCGCTGAGCCCGTCGATGCACGAATTAGTGGAGATGCCGCAGGCGGTGTTGACCACGGATCTCGTCGAGACGTTTCCGCCGGAATGCTTCGATGTCGCCGCCCGCGATCAGTCCAATCAACCCGACGAGCAGACCACGCCGCCCCATCTGACTGCCGAGGCCGACCAATGGGCGCTGGCAGCGCTTAGTTATCGCCTCCTGGTCGGTATGCATCCCTATTTCGATGATCCCGTCGATGCCAGCGAGGGGATCTTGCGGATTAAGACCGAAGCGCCTCCATCACTGGGCGAGATGGGCGTCGACGAGCAGATAGCAGCCGTCGTCGACCGCGCCCTATCCTCCGATCCGGCCGATCGCTGGCCATCGATCAAAGCCTTTTCGACGAATCTACGCGAGGCCATCGCCGGACCGGCGACAACACCATCTGCCGATGCCCCGCCCTCCCCTGAGCCGCCGCCGGCCTCCGCTGCGCCCGCTGAGGAGTTCGCCGACCACGACGAAAAGCCGGCCACTCCCGAGCTGATGGGCCCCAGGCCCAGCGGGTATCTGTTGACCGCCGCTGTCGCTGCATTCGTATTATCCAATCTGGGCTGGTTTTTCATGACCATGGACCGCCAGGCCAGCGATGCCGAAGAACCGGCGGCCGTCGCCGAACCGCCCTCCGATCCGAGCATCCTGCCCACGGGAGTGCAATTGGAGACCACTCCCGAGGATGCCGAGTTATTTGTGGTGCGCGACGACGACGAGGTCGAATCCCTGGGGCCGACGCCCCATCTGGTGACCGAATCTCTCATCGAAGATTCGGAGGGCCATCTGCTTTTGCGCCACCCCAGTTATTTCGATCAGCCCCTTTATATCTCCGAGACCGAATCCGGTCCCAATATTCGCCTGTCGCTGATCGCCGACGATACCGAAGAGTCAGACGACGGATCCTAGCCCGGCCAGCGGCTCACACGACCGACGACGCTCACCTTGGCAGTAGATTGCGTCGATTTATCGGGAATAATTACAGCATACTTGACATTTTTTACCTATGCTGTAATTTACTCCCTGTGGCGATCATAGATGAGGAGCTTGCATTCCACTCACATTGATATATTACAGCCTTTATGGAATAAGACTGGTTCAGCTGGAGTTCTAATCTATGTGAATTGAAAAATAGAGTGTCGCGCTTTTTCGTGTGCGAGGTAGGTTGCATCATATCCCCTTCCTTTCCCCATTTCTTTCCTAAATTCCTTTCAGGAATTTTCCTTCCAATTTCTTTCCGACTTACTTCGCACACGAAAAAGCGCTGACAAAAAAACCGCCGCTCCCTTACCGGGGCGGCGGTTTTTTGCGTATCCCGCTGAGCTCACTTTTTACTCCAAAAACTCGGCATGCAACAGGCGAGTCGCCGCCATCACATCGGCACTGTCGACGACCCAACTGAGCCGGTCCGGATAGATCGCCAGATGGCGACTTCGAAGCTCTGATTTTTTCAAAATATCTCGCCCACGTCGGGCCCATCCGCATTGAGCGCCAATGCCCGTACCGACGACGCTGACCAATCCGGCAATTTTTGTCTCTACATCGTCGCCGACAGCTTCCAGTTCATCGCGCAGCGCTTCGAGGCCGTGAATATCATCGAGCCCCAAAAATGCCTGTCCCTTCGCGCCAGGTGACCACTCCACGACGGCACATCGATGATCGTCGAGCAGCGCCAATGTCGCCTCAGCGTTGGTAGTGGCTTCGACCCACAATCCTTTTTGCACATGGCTGACAGCCACCGCCGGACACCCCGATTCGGCGCGATCGATCTCCTCTTGCGGCAGATCAACTCGCCGCACCAGCGTTCCCTTTTTGCCCGGTTCATAGGTGCTGCGAGCGTATAACGCGATCTTGGCACGTCGGGCAAAGGCCACCGCCTCCTGATTGAGCACCCGCGCCCCGCCGCGTGCCATCTCCTGCATCTCGTCGTAGCTCAGGCTTTCCAATTGCCCGGCGTCGACCACCACGCCTGGATCGGCGCTATAGACTCCGTCCACATCGCTGTAGATCTCGCAGGCCTCGGCATCGAGCGCCGCCGCCAGCGCCACAGCCGTGGTATCACTGCCGCCGCGCCCCAGAGTCGTGACATCACGTCGATAACTCGCGCCCTGGTACCCGGCGACGATAACGATTCGATCCTGTGCTAATTCATCCTGAACCCGAAACGGGCGCACATCCATGATCCGAGCGTTGGAATGGCTATGAGTGGTGATAATTCCGCACTGTGAGCCGGTCAGGCTGACCGCTTCGTGACCGTGGGACTGGATGGCGATCGACATCAGAGCCATGGAGATCCGCTCGCCGACGGACAGCAACATATCGAGCTCGCGACGCGATGGATTTGGCGACAGCGCCTTGGCCATCTCCAGTAGATCATCGGTGGTATCTCCCATTGCCGAGACCACCACCACCAGATTGTAGCCCCGCTCGCGGGCAGCGACGATCTTTTCGGCCACCGACTTCAGCCGATCCAGATCGGAAAGGGAGGACCCACCATATTTTTGGACGAGAATCTCTTTTGCAGCCATGGAATACTAATCCATCATTTTCGCACCGACCAACGGGAAACCGGCGGCACAAAAGAGCAACAAGGCCCCGGACACCAGCGATATCAGCAACAATTCA
Source organism: Myxococcales bacterium (assembly GCA_007119175.1). Classification (GTDB taxonomy): domain Bacteria; phylum Myxococcota_A; class Bradymonadia; order Bradymonadales; family Bradymonadaceae; genus SLJM01. The sequence goes on along the minus strand of SKQC01000194.1, from coordinate 967 downwards.
CTGAGCCCGACGGCGATTCCGGCCACAAAGCCCAACAAGGCCACCACGCCGACCAGCGCGAAGCCAACGGACTGCATCTTCATCGATAGGGGCATCACGCTCAGGGCGAATACCATCACCCCGAGTAGCACCGACGCCGACATCACGGCGATGCCGACGGTCTCTTCAGGCAATCCGCTGATGACGACGCCCACCACGGCGAGGGCGATCATGACCACGGCGCCGAGCATCCCGAAACTCTTCTGGATGAGAGTGACCACTCGGTTTACGCCGTCGGCATCGCCGCTCTCCTCGTCGACGTCCACCAGTGGCGCCGGCGCTGCAAGTTCATCGCCCGATCGGGTCGGTGCCGGCTCTGAACTGCCGGGCGTCGTTGCCGGTTCGGCCCCGAAGCTGGGATACTCACCGGATGCTGATTTCGCAGGAAGGGGAACGGCGTCCGCTGAGCTGCCTCCTACCGGGCTTCCTCCCGGCGGCCGGGAGACCGGTGAAGACGAAGGCGTCGAAGACGGCGGTTTCGTCGGAAGCGGCTGCGACGGAGCTCGGTCGGAATCCTTCTCTGGCGCGCGCTCCGGCGCGGACTCCGGTTCGAGTTCCGGCTCAGGCTCCGGTTCCGAGAGCGGCTCCACCTCAACCTCCGGCACCGACTCAGACTTTTCGCTGTCTCCCACTCCAAACTTCAACGCTGGTTCTTCTTCGGGCTCCGGCTCAGGCTCGATTTCGGGCTCCGGCTCCAACTCCGGAATTGAATCCACCTGAATTTCCGGCGCTTCATCCTTCGGCTGCGACTTCGGTTGCGGCTCATCCGCCCTCTCGAATTTGAGCTCCGGTTTTCGTTTTGCTTCGCGCTTTGAATCCTCTGACTTCCGTTCTGATTTCAGCTTCGCTCGAAGTCGGTCCTTTAGATTCGACTTGGGGGATTTCGGCGTTGACTCCGGGGAGGCCTCGGCAACTGGTTTCGCCACCT
>SKQC01000260.1 GCA_007119175.1 Myxococcales bacterium | reverse complement strand
TTATTGACCGACGTGATCATGCCCGGCATCGACGGCGTATCATTGGCCGATACAATCACCAGTGATCGGCCAGAGACGTCCGTCATTTTAATGTCTGGTTATACCGCCGATGCTCTCTCTATGAATGAGCACGGTGCAGTGGAGCGAAAAATGCTCCAGAAGCCCTTCGGCATGGATATCTTGAGCCGCACGATCCGCCGGATGTTAAAGGCATAGCCAACTCGTTGCGCCGCGGTCTTCCCTGGTCTAAACTCAATATTTAGCAAATCCCCTTCCTTTTTCAGTATCTGAAGCCGGAGCTATTCCTGTGAACAATCGAGTAGCGAATTGGCTGTGGATCGGTTTGGCATTGGCCTTCGTGCTGGTCGTCGGATGCTCCTATGACGGCGCCGAGTTGGGCGAGGTGGAGTGCGACGAGCTCACGGGTTGTGAGCCCGGCGCCGAGTGCATCGAAGGCTATTGCGTACACACCGGTGGGTCACCCATTACCGACACGGGTGGTGATGCCGATCTGGACGCCGAATTTGAAGAGGATACTGACGTCGAAGGTGAACCGGATACGGAGATCGAATGCGATCCCGGCGAGAGCCCCTGTGACGGCGTATGCGTCGACCTTCTCACGGACCCACGACATTGCAGTAGCTGCGGTAACGAGTGCAACGTGTCTGGACTCGGCACTGCACAATGTGTCGACGGAGATTGTGAGGTCGACTGCGGCGACTACGATGAATGCGAAGGAGAATGCATCGATACCAGCAACGACCCCGGCCACTGTGGCGAATGTGGAGACAGTTGTCCGCTGCAGCATGTCTGTGAGGACGGGGAGTGTGCCGATGCGTGCTCAGAGGGGACGACCAATTGCGACGGCTCATGCGTAAATACAGACTCTAATCCCGTGTATTGCGGCGGCTGTGACGGGCAATGCTCGTTTCCATCCGACGCTGACCCGATTTGTGAGGCCGGCCACTGTGGATTTGAGTGCAAGTCAGAATCGGATAAACCCTGCGGCGATCAGTGTATCGACAGCTCCTCACCTCTCGTCGATTGCAGCGGTGATTGCGCCGATCTTCAGGCCGACGACGATCACTGCGGCAGTTGCGACAATGAGTGTTCCAGTGATGAGTCCTGCTCCGACGGGCTATGCTGTGAAGGCGAGACCATCAATTGTGGAGGTGCCTGTACCGACACCGACTCCAGCGTCGATCATTGCGGAGGATGCGGCGATGAATGCGATGATTACCCCGACCATTCGGAGCCCGAGTGTGACGACGGCACCTGCAGTTTTGAATGTATTCAAGGGTACGACGAATGCAGCGGTGCCTGTATCGATTATGACTCGAACCTCGATCACTGTGGTGGCTGTGGCGATGAATGTGAGCCTCCCTCTGGCGCCACCGCGATCTGCGACGGTGGTACCTGCGACTTCGAATGCAACGCGGATTTGAAGAAATGCGACGGCGAGTGCATCGATGCCGAGGATGTCTGCGGGGATTGTGATCCGAGTCACGACGGTGATTTCGGCGGCGGATTGGGCACTGAGTTGGAGCCCTTTACGATCTGTACGGTCGATCATCTCAATGAAATCGGCGAGGGTGGCACCGATTATCTGGAAGACTATTTTTTGCTGACCGAGGATGTCGACCTCGGCGGCGATTCGCTTTCAATTATTGGCAGTGAGGACGACCACTTTCAGGGCCGTTTTGACGGCGGTGGAAATGAGATCTCGGAGCTCGTGATCGACCTTCCCGATGAAGATTACGTAGGCCTATTTCGTGCCCTCGGCGCCGACGCTGAAATTATCGATCTCAATCTCAGTGACATCGATATCAGCGGCAACATAACGGTGGGTGGGTTGGCCGGCCTCAACCACGGGCTCATCGAAGGAGTCGAAGTGGGCGGTGACCTGGTGGAAGGAAGCAGCTTCGTCGGTGGATTGGTGGGCTCTAATTTCGGGGTCATCAAAAATGCCCATAGTCGCGTCGATGACATCACGGTCGACGAAAACGACGTCGGTGGGCTGGTCGGGCTTAATGGAGGTCGAATCGAAGACTCCGGTGCTGTCAGCGAAGTCGACGGCGGCGGTGAGGTCGCCGGAGGTCTCGCCGGCCAAAACAACGGGGAGATTGTGCGTTCATGGGCCACCGGCGATGTCTCCGGCGAACTTTTTGTCGGTGGCCTCGTGGGATTTATGGCACCGGATGGTGAAATCACCGAATCCACGGCCTCGGGGACTGTGGACGGGAATCGGGAAGTCGGCGGTCTCGTCGGCCAGTCAAATGGTGATATCATCGATTGTTATGCCACGGGAGCGGTCGACGCAGATGAGAGCTCTGGCGGCCTGGTGGGCCACCTTTATCTCCCGAATAACGGCGACGAAGGAGCCGTCATTCACTCCTACTCTATGGGCAGCGTCGCCGGTGACGCCGGCGATATAGGTGGCCTCATCGGTGAGATAGATACGCATCAACACGCCACCGCCGAAATCGATGATGCCTATTGGGATATCGAGACCAGTGGCCAGACCGACAGCGCCGACGGTCAGGGGTTGGAGACCGACCAATTCTCCGACGCCGCCTCCGACTTCGATGACCACTTCGGCGACTGGGATTTCGACACCGTCTGGGAGCTCTCCGATGCCGTCGACGGCGAAAACGAGCGACCAGTGCTGCAGTGGCAAAATCTGTGATCACTGCTCTTCTTCGACGACCCACTCCTCCTCTTCTTCTTCCTCGGCAAAATTCTTTTCAAAGCGCCGTCGCTGGATAAAGCGATCCAGGCTCATCGGCCACGGTCTTGGTATTGCCAGAAAGACCAGCACCGATCCCAGCAGCCCCACGTTGCGAAGAAATGTCGTCAGCTCCTGCTGGCGCGCCACCGGATCTTCGATGGCCCAGAAGTCGTGAATCACCAGCGTGACGGGCACTAAAAACAACCCCGCCGCCAGCACTCCCAGCGGTGGATGGTAGCCGATGATAAAACTCATTCCAGCGATGACCAACAAGATCCCGGAGACGATCACCGCCACTGCCGGCGCCGGCAGCCCGACCTCGGCAACCATCTGCGTCATCCCCTCCAGGTTCCCAAAATGATTCATCCCCATGACGAGAAAATAAAATCCGACCAGCACGCGGCCGACCAGAAATAGAGTGTTTTCGATATCGTTCATAAATCCCTCCCTAAACGAGTAGACCGTGCATAAAAGTTAAGCACGGCCAAAGGGAGGCGAAATAGCGCTCAGTCCAGACGCCAATGCCCGGGGTCGAGCTCGGCAAAGAGGTTGTTGCGGCCCTCGAGTTTTCGCAAAAACGCCTCGTCGATGCCACCGCCTTCGGCCATCTGCGCCAGCCGCTCAAAATTGGCCAGATGGTCGCCGAGGCGTTTTTCGGCATATTCAACGGTAGTCCCGGTCTTGATAATAAACGGCCAGTCGCTGGCCTGAGCCAGCAACAGCTCTCGGCCTGCCTGACGGAGCAACCGCCGGGTCGTGTCGTCGCCATCGCCGAGTTCATCGGCCAGGGCGACCATCTTTTCTTCGGCGTTGCGAAGATGGCGATATACCCAGGCGTTGCTCTCGTCGAGCCACACGGCAAAATAGCTCTCTTCACCCCAGGTCGAGGTCGCCGGCGTGGTCTGCTGGTGGACGTCGACCTCGCGCAGATAGGAGACCGGCGTCGATAACTCCAGATCGTCGCTTTTATCGGCTCGACGGAATACGGACTCCAAAAATAAAGGCCCCTCAAACCACCAGTGGCCGAAGAGTTCCGCGTCGTAGGGACAGGTAATATGTGCGGGGCGCTCGCCGAGGGAGTTGGCAACGACATCGGCCTGATTGATACGGGAGTCCACGAAATGCCGTCCGTGATCGCGGGCCTTTTGTTGGGCCGCCTCGGGCCGGTACGGCGCCTTGTCGTCGAGTGCCACATCGCCGGTGACCCGGTGGTATTTCAGGCCCGTATCATGGCGAATTCCGTCGGGATGAATATAGGGAGCCACCTCATCGAGGGGCAGATCGTAGGCCCGGTCGCGATAAAATTCGCGGTATACCGGATCGCCGGGATATCCCTCGCTGGCGCTCCAGACCTGGGAGCTGGCGAATTGATCGCGTCCGAAAAAGGCCACGCCGGCCTCCGAGACCAGCGGCGCGTAGGTGCCGTAAACCGGTGGCGAGTCGGCGCAGGTGATCGCTGTCTCCTCGAGACAACAAAAGGCAATCCCCTCCGCGGCCAGCACCTCGTCGACGCCCGGTGAAAAGGCACATTCGGCCAGCCAGATGCCCTTCGGGGCAAAGCCGAAATGAGCTCGAAAATGATCGATTCCGACCCGGACCTGGGCCTGTTTGCCGGCGTCGGTGGCCAAAAAGGGAAGTATCGGGTGGGTGCCCACACAGGTCATCAGCTCCAGTCTGCCCGAGCGGCCGTGGCGGGCGAAGGCGGCGATGATATCGCCCTCCAATTCATCGACGAAATAATCTCGCAGATCGCGAAAACGCCGCGCATAATAACGAGCCACTTCGTGGAGCGTCTCGTCGCCTCGGGTGCGTTCGACATCATCTTCGCTAAATCCGATCAGGCGATCGAGATGGGCAATAAAGCGCTCGCGGAGCAGATAATCCCCCATCATTGCCAGCAGTGGAGGGCTTAAACTGAGGGTCATCGACCCGCCGATATCATCGGCCTCTAAGCGATCGAGGGCCTGCAAAAGCGGCAGGTAAGTCTCGTGCATTGCCTCGTAAAACCACATCTCCTCGAGGTGATACTCCTCTTCGGGGTGGCGAATAAATGGCAGATGGGCGTGGAGCACGATGCTCAACTGGGCGCGAAGGGCCATTATCTTGCCTCGGCAATATGTCTAGTTGTGATCGGCGAGAGTAGCCGATGAATAAGAGCTGGACGCCGTTTTGGAGGCGGCGGGAAAGGTTCCGTGCACTGGATGGTCGTGCTCCGTCGGCTGTGTCGACAGTCCGCGATCGCTGAATTTAACACGGACGAACGCCGCCGAATCGTTGCCGGCCTCCTGCCGCGGCGCCACCACCACCGAGCTTTTCACCACTCCCGATGGACCGGAAATCTCGCATCGATGCGGCGCTCCCTCCCGCTCGAAGTCTACGAACCGGCCTCCCAGCCGATCGCCGATCTCGAATCGTTCAACCACCGTCCAGGAGCCCGAGTGGTCCTGGAGATATAGGGTCATCTGCCCCGTATTATCAGAAGGGCCAAGATCCGGGTATTCCCAGTAAATATAGGCCCTCTTAGGATCGCGAGGCAGCATCGTCAGCCGCTGTTTTCCCGTCGACGCCATTGCGGCACTATTCGTCGATTCTCGCATCGTGTTCCTTCATTCATCAGCCATCATCGCCATTTTCCTCTTGGTCTTGGATGGCATCATAGATCTCTTCGCGATAAATGGGAATCTCGCGTGGTGCGACGATGCCGATGCGAACCTGATTGCGCCGAATCTCCTTGACTACGATTTCGATGTTATCGCCGATCATTATCGATTCCCCGACCTTCCTGGTTAGGGTCAACATGGGCCCACTCCTCTTACCCGAGTGTAGTTCTGGGAGCACCTGGTGCGGTCTGAACAGGAATATTTATCCCCGATCGACCTGCGGGCTTTAGCAGATGTCTCCAGCCTATTTTGGTCTACACGAGGTAATCGGTGCCCGCCCCGAACAGCCACAACGGCACGTCGGAATCCAACTACCCATTATCATTAACGATCGAGCTCGGTGCATTCATGCCCGACCGTCGGATATAGACCTTTCTAACAAGGTGCATCTTTTGTCGGCATCCATGCCAACTCCTACATGCACCTACATCGTACACACCCATAGAACACCAAGATCGGGCCGCGGTCAAAAAAAAGTTCAGGTAAAGCTTTAGCCCGGACTCAAAATCACTGACCGAGGTCGTCTTCACACCGCGGTGAAAGGCCGAGGGCGGCGGCGACGCGCCGGGCATCTCGGGGGACTTCAGCGTCGGGATCGTCGACGACGCCGTAGTCCATAAATCGGCGCAACACATCGCGCAGTGGTTCGTGGCGCTCGTCGGCCTCGGCAATTGCCGAGGCGAGGGTGGCGTCATCGACGTCGAGGCCCTTAACCCGCAATCTGGCAAATCCGTGACATCGGGCCAGTTGTGGAAAGTGGGTGGCCATGATCACCGTATCTCCCCGATCGATTCGGGCACAGGCGATTTCCTCGGCAAGTCGCGCCCCCTCTTCGGGGTGAGTGCCTCGGCCCGGTTCGTCGAGTAGCCACGAGATTTTTTCGTCGCCCTCCCAGAATTGGACGAATCGCTGTATCTCCCGTCCAAAGGCCGAAAGGTCTGCGCTCTCCACGGAGCGACCCGGCTCCTCGCTGCCGACGTATACGATGCGCTGTGTGTCGGAGATTGCGCATTCTCTGGCCGGGGCCGGAAGTGCCATCTGTGCACACCACTGACAGAGGCCGATGAGGCGAAGAAGAGCGGATTTCCCGCCCATATTGGGGCCGATTACCACATTTCCCGGCTTTGTAAGGGTGACGTCGATCGGTTGAATTTGCTCAATTTCTGGGGCGGAAATAAGTGTCGGATCGCGTCCGGCGTTCAATTTAAGCCAGAACCCCTCATTGTCGCCTATCTCGCGCGGCCAGCATCCGTCGATCTGACGGCGAAGTTCCACGGCGGCAATTCGCAGATCGAAGGCCACCAGTCGGGCCTCAAGGGCCAGAAGTGACTCCAGGATCTCTTCTGCAAAATTGCTCAGACGTCGGCGCTGCTGTTTTTCCAGGACTGCCACCTCATCGGCGACCTCGCGCTGCTGTTCAGTGAAGGTGGCAATTTCTTCGTTGTCGAGGCGATAAAATCCCTGCTCCCATCGCAGGCGTGGATCGTCGATTTTTGCGTCGTCATCCGGTCGGTATCGCCCATGGACGTCGAATTTTCCGCCCAGATCGTCGACGATCTGCGACTCAAATTCTTTTCGCTTTACTCGCAACCGCCGCCGTATATTGCGAAGCCGCGAGCGGCGCGATTGCAGTGTCGGGTCCAATTCGTCGGCCAGATGAAATCGCGTTGACGGTGTTTGACCGGGGTGGATGGTCTCCATTGCTTCTCGCAGTAGTTTGGCCGTCGCCGAATCACTCGTTGGAAGCCCGTCGACTCCGTCGGCGCTCTCCAATACTGCCAGGCCGTGATAAAAAAACCGCTTCAGCGAAAAGAGATCGGCGTCCCCCAGAATTTGATCGGCGTCGAGGCGTCGCACCACTCGCTCCAGAGTGGGGAGGGAGCGAAGCTCACGGCCCAATTCGGCGATGGCCTCCGCGTCGAGTTCAGTGTCGAGACGGCGCCGACGCAAGACTTCGTCGCCTCGCGCCTCGGCAGATAAAAACGGCACCGACGCCAGACCGCGCCACCGGTGACGGGCTGTCTCACACCTCGGCTCAACTCGTTTTAAGTAGGACTCGATGCCGAGGACGCGCCGCGTGATGGCGTCGAGGCATTTAGTCATCGATTTTCCGCAGGACGACTACCACCAGATCTCCGGGTTTAAATCCCTTATTGCGGGCGATAACGGTGGGAATGGGAAGGGAGTTGCTGTCGTCGATACGAGCGGGGAAGCGAACGGTTTCCCCGCTCGTATCGCTGTCTTCGACCAGAGCTTCGCTCAACCCGCGCACCTCGCGGGTGGTCTGATCCGGTACTTTCATCTTCAGGGTCTCCGACGGCGACTCTTTAAGGGTTGGTCCGCTGCCGGAAACCGGGGTGGATTTCTCTGATCTGGCCGGCCGCGTCTGGTGCCGCCGGTTGAGTGCATCGCGGTCGAGGGCGACGTTGTCCAGGATTTTTTGCCGGTCCAGCATTTCCGTGTCGTCTGGGTCGACATCGGGCATCTTATCGGGCTCATCTGCCGGCGGTGTTGATTTCGACTCTTTGCCCTGGACGGCCTCTACCTGAAGCGTGGGAAAGCTGTCGGCCTCCTCCTCGCCAATGGACTCCACTCGGCCTTCCGAGGGTTCAGACAATCGCTCAGCGACCGCTCCCAGCTTGCGTGTGGGAGCTTCTGTCGAGTCTTGATCGTCAGCCATGAAAACTCCTTTTTGATAGGAGGATTCATGGTGACGTAAATGCGGCATCGATGCAATGGAATGTAAACTGAGCTCTCGACTTATTCCGTGGCCAGTCCGCCGGGATAAAGCACCGTGGAGTAAGTCTGATAAAAGGCCCGATCGGCGTCACAGCGCGCCTCGTAGCGCTCGATGAACTCCGCGAATAATTCTTTTAGATGCGCCAGATGAACCTGGCGATCTGTGGGATCGTCGGGGAGGTCGTCGGTGAGAGTGACGATAAAGCGATCGAGGGCGGTCAGCACCATTCCCTGATGGCCGACCAGCTTTTGAACCTCCGTGACATCGGAACCGAAGATGCGGCGGACCCGGGGTAAAAGCTCGCGGCGTTCGCGTTCAAAAAACGCCTCCAGATCACGGCGAAGTCGCAGTGTGGCGTTGACCAATGAATTGGTGAACCGCTCGGCCCGGTCCGGATCGGCGGGTTCTCGGCTCCACTGATATAGTCCGCGCTGGACCTGGTCGATTGCGGTGCCGGCGTTCATATGAAGGTAGGTCAAATCCGATTGAAGACCCATGGGATACTCCTACGTCTGGGGGAACGACACAGATAGAACAGCCCACTACTGCATGGGCATTCCCCCACAAATGTAACGTTATTTGGTGCAGTGGTGGCCACCTGATTTACTTAGCTCGGCAGCTCCCGGTGGAAGTGTTAATCTCGATGAAACTAGAGCTGTCTTCCATGATGGTGGACGGCGACCCGTATGCTGCGCTTTACTCACCGCATCCTCCGATCGCCGTCCTCCGAGCACCGTTCGCCGTTGCTTTTCTACCTCTACTTGATGACTCCTGGCTTCTCATCCACGCCCCCTGCGAGCCGTTTGCTCCACCGTTCCCTGCTCACCTCCTGAACGGTTGCGGCTCCCCTGTCTCCTCTGGCGTCCTCAAGTTGAAGTTGGACGGCGAACGGTGCTCGGTGAACGGTGAACGCCGGGATGTCCCGATGGCCCTCAGTGACGTTGCACTAGTCCACCACCACTTCTCTAGTATTGCTGGCCGTATTGTCGAGGCCGCCGACGACGACGCTGTCCATTGCCGCTGCCTCGTTACCTGATCCGGCGACGACAGCGCTCCAGGACCCACTGGTTTCGTTTTCCCAACCAGCGATAATGGCCGACTGATTCCCGCCCGCCTCGCCGCTGGCGCCGGCGAGGATTGCGGAATTCGTGCCCGTCGTTTCATTGCCCGAGCCGGCGACCACCACCGAATTTGTGCCGTCTGCCGTATTGCCGGTTCCGCCAAGGACCGAGGTATAATTGCCCGAAATCGTATTTCCATTGCCGCCGACGAGGCCGCCGTAGG
>SKQC01000345.1 GCA_007119175.1 Myxococcales bacterium | reverse complement strand
GCTGCTGCGGCTGTGACGATGGCTGCCGCTGCTGCTGCCCGGGTTGTTGGGCAGCCGCCGGCGCTGGAGCTTGTGCGGCCTGATTGACCGCCGTGTCGATGGCTCCCATCAACTCATCGGTCTTAAACGGCTTCATCACAACCTTAGAGGCCCCACTGCTTCGCGCCTGACCGGCGTCGAATTCCTTGTAGGTTCCTCCCAGCATAATCACAGGGATATTGCTGGTGGCGTTGTCTTGTTTGATTGCCCGGCAGACATCGTATCCGCTTCCGTCGGGCATAAAATAATCGAGCAGGATAACCGAGGGCTGCTGCTTGGCCGCTTCCACGGCTTCGCGGGCACTCCCGACCCCGACGACCTCGTAGTCCGAGGCTTTCAGGGCCATCTGGACGACCTTTCGGATCGTCTGGCTATCGTCGGCGACGAGGACCGTCTGGCTCATGAAATCTCCTTCCAGAACGCTGTTTCAACGGCGGTTGGCTGCCTGGCAGCAGATCCGTTCATACTATGGCTTCGATGTTAACGCCAGTAATTTGCTCTACGTCAGCAACCCGCCTTAGGTGCCACGTCTGTCGCCCGTCGATAATGCAAAAGGGCGCCAACGCATTCGAAACACCCGCTGTGCGCTGCGTTGCGCGACGATTATCACGCAATCCCCGTGGCGGTCAAGGTAGGCCCGGTGTTTTGTCTGCCGAATCGATGCCCAGAAAAGCCGGAAATCAGCTGCCAAACCGGACTCGAAGGCCGGCGTCGTCTACACCGCCGGGGCCGGCAGTGGTGATGGCCTTTTGTACCTTGAAAGCCATCCCCGAGACGTTCATCATGAGCGCCGACTCCGCTGATGGAGTTTTATTACTCCCTTGCCTGCCGAGCTTTATGACCGACGCACAAACGATCCAACCCGGCACTGTGATTGAAGAGCGCTACGTCGTGGAATCGCTGATCGGCGCCGGCGGCTTCAGCGAAGTGCTGGCGGCTCACGACCGCCACCAGGACCGTCCGGTGGCGCTCAAAGTCCTCCATGCCGAGGCGACCCACCAGGATCCTCGCGCCGTGGCACGGATGCGGCAGGAAGCCGAGATTTTGCGGGCAATCGACCACCCCAATATTGTGCGGGTCTTTGAGCTGGGCACCTTCGAAGGCGGCCAATTTTTGGCGATGGAACGCATCGACGGCATCCCCCTGAACGAGGTTCTGGAGCAGGAGTCCAGACTGGAGACCGAGCGACTCCTGCCCCTGGTATTCCAACTTCTCGACGCCCTGTGCACCGCTCACGACAAACAGATCCTTCACCGCGATCTAAAACCGGCCAATATTTTACTCACCGGTAGCGGCGATGCAGAATCTCTAAAATTGGTCGATTTTGGCGTCGCCAAGGCAGGTGCGCTGCTAAATACCGACGATCCCGACGAGGGAATTACCCTGGTGAAGACGAGGGCCGGCAATTTTGTCGGCACACCCCGCTATTCAGCGCCGGAGACCGTGGTCGGCGATCCTCCCGAGCCCTGCTCTGACCTGTTCTGTGTGGGCCTTATCGTATACGAAGCGCTCACTGGCGAGGCGTTGATTCAAGGCACCTCACAGAGCGCGCTGATAAACGAATTGGTCTTTCCCAACCCCTTCGATCTCGACGCAGTTCCAGAATCTTGGCAGCCATGGCTGTCACAGCTTTTGGAAAAATCACCGATGCAGCGCGTCGCCAGCGCTGAGGAAGCTCTCGCCGCTCTAAAAGAGGCATTTCCCGCTTTTGAGCTCGCAGATGACACATCTTTGATGGGCGCCGATACATCTGCCAGCGAGGATCATCGGCCAACAAATGATGAGTCGGTTCAGGACTCCGGTGAAGAGAAGCTGTATCCCGCCTTCGGTGACGACGATGCCGATCATTATGAGCCGACCGTCGAGCAGGCTCCACCGGATATGTCGGAGTTTGACGATGCAGATACCCTTGAACGACCCGCTTCCACGGCGCTCCCAAGGGCGACACAATCGAATGAGAATTCCCCCGGCGCTGTTAGTGAACCGTCGACGGCCGACGCCACCCCAAACCGGGCCCTGCTCGTCGCTGTCATCGCCCTCGTTTTGGTCGTCGCAGTCCTTATCGTCGCACTCTAAACCCGGATTATTCATGACTCGTCTACTGTGGCTCATTAGCCCCAGAATCGCTTCATTTCACTCCTCGACGATGCCGCGGCATCGCCTGTGGGGTTCAATTTTGCGCTTTTGACGCTAATATTGCCTCGTTACGACGCCTCATCAATAATCCGGACTAATCGGAAGTCCCCACCCATGCTCGACCAAACTCCCATCACCGTATCTGTGATCGCCGCCGTGCTCTTATCGACATTTCTCGTCGGCTGTGAGCGCTATCGCAAGGCACCGCCGCTGACCGATGCAGAGATCGAAGAATTGACCGAAGGTCAGCCAGAGATCTTTTTGCGTAAAAAGGGCTCGGTCACCCTGGAGGGAATCGAGGATCTGTACCTCGGCCAACCCTACGAAGAGGCCATTGAGATTTTAGAGGAGTATTGTGATGCGCTCGTGGTCTTCGACGGAAGATGGCGCCACAGCGACGCCGTCTTCAAGGGCTGTGACATCTTCGACGGCAATGACACCAAGACCCTGCGCGCCGGTTTCTGGCCGTTTAATGACGATCGCCTCTCCACTTTGGAGATACGTCACCATCCTATCCCGCAGCCCGTCGTCCGCGCTCGATTTGCGCAATTCGCCGACGAACTCAACGAAGATCTTCCCCGCCGCGGTCTGCTGATTATGGCCTCGACGCGCTACCGATTGATCGCCAACTGGGACGCCGGCGCCGACGAAGCGGCCCATATCACCATCGGCTATCACCCACCGTGATGACGTCGTCGGTCCAACGATAACTCAACTACCGGTCTGCTTTTCCTCTCCGCTGACCCGGCGTGTCGGCGCCACCGGCTCCGGCTTATCGAGCTCGATCATCTCGATGCTGTATCGATAACCCTGCTCGGTCAAAAAGAGCTGGCGCTTATTTGCGTAGTCCTGCTCGTTGGTATCGCGAGTGACGACGGAGTAAAAATAGGCGTTATTGGCGTCTTCTTTCGGGCGCAGAATTCGCCCCAGCCGTTGGGCCTCCTCCTGACGACTTCCAAACGTTCCCGAGACCTGAATGGCGACGTTGGCGTCGGGAAGATCGACGGCGAAATTGGCCACCTTGCTCACCACCAAAACGGGGACTTCGCCGGTGCGAAATTGCTCGTAGAGCACTTCCCGCTCATCCTGTGGGGTCCGCCCGGTGATCAACGGCGCTCCCGTGCGCTCGGCGATATCGTCGAGCTGGTCGAGATATTGGCCGATGACCATTATCTGATCGCCTTCGTGCTTTTCGATCAGATCTTCTAATACGTCGAGCTTGGCGCGATTGGTGGCGGCGATCTTGTATTTCTGGCGCTGCTCGGCAAGGGCATATTCCAGGCGCAGATCTTCGTCGATGAAGGGAACCCGCAGCTCGGAGCACTCCGCAGTGGCAATAAATCCCTGCTTTTCCAACACCCGCCAGGGCACGTCGTATTTTTTGGGTCCGATCAGACTGAAGACCTCTTCTTCTTTGCCGTCCTCGCGCACCAGGGTCGCTGTCAGTCCCAGGCGTCGGCGACTCTGAATATTGGCCACGGCGCGAAAGACCGGCGCCGGCAAAAGGTGGACCTCGTCGTAGATGACCAGCCCCCAATTTCCCTCGTTAAATAGATCGAAGTGGATAAATTCGGACTCCTTCGACTTTCGATAGGTCAAAATCTGGTAGGTCGTAATCGTGACCGGTTTGATCTCTTTGCAGGCCCCGGAATACTCGCCGATATCCTCTTCACTGAGATGGGTTTTGTCGACCAGCTCGTCGCGCCACTGGCGCAGGGCGGTGATATTGGTCGTCAAAATCAGGGTCTCGGCGCCAATGGCCGCCATCGCGCCCAGGGCGACAATGGTCTTTCCCGCTCCACAGGGGAGGACAATGGCGCCGCTTCCGCCGCGCACCGTGCCACCGGCCCAGAAGGCGTCCACCGCCTCCTTTTGGTACTCGCGCAGGGCGAATTTTTCGCCGTCCTGTGTTTCATCGCGAAGCTCCACTTCCAGCGACTCACCCTCGACATAGCCGGCCAGATCCTCGACCGGATAGCCAACCTGGATCAGGGCATGCTTGATAAAGCCGCGCTGATCTTTGACCACGCGAAAGCGCTTCGAGGTCACGCGATTAATCAAAAATGGCTCCACCTTGCGCTGGCGGCTGACCTCCTCGAGGAGCGCCTCATCATCGCTGACCAAAAATAGCTCATCATTCTCGGCAATGAGCTTTAACCGTCCGTATCGACGCATAAACTCGTCGATCTCGGTGAGCAAATTATCGGGCAGCGGATATTTGCTGTATTTGCGCAATTGCTCTTTGATCATCGCCGGCTCGTAGCCCAGAGCGGCGGCGTTCCACAGCGAGAGCGGCGATACTCGATAGGTGTGAATATGTTCCGGTGACTTCACCAACTCGGCAAAGATCGACAGCGCATCGCGGGCGCTCTCGAATTGCTCATTATTCGTCTCGAGCAATACAGTTCGATCGGACTGGACGATAAGCGGATTTTCAGGGCTATACGGCATGGACTGTCGGGGTGGGAAGAAACGGTTGGAAGGCGACGGCCTTCCAGCCTGTTACATCGGCGTACGCGGACAAGCCGCGTTTTCGAATTCACAAAGGTTAGGCACGCTGTGCCAATAGCACAACCCCACTTCTGCAGGGTTTTGCCATTTTTTCGTTTAAAGTGATGTATTAATGAGCCGTCTTCACCGGATTAAACCAGCATCAAACGCTCCAATTGAACCTCTTCAGGCGATACCAAGCATCGTTGCGGAGTCGATCGCCGGGTTTCGACACTGACCTACTGCATTCACCGGCTCATCAGAAATCCAGATCAGGGACATAAGGAACAACGAATGATAAATCCCTTAAAATCCATCGAAATCAATAACTACCGACTGACCCATCCCAATATCCATCCCGACCAGGTGGGATTTCGCATCGCTCAGATAAGCGACGTACACCTGGGACGGTGGGTTAAACCGCGTCATATGCAACAGGTCGTGGAATTCGTCAACGGCGAGTCACCGGATCTGGTAGCCCTTACCGGGGACTACGTCGGTTATAACCACCGCGATCTGGTCCCCTGTATCGAAACTCTGGGGGAGTTGTCGAGCAATACTTACGCTGTGCTCGGCAATCACGACCATTGGACCTGCTGCGATACGGCGATGGAGGGATTTCGCCGCGTTGATATCCCGGTTCTGGCCAATCGCTCCCTTGTAGTCGACGATTTTATGGCTCCCCTGGAAGTCGTGGGCATCGACGATCACGTCACGAAAAACTCGGACGTCAACCAGGCGTTTTCCAATGTCGTGGGCGATTCGTTTTGCCTGGTCTTAAACCACGTTCCCTCCATCGCCCCTCGGCTTGCGGCGCGCGGCGCCGATCTGATCTTGAGCGGTCATACCCACGGGCATCAATTCAATATCCCCGGCATTACCCGCCGAATCGCCGAGGCGCTGGGCGTCGAATATCACGTCGGCGCCTACTGCCTCGACGGCACCTACCTATATATCAACCGCGGCCTCGGCTCGGCATCCTGGCCGGTGCGCATCGGCGCCGCTCCAGAGCTGACCTTTTTCGAATTGGCCACCGGCGACGAGCCGAACCTGGAATTGCTCGATAGCAGCCACCTGCAGGTCAAGCATCGACGACGGTGACTCGGGCCTCATCGCGGGGGTCGAGAGTGCGATCGACGACGGCCTGGGCGCGCAGCCGCCAGTTGCCACCATCCTCGCTCAACACGGCGTGATGGGGGATCTTTATGACAATGGGAATCACATATTCATGGCCGCCCGGAAGCGGTACATCCTGGGCGGCCTCGGCGCGCTCATCGTACTCCTGCCAGGCGCCATCGCTCTGGACCTGACCGCGCAGACTGATCTTTACGCAGGTCAACGTGCGATCCTGTCCCTCCGGGGCCCGCACGATAGCTCGAGCGCGGATGACATCGCCGATGGCCACCTCCTCATCGTCGATCATCACCGAAAAATCGAGTTCCCCACCAGTGATTCGATTCAGCCTCGCCGTCAAAAATTGCAGGGTCTCGCTGAGCTTAATCTTTCCCACTACATCCTCACTTCAGTAGGTCGGGCGTTTCATGATTAAACTGTCACTCTACACCACTCATCTTAGCGATCGGAAGAGGTAACCACAAAGCGCACCGATGCATCCGATGGTAGTACGCGCAACACCTCACCGACCTGGCCATGACAGTCGAGATCATCGGCACCGATGGACTCCGCTTCGATATCAAAGTCACAGCGATAACGCCCGTTCGGAATCACCACCGTCACCGACGCCGTTTCACCGACGGTCAGACGCAACTCCCCGGGCGGCTCGTCGAAATGCAGGCGCGACGACCCGTCGTGGAGGGCGGCGAAGACAAAGGGCGATTCAAGGCGATTGGTCCTCAACTCCCCCTCGTCGATGGCGACGTCTAACCCGCCACGGAGTCGATATATATTCGCGTCACCGGTGGCCATCCGAATCTCTACTTCCGTATCCGGTTCGACGGCCAGATCGTAGCGCGACTCACAGCCGCCGGAGGTGTTGCACTGAGCGTCGACGATGAGCTCCGATCCGCTGAGTCGCTGCGAAAGCTGCGAGAAATCGGATTCGGCGCTGATCCACCGATCGATGATCGCTCCCTCGACTCCATTGCTCGCATACACAGTCACCTCTCCATGCTCCACGTCGAGACTGACCCGCTGGACGGCGTCAAATGCCTCCCGCTCCGGTCCGTCGAGCCCCTCGTCGCTGCAGGCCATCGCAAATAAGGCGGCCACTGCGAACAATCCCCCCCAGTATTTTGTCACCACTTCCCCCTCTGGTATTTAATCTGTGCTATTCGATCTGAAACCCCATTCTTCGCGGTCCGCGCGGATTTTCCTGTTTGAGCTTCTCCAGCATCTCCTCATACTCCCGCTCCATCGCTTCTGTGACCGATGGATGGGAGTCCTGCAACGCTTTTTCAAAGCACTGCCGACTGACGATATCACTGTCGATATCAGCGCGCAGCGCAAAGAGTCCGGCACGGCGCACCACATTTTCCAGATCGGCGCCGGTATACCCGGAGGTCCGCCCGGCGATCCGCTCTAGATTGACATCGTCGGCCAGCGGGACATCCCGGGTATGAATGCGCAGAATCTCAAGCCGCCCCTCCTCGTCGGGCACCGGGATATAGACCAATTCATCAAATCGCCCCGGGCGCAATAATGCGCTGTCGAGCAAGGTGGGCCGATTGGTGGCTCCCACCACGACCACGCCATCGCGGGTCTCCAACCCGTCCATCTCGGCAAGCAAGGTATTGACCACCCGTTCGGTCACCGTGGCGTCGCCGAGCCCGCCGCCGCGCTGCGGGGCCAGTGAATCGATCTCGTCGATAAATACCACGGTGGGCGCCACCTGACGGGCCCGCTCAAAGAGCTTTGAGATCTGCTGCTCCGACTCACCGTACCACTTCGACAATAGATCGGAGGACTTGGTGGCCACAAAATTTGCGCTCGCCTCGCGAGCCACGGCCTTGGCCATCAAGGTCTTTCCCGTGCCCGGCGGGCCAAAGAGCAAAAATCCGCGGGCCGGCCGAATCCCCAGGCGCTCAAAGGCGTCGGGGGCGTTGAGCGGCATCTCGATTCCCTCGCGAAGCGATCGGCGCGCCCGGTCAACACCGCCAACTTCATCCCAGGTCACCTTCGGGACCTGAACCATGATCTCTCGCATCGCCGAGGGCTGTACGTTTTTCTGGGCGTTCGTAAAGTCCGGCGGCGTCACCTGCAGACTCTCCAGGACTTCTGTTGGAATCTCGTCCTCTTCATCCAGATTCAGGCGCGGAAGATTCCGGCGCAATGCCTCAATGGCCGCCTCCCGACACAGCGCGGCCAGATCGGCGCCCACAAATCCGTAGGTCTGCTCGGCCATGGCCGGAATATCGACGCCCTCCGACAGGGGCATCCCCCGGGTGTGAATGCCCAGAATCTGGCGTCGTCCGTCCGTATCGGGCACGCCGATGACGATCTCCCGATCAAAGCGCCCCGGCCGCCGCAATGCCTCGTCGACCCCGTCGATGCGATTGGTGGCACCGATGACGACCACGTTTTGACGCGGCTCCAGCCCGTCCATCAAGGTCAGTAGCTGGGCCACTACCCGGCGCTCTACCTCGCCGGTCACCTCCTGGCGCTTCGGGGCGATGGAGTCGATCTCGTCGAAGAAAATAATCGCCGGAGCACTCTCCTGGGCCTTCTCGAAGACCTCGCGCAACCGGCCCTCACTTTCTCCGTAATGCCGCCCCATGATCTCCGGGCCGGCGATATGAAAAAATTCGGCCTCCGACTCGTTGGCCACCGCCCGGGCCAAAAGGGTCTTTCCCGTCCCGGGAGGCCCATGCAGCAGCACCCCCTTTGGCGGATCGATGCCGAGGCGCTCAAATAATATCGGGTGCTTAAGCGGAAGCTCGATCATCTCGCGCACCTGGGTGATCGTCTCCCCCAGGCCGCCGATATCGTCGTAGGTGACGTCCGGCGGGCTCGACTCCTCCGGTTCTACATAGGCGGGAAGCAGCTCGATCTCCGTCTCCGCCGTGATCTGGACCACCCCGCGGGGTTTGGTCCTGGCGACCATGAGCCGAATTTCCTTCAACCCAAACGCTTTTTGTTCGAAGAATGCACGAAAAACTTCCTCGGGATACGAATTTTTATCCATATCCTTGGTCCGCCGATACACCGACGTACTGATCACGTCTCCCGTGACCACAGGCCGGCGCAACAAGGTGCGCAAAAGGGCCTTTCCCGAGCCACGCAGCCGCATATTTTTCTGCGACGGCGCCAGCGCTACCGTCCGCGCCGGCTGTGCACGGCCCGGTTTAACGGTCACCCACTCCCCCATCGATACGTTGGCATTGCCCCGAACCAGCCCGTCGAGGCGCACAATCGGCAACCCCTCGTCCTCCGGAAACGGCGGCAGAGCGATGGCCGCCGTTTGCCTCTCTCCCAATATCTCGATGACGTCGCCCTGCTCGATGCCCAATTCGGCAAATGCCTTGTCGTTGAGGCGTACCGTGCCCTTTCCCACATCCCGTTCATTGGCGCCGGCGACCTGCAGGCGCACTCCTTCATCCGTCGTTTGTCTGGCCATTTTACTGCTTCCGTAGAGGGGATTTCTGTGTGATCCACGAGTCGCTATCGACCAATGGTGCACACCGAAATTGGGTTTTCCAGTTTTGGGAGCGCGATCGGGATCGAGATCGTTTATTGAGATCGGGATCGATCATCGAGATCGATCATCGAGATCGGGATCGATCATCGAGATCGGGATCGATCATCGAG
>SKQC01000464.1 GCA_007119175.1 Myxococcales bacterium | reverse complement strand
GGGACCAAAGCCGCCTTTGTCGATGTCGCCGAGCTCTCTTTTCCCCTGCACCGACTCGGCATGTCACCGGGCGACAACCTGAAATTGGCCGTCTCGGTTCATCGCGACGGCCTTCAGATCCAGCGCTTTCCCCGCCACGACGGATTCATCATCGAGGTGCCCACCCTCGACCCCGGCATCGAGCACTGGATTGTGTGATTTTAACGCACGACGATTTCCCCCCTGAGCCGGTGACCGCTCACCGTCCGAATAAAAATGAGATCGGCCCCCAGCTCTGGATGATAAATCGATTGCGATCGGTGGTCTCTACGACCTCGCGAAACCGCTCTTCATCCCAGCGATGAAGCGCCATTTCGTAATGCCAGGCGAGACCGTCCATATCGCCGTCCTGCTCGGGATTCGGCGAATCGCGCTCGCCCAATACAAAGTCCGAGTAGCGCTCGTAGGCATCTTTTAGACCCGCTCCCTGCGCCCCTTCGTAATTCCAGATATCGTCGCCGTAATGCACCTCGGCAACCTGGGCGACGATTGCCAGCGCCCATAGATGGAAAAAGGAATAGCCCACCGGTGGGTCCCGCTCGATTTTCTCCTCGTAAAACCGGCCCTTCTCGCCCTCGTCATCGCCCTCGATGGCCCGACCGATGACATCTCGCACATAGGAGGGATTCTCATAAGCCAGTCCCCGGCTATCCTCCCATTCACCACCGGCGAGTACGTAGTCGGCGAGTTCGGCATCGCCTGTGGCCGCAGCCCCGGCGATAAGTCCGGCCAGGCTCCAACTCAGGTGATTATCCGAGCGGTAGCGCTCATAGGATCCGGCGTTGGGATGATTGTCGGCCCACCTCGTCCAGGCATGGAAGCTGGAATTGACGGCCTCGATGAGCTCCGACAATAGCTCTTGGATCGCCGCCTCCACATCGGAATCGAAGTCATAGCCCTGAGCCTTGAGCAGGATATAGGCGTCGCTGAAGTTGATCAGCCCATAGGTCTGCCACATCGCATCGAGAGCGAAATTCCAGGGCCTATCGGAGCAAAAGCCATCTGTCTGCCCGTCAATCTCTGCATTTCCAAAGTCCGGATTAAAATCGTAGATATTGACCGGCGTATGCACCTCTGCCCAGGCGTCGAGAATAGACGCCGCCTTGTCGGCGTATTGCTCATCTGCAGTCAGCGCATATTCGAGCGCCAACGTGCGGACCACATCGCTCTCCTCTTCGAGCCGACTGGTGGCAGCCGACAAGGAGCCCTCCTCGTCGCCGCCGCACCATCCAAAGGTAATTTCACTCATATCTTCTTTGACGAAGGGGTCGGGCTCAAAATCGAGAGCGCTGTCGGCGCGGCCCGATTGGATATTGTAGGACTGCTCAAACTCCCCGCCGTCCTCCTCCATTCGCTCCTGAGCCGTGAGCAAATGCTCTTCCGTAATAAATAGTCCCATCGCACCAGAGGTAGGACACGACCCATCGGTCGTCGTCAGACAGGGGACCTCCTGATTGATATCATTCTCGTTATTCTGGGAATTGTTCTGATTCCCGTTATTTTGTCCGGATTGATTCCCATCGTTTTCGCCGTTCTGCTGATTTTCGTCGTTTTGCTGCGCCGATTGGTTCTGCGGGTCGTTATTTCCCTCCGCCTCCGGGTCATCGCCGCAGCCGACAAATGCCACCATCACCGCCAGCAAGATGCCTTTTTGTAAGATCTTCATTCGAATCTCCTCAATAAATCGCCACAAGACAAGAAATCGTATGCGCTCACGATAACAAACCTGGAAGGCCCTTGAGAACCGGTCATCGAAACTTGACCGATCGCCGGTGAACAGGGGATAACACTGAGACAATTGCGCCATCTGTACTCCCCTCTCGACGCAAGGTCGGATATGAATTCGCTGGGTATTGGAAGTGTATTGTCCCGGGCTTTTAGCACATGGTTTGAGCACTTCACCGGTTTTTTCTTATTGGCGCTGCTGTTGACCCTGCCGCTACTTCCGCTGGAATTGGCGCCGCTTGTGTTTGATACGGGAGGAGGCGGCGCAGGGGTCGCATTAGTCGGAGGGCTCCTGCGCAGCGTAGCCGGTTATCTTTTGACGGGAGTGGTGGTGCTGACCGTCTTCGAGTCGCTGAAGGGCGAGTCGGGCACAATCATGGAGTCATTGCAGAGCGTAAAATCTCAGCTTCTTTCGATTGTTGGGGCGGCAATCGTGATCTCCCTTATCGTCACGGTCGGGATCATGCTGTGTGTTATTCCGGGCATCTATGCCGCCCTGGTCCTGGCCGTGGCAATTCCCGTCATCGTCGTAGAGCGCTCGGGGGCGATTGACGCCCTGTCTCGGAGCAACGACCTGACGAATGGGCATAAAGGACAGATCTTCGTCGTCTATGCCATCTATTTCGCGATCATGTTTGCCGTCATCGCCGTCACCATGGTGTTCACTTTTTTGATCTTCGGATTCGGGATCTCCGAGGACCCGGCGGCGTTGGCCGCTGAAGGAGAGTTGTCGACGGCGAGCATTATCCTGGCCGCACTGGTCGATCACGCCACAGACGCGCTTATCGTGCCTCTACAGGCGACGCTGACGACCGTCATCTACCACGATCTGCGCAAGATCAAAGAGGACGTGGCCATCGACGACATGTTTCCGGCTCTCGACGATGCCGGCCACGACGGAATGAGCAGCCAGCCGGAGCCGGCCAATTTCGGGTCCGACAAACCGCAGGGACAAGATCCGGTGTGGTGAGCCGTCGACGCCCCCACAATATGCGCTCTACGAGGCCCTGGCTGCCATCAGCGAGAACCCCTCAAAAACGACGGGATCCATCGGCGTCAGCCCCGCCTGTTCAAACCAGGCGTTGGCCTCCGTCAGCGAATAGCTGTCGCCCTCATCGGTGTACATCAACATCAGCAGCCCGAAGTGGACCGCCCCCGGCGGCCACAGTCCAAATTCGTCGAGAAACATATCCTTGAGTACCACCATCCCACCGGGAGCGAGCACTTCGGCGACACGGCGGATAAGGCGCTGGTTTTTCTCTTCGGCGAGCCCATGGACGATATTGCTGGCCAATACTACGTCGTATGGCCCGCCGAGTTCGTCGGCGAAGAAGTCACCGCCCAGATAGTCCAATTCGTCGCCGTGGATCTCGCGTGCGACGTCGATGCATAGCGGCAAATCAAAAAGCGTCGCCCCATGCCCCAACTCGGCGAGTTCTCGTCCATATCGACCGTGCCCGCCGCCCAGATCCAGGACCGACGAGGAGGCATCGACCACATCGTCGATCCAGCGGGCCGTCTCCCGTGCCGAGCTCTCACTTCGACGATATAGCATTTTCAAAAAGGAGCGGCTCTTTTCCGGGTCGTCGGGATAAACACCGATGGTCGAACTGCGCGAATCGCCGCTTTCGTCGACCACCGGACCGCCCTTATCGAGAATTTCCGGCATCTGGACGAGGTCACCAAAGACTGACGTTCCATGAGCATTGCCGAAGGCGCCGGCCTCCTGCAATTCATCTCCGACAGCGCTTAGCGCCCACTGGTCACCACGGCGAACGAGAAGCCCCGCATTCGCCAGAATTCGCGCCGTGACGCGCAGCGCCCGACTCTCACCGGGCAAATCGTCCAGGCTGCACCCGCCACTATCGGCGAGCTCTTCAAATAATCCTCGAGTTGCCCAACCGTCGATCACGGCCATCAGGCGCGTCGAAAGTAATAGGCGATCCATATCCACTTGATTTCGAATAGGCTCCATACCACACCACCGCAAAATTGAGATCAGCCGGAAGACGCACCGCGGTCTGCCGCCGGTTTTCTACCCATGTCCGTCATCGAAATGCAACTGCATGCGGCAGCCGAATACACTCCATTGCATAAGTTCCGATTAGGTTTCCCGGCCCGTCCGAAAATGCATTCGGCCCCATTGAAGGGCGCCTAATTTCTGCGGCATCCGATCAATCCCGGCGGCATAATCATCGCCCGCCCGGTAAGTCGCTCCCAAGACAGGTATGAGTTACGATCCTCGGTTGGCTTCTTCGATCAATAAGTCTTACCAATCGTTGCGGACTGCGCTAATATGCAGCTTCCAATCAGTATATGCCCCAATCACCGCGGAGAATATCACCTGCAGTGGGGCCCTCCACTATTCCCGAACCGTCAGTGCACATCACGGCTCGTGCTGGTATCGGCGTATGGATATAATTTCTGTTTTCTCGAAGGGTCACCCGTTGTGAAACCACTGCCGTCGGCGGCAATTATTGCCACTATATTTCTTATCCCGTCGCTGATTTATATCTATATTTCCTCTCACTTTACGGCGGATGCCGCAGCCACTGCCGAGGAAGCAGCATTTTTCGAAATCGTCAAGGGCACGCTCTACGTCTCGGTGATGGCAGTCCTCATCTTTGGCTCGTCCTGGAAAGCCCTGAGTGCGTTGCGCCAAAAACAGATAGAGGCCCGTAAGATGCGCGATGCATTGTTGCGGGCGGAGCGAGGAGCCACGGCGGGATTATTGGCAGCTACCGTGGCCCATGACGTGCGCAATGAGTTGGCAGTCCTCAAGAGCAATAATGACTTTCTAAAAGACCAGCCGGGTCTTGAGGAGTCGACGACAGAGATAGTCGATGATCAGGACGAGGCCATCGAACGTCTGTTGGACCTCAGCGACCGGCTCGTCGATGCCGGGCGCGCCCAGGCAGATTCTGCCCCTGAGGCCATCGATGTCGTCGATATATCCAGTGCCGTTGTAAAGTCGTTGCGTGCACATTCTCGCCTTGATGAGTGCGAGCTTATCTTCAATGCCGAGGTAGACTCCGGACAATTAAGCGGGTTTCCGACCATGATCTACCAGGCGTTGATCAATCTGGTATTTAACGCCGCCGACGCCGTCTCCGGCGATGGTTGCATCGAGCTGCGAATCTGTCGCGACGGGGACACTATCGTAGTGGAGGCTCACGATAACGGACCGGGGATCTCCAATGAGCAATCTTCTCAACTTTTTGAGCCATTTTATACGACCAAGGCAACCGGAACCGGCCTGGGCATGATATCCGTGCGCTCCTGTGCGCGTGCTCACAACGGCGACGTGGAAGTTGAATCGTCGCCTCTCGGCGGAGCGTGTATCCGCCTCCTTTTGCACGAGGCCGATCCAAAATCCCACAGCTTCCAGCACCTGGGCACTGAGACCGACGACGACCGCGACGGTTCTCTCGCCAAATAAGACGCTTTTGTATTTTCCACGCAAGAATTCACCTCGCCTGTCGATAATAGGTGTACAGGTGGGATTGAGTTCCCGCCACAACGACAACACCTAAACCGACGAGGTGATGAAATGACACACCAGAATTTCGACGATATCGAACTCTCCTGCCGACTCGCCCCCCGACGCTGCGATATGCTCGATGAGGCGCTGATGCAGGCCCTGTTAGATACGGAGTATCGCTTCGGAACCCTGCATTTTTCCGAGCCCCGAATCGACGATGACGGCCGGGGAGCACCGAATCAAATCGCAACCTGGGTGCACGAAATCGACATGGTTCTCCATCCCGACCGCGGGGCCCTGTTGTTGCGCAGTTGCTCGCTGGAGTCCGGCGAAACCCGCCAAAAGCTCTTCGAGCGCATCCGCAAGACCCATTCACAACTCGCCGACCTGCAGCGAAAAATCCGCAGCCGCCTCGACGCCGATCCCTTCTGGCGCGGCCGGCCGGTGGTCCTCGGCATTGGCGTCGTCATCCGGCGGCAATCGAAGCGGTGTCAACTGCCCTTCGGAGTCCCGCCGGAACTGGTGATTCATGAGTCGGATCTCGACGACCTGCCTGCTCGCCTGCAGCGACTATTCGACTATTATGCCACCCCTGAGACGGTGCCGGTCGAAGACTACGGACCACAGCTTATTTCAGCATTGACGGAATCCGCCGAGATGGGTCGATTTTTCGATGAGGCGGCGGTCATCGAGCTATATAATCGCCTCTACGACGACTTCGGACCCTCAGAAGAGGTGGCCTGAGAGCGCAGCCATTAGGCCGATGCCGCGATGTGCGTAGCTTACTCATTATAAGGTGACCGCGACCGCCGTATGGGAGCGGTCAGATGGGGCACCGAAGCGACATCGAAGTCTCCGTCGAAATCCTCCGTCCCCTGAAGACGTCGTGAATATTATCCGCGCAGACAACGACGAAATCGCCGCTCACCTCGACGAGGTAGCGGATATTCTGGAATTCAAGGGGGCCAACCCCTTTCGAGTGATGAGCTATCGGAGGGCAGCATCGCGAATCCGCGATTTTGAGGAGCCGATTTACAAATTATTTGCCCGACGCGGCGCCAGGGGATTGCGCTGCATCGACGGCATCGGCGATCGGCTGTCGTGCTCGATTGCAGAGATTTTGGAGACCGGCCGGTTGGGAATGCTAACGCGGCTGCGCGCCGAATTGTCGCCGGCCGACGTATTTGCCACCCTGCCCGGATTGGGACCCCAATTGGCAGGGCGCATCGTCGACCACCTCGATATCGACTCCCTCGAGGAGTTGGAACGCGCAGTACACGATGGACGACTCGAGAAAGTGCCGGGCATTGGTCCGCGCAAGGTAGAGGGTATCGGCCACGCACTGGCGGGGATGCTCAACCGCGGGGCCAGAAGGCGAGCGCAACGCCGCATCGAAGACCTGCCGGAAGACAGCGAAAAACCGCCGTCGGTCGGCCTGCTTCTCGCCTTAGATGCCGAGTACCGCCGCCGGGCCCGGGCTGGAAGCCTGCCCACCGTGGCTCCACACCGTTTTAACCCCGACAAAAAGCGCTGGCTCCCACTTATGGAGACCGACTACGGGCCACGGCATTTTACGGTCCTATTCAGCAATACTCGTCGAGCCCATCAGTTGGGGCGAAACCACGACTGGGTTGTGATCTACGTCGACGACGGCGACGGCCCCCAATATACGGTGGTCACCGCCACCTCGGGAGCACTGCGAGATAAGCGGGTCGTTCGCGGCCGTGAGCGAGAATGCCGGCAATACTACGAGCGACGCCGGCCCACTCCTGGTGGCCGGCGTTTTTGACGCCCCTCGTACTCTAAACCGCCCTTTTACGATGCCGTCTCGCGCGCCTCTGTGGCCTGCTCGGTGACCTCGTCGACGATTCGCTCGGTCTCCTCCCAGAGCCTGGCGGCCATCTCCATATTTGCTCCGTGCTTCGAGGAGTCAGCGATATTGCAATTGGCAAGATACTCCCCGTTGATACCGGCGGCGTCGGGATAAACGGCCGCCCAGGTCTGAGTGGAGGCCCCCTCGGGAATTGATTTTAAAAATAACGGTCCCGCCATGGCCCAGCCCGCCCGGGCCACCATATTCATATGGCGAGTCAAATTGGTGTCGATCGGGCCCGGATGAGCGGCATTGGCCACCCGATCGCTTCCCTCCTCTTCGAATCGACGTCCCAGCTCCCGGGCGAATAACAGATTGGCGAGTTTGGATTGGCAATAAGCCCGCCAGCCACTGTAGCGCTTTTCCCCGGAGAGATTATCAAATTCGATGCCATCTTTGCGCGCCCCTTTGTGAGCGTCGCTACTGACCACCACCACGCGGCCATCATCTGCAAGTTGGTCGAGTAACTCCGTGACCAGGATAAAATGGCCGACGTGATTGACGAAAAATTGCTTTTCATAGCCCAGCACGGTCTGCCGCTTCGGCAACGCCATAATACCGGCGTTGCAGATCAGGGCGTCTATCTGCTTGCCTTGCTCTCGCACCTCGGCGGCACATTCTTGCACCGACTGGGGGTCGGATAACTCACATACGACGGGGATTGTCTCACCACCGGCTTCGGCACCGGCATTTTGCGCTTTTTCGAGGCTTCGCGCGGCAGCAAATACCGTCGCTCCCCGCTGTGTGAGGACCCGCATCGTCTCCAGGCCGATTCCCGAATTGCATCCGGTAATAAGGATATTTTGGCCCGATAGATCGAGACCATCGACCACTTCCTCAGCGTGTGTCGACCACCCGAATCCACTTTCACCGGTTCCCTTGATAGCTCCGTATAACGACATATAAATCCCGTATCTGAGGTCCAATTCGCGTCGACAACAATTGCTCGTCTGCCGATGGTAGCCCAGGGTCTGCGGAGCGTCCACCGGGCGCAAAAGCTTGGCGAGCCTCGCCCCCTGACTACCTTTGGGTCATGCCGAAGTCAGTTGAAAGTCGACGAACCCGAGGGAGCGCGGACATGATCGAAAAATTTGCCATGGAGCCGGCGAATCTAGTCGCCTATATCATCTATGACGATGTCACAGAGGAGGACGTAAAACGGGTTCGTCGAGACATGAACAGGGTAATCGACGATTATGGCTCTGTGCGCATCTATATGGACGTGCGCAAATTGAGCGGCATGACACCGCAGGCGGTCATCGAAGATTTGAAGCTGACCCCGGAGTACCTACGTGATGTGGAGCGCTTCGCCATCGTCGGCGACAAGAGCTGGCAGGAGTGGTTAGCCAGGCTCTCAGATGCCATCACCACAGGAGAGCTCCGCTATTTTGAGCCCGGCGAGGCCGTTCGCGGCCAGACGTGGGTGCGCCGGGAGTAATTTCTTGGTGTCCAATTCGCGATTAGATTTGGCGATCGCAACCGACGTCTGTCACCGCGCCTCCAGTCTGTCGATATATCATGTCCAATCATCGCCCCTCCCCAGCTCGCGAATTCGACGTCGCCATCATCGGCGGCGGCCCGGCCGGCCTCTCCGCCGGCGTGTGGTTGAGCCGATTTCTCCACGATGTGGTGGTCATCGACTCCGGTGATCCCCGAAATTGGGAAACTCAGGGAATCCACGGAATTTTAGGGCATGACGGAGTTCGCCCCGCAGAGATAAGGCGTCGTGGCCGGCAGGAATGTCGGCGCTACAATGCCACTCTCGTCGACGCCCGTGTCGACCGAGCCCAGATGGAACACGCCGATCATTTCGAATTATCCACCGACATCGCCGGTGATTTCCGGGCTCGCCGGCTCCTATTGGCGACGGGAATTCGCGACCACTGGCCCGATATACCGGGGCTCAATCGCTGCTACGGCACCACCGTTCACACCTGCCCTAATTGCGATGGATATGAATCCCGGGACACCCGCACGGCGGTCATTGGCGCCGGCCCAACGGCGGCGACCGTCGCCCTGGCCCTGACGACCTGGACGGATAAAATCCTGATCTGCACCAACGGCGAGGAGCCGACCTTTGATCAGGCGATCAGTGAGACGCTGGAGCGAGTGGGGATCGCCGTTGATACCGATCCCATTGCACTTCTGGAAGAAGATCACCGACAACTCCGATCCATCGACTTCGCCGACGGCCACAGCGCCCGCTGCGAACATCTATTTATCGCCATGGGCCAACATGGACGCGACGATGTGGGCGCCCAACTCGGCTGTGATCGCGACGAGTTGGGGTTTGT
Organism: Myxococcales bacterium; assembly: GCA_007119175.1. Taxonomy (GTDB): domain Bacteria; phylum Myxococcota_A; class Bradymonadia; order Bradymonadales; family Bradymonadaceae; genus SLJM01. The sequence goes on along the minus strand of SKQC01000464.1, from coordinate 25 downwards.
CGTCGTCGACGCCCACCATCACACG
>SKQC01000129.1 GCA_007119175.1 Myxococcales bacterium | reverse complement strand
GGTTCCGCGCTCCAGATCTCCCATCAGACCGCCCACCTCATCATTATTGCCCGTAACCTCACCTGTGGCATGGCACTGATGCACATCGCCGTCACCGACGCCGATTAGCCCACCGACAAAGCGGCTGCCGTCGACATCTCCCGTGGCATATGAGTCCGAAATCAATACTTCCGTCGAGGGCACGCGACCGACCAATCCGCCGACGGAAACGTCCGGGCTTTCGACATCACCATCGGCATGAGACGACTCAATCGTTCCTCCGCTTATTTCGCCAACGAGGCCGCCCACCCGTCGACCCGCACTGAATACGGTGGCCTCTGAGTCGGATTTTTCAATTAACCCCGAGCGACTCAGGCCCACCAGGCCGCCCACGTGATTGCTCTGGCCGGTGATATTGGAGTCCTCGCCGACAATGGAACAGCCGTCGATATCGCCGTCATTTCGGCCCACGGCGCCACCGACGTTTTCGTTGCCATAAACGGCCCCGGATATTTCGCAATTTTCGATCTGGCCGTAATTCATCCCCGCCAGACCACCTACCCGATCGTCACCCTGAACCGAGATGCTACTGAGCGTCACATTGACAACCTGCCCGCCGGCGCCCACGAATTCGAACAGGCCCACCCGATCTGCATCCTGATCGATATCGAGGTTTGAGATAGTGCGATCATTTCCATCGAAATGGCCCTCAAATCCCCCCAGCCAACCATCGTCCCAGTCCCAGTCTCCCCGCCCGATGGGATCGAAGTCCACCTCCTCCAGATCGACATCGTCGTAGAGCAAAAAGTGATCGCCCAGATAATCGGAGTCATCGATATTCTGAAGATGCTGCGCGGTGCAGATCGTATGAGGATCATCGACACTGCCGTCGCCGCCGCCAAAAGGCTCGCCGCCCTCGTAGCAGGGCAGCGCTTCACAGGTGCCGTTTTCGCACTGCTCGCTGGAATCGCATGAGATATCGCAATCGCCGCAATAATCGTCGCTAACCTGGGTGTCGACGCATAATTCACCGTTGCCATCTATCGCATCACAGATCTCTTCGTCGCCGGGACAGCTCTCCTGGCAATTTCCGCCCTCACAATTTGCTGTGGCGCCCTGCACGTCCGTTGTGCATGCCTGTCCACAATCGCCGCAGTGGTCGTTATCTGTCTGGGGATTAACACACATCTCGCCACTTCCACCGGCGACATCGCAGATCTCTTCGCCGCCCGGGCAGACCTCGTCGCATCCGCCGTCGTCGCAGATCGGACTCGCCCCCTGCACATCGGTGGTGCACGCGTGATCGCAAGTGCCGCAATGGGCGTCGGAGGCGTTTAAGTCGATGCACATCCCTTCGACGCATTCGTCGAACCCATCTTCACATTCAAATCCGCAGCCATCGGCGCCGCATTTTGGTTCTGCATTGTCGACGAAAGTAATGCACTCCTCGTCGCATTCGCCGCAGTGCTCAAGCGACGTCTGGGGATTGATGCACTCCTCTGAACAGAGCAGTTGGGTATCGAGAGTCTCGTCGCATTCGTCGACACATTGGCTGTCGTGACACCACTCGTCGCTTTCGCAGGGAGAATTACAGCCGTCACAGTGGGCGTCATCGCTCGTGGTGTCGACGCATTCCTCGCCGCAGAGCATTTGCCCCTCGGGACAGACACAGCTTTCGTCCACACAATCCTGATCGGCGTAGCATTGAGTCTCACAATCGCCGCAATAATCGGGATCGCTGGAAGTATCCACGCATTGAGCGTCACAGACCTGTTCGCCGGGATCGCATCCCATGGGCTCTTCGAGACAATCTCCGTTTTCACACCTTTCGTCGCCACCGCATTGATTTCCACATTCGCCGCAATGGGCGTCGTCAGTATCAGTGTCGACACATTGACCATCACACCAGGTGGCGTCGCCGTCGCATTCCTCGACGTCTACACAATCGCCGGATTGACAGAACTCGTCGCTCTCGCATTGATTGCCACATTGGCCGCAATGGGCATCATCGGCATCGAGATCGACGCATATTCCGTCGCATTCTTCTTCAGTATCGACGGTGCATTCCGGCTGTGACGTCTCCTCGTCGAGCGCACAATATCCTTCGACGCACACAGCCTCCCCGGCGCAGTGATCGTCGTCTTCGCAACTCAAACCATCGAGCTCACCTTCGTAACTACAGGCGACCACGGTGAGGACAAAACTCAGTGCCACAAATACCAGGCGATAGCGCTGTCGGGTCCATAATTCGAATCCAGTGTACTTCATCATCCTCACTGCTCTTCAGGGTTGTTTTTGCCCGACATCAATTCTCTGCTCAGTCATCTTTATTGTGTACAACTCGATGACAAACCACTTCATTTAAGCGATCTTAATCCTCAGTGGGCGCGACCACGATAGCGCATTCTCGCGACTGAGACCACTATTGCTGCCGGGTCTGCCCGCTTATTTCATGGACCTGCAATGACTCAGCGCTCTCAGGGAAGGCTGACCGTGGACTATGCGTTATACCGCTGCTTATGACGGCCCAAAATAATTCATCAACACCTGCCTTTTTCGACCCTCAGAAGCGATGAAAAAACCCTATCAAACCCAGCCGGTACGCGATCTTCAATGGGCCCTGACGAGCCCGATGATGATGGACGGCGCTCATGTGGTCACCGCCCGGTGGCACCGCAGCGATCCGGCAAAATATCAGGGCCTGTTGCGAAAACTCGATCAGCCCGGCTCCGCCCTTGAGCACACCATGCGCGGCGTCGATCGGCGCCAGCTCGGTACCTATTTCGAAGCTCTGATCCGGACCTGGATCGACGCGCTTCCACCGACGCGGCTGACAGCTTCCAACTGGCAGGTCTACGCCGGCGAGAACACCCTGGGTGAATTCGATCTGATTTTTGAGCGAAACACCCGGGTTTTCCACTGGGAGTTGGCCCTGAAATTCTACCTCGGCCACCCCGCACCGGACGGCCAATTTCGATGGTACGGCACCAACCCCACAGATCGCCTCGATCGCAAATGGGCAAAGATGCGCGGCCATCAGTTGCGCCTGCCGCGCCATCCGGCCGGCCAGGGAGCCCTGCAGGTATTGGGCATCGACGAGGCGGTCACCTCACGGGCCTTTATCAAGGGCTATCTTTTCACCCCGCTCGATGATTCATTTGCCGTGGAATATCCGCCGGATATAAACCCGGCAGCCCCTCGTGGATGGTGGGTCCACCTCGGCAGGCTTGCGAGTTATAAGGACCGATTAGATGGCGACGGCCAGCGACGATGGCTGCGCCTTCCCCGTCAGCGGTGGCTGTCGCCAGCCCGGATTGACGACGGCGATCGCCTCTGCGAATTCGACACCTTGAACTCTATTCTGGCCGACGACCGCTCGTCGCTGGTAGTTGGCGTTGAAGAGACCAAACGGGGCCTTCAGGAAGTGACCCGCGGCTTCGTGGTCCCCGACCGGTGGCCTCACGGCGACTCATTCCCACTGTAGGACCGGCCGCTCTGAAGACATCTCCCAGATCTCGAAAAAATCGAATCCTCCAAAGCTTCCCGGCTCCATAAATTCCGAGTCGTTGCGCGGCTCCCCACCGGAGCTGTCGGGAACACCACTGGAGTCCTCATTCCAATACGAATTATCCACTTCTCCCTCATTGGTGCCGACCAGGCCGCCGATGGCCGAATTCCCGGTGACAGCGCCAATGGAATAAGAGGTATCGATCCGGCCGATATGATTCCCACCCTGCGATACACCCCCGACGAGCCCGCCAATGCTGTGATCTGCCTCCACGTCACCGATGGCGTAACAATCGCGCACGTCTCCCCGCTGGTGAACGCGGCCCACCAGCCCCCCGACGACATGGGCATCGTCAGCCACAACACTCCCCGTGGCAAAGGATTCTGCCACCTGCCCCCTGAGTTCGCCGATCAATCCGCCTACTCGCAGTTCGTAGCCGACGACAATACCGGTGGCATATGAGGTATCTATCCGACCGTTATCCTGACCGATGACGCTGTCGCTGCGGCCGACCAGTCCACCCACGTCCGAATCTGCCTCCACGTCGCCAGAGGCAGAAGAATCCTCGATATGACCGTGGTGGTTGCCGACGAGGCCGCCGACCATCGAGTCTCCGCTTACGTCGCCTGCCGCATAAGAGTCACTGATCGTGGAGAAGGTCCCGAAGTCGGTGACCCGCGTATAGCCGACCAACCCTCCGACGGCCTCCTGTCCCGTCACAGCGCCCTCAGCATAAGACTGATAAATACTTCCCTCCGTCATCCCCACCAGCCCTCCCACGGCAAATACACCACCGACGTCGCCCGCCGCATATGAATCCTCCAGGGGAGGCTCTACTTCGCTCCAATCACTGCCGCCGACACTGCCGATGCGACCGACCAGCCCCCCCACATTGACCTCGCCTTCCACATCTCCCGTGGCGTGCGAGCCCTCGATTCGAGATTCCGGCAGCGACCATCCAACCAGTCCACCCGCCGCCTCACTGCCCATGACGTCGGCCGAACTGCTGGAGCCGGTGATTATCGCCGACTCGTCGTTGATACCCACCAGGCCGCCACCGTGCAGAATTTCCGATACCGCGCCGTGGGAGCTCGAGTTGATGATCTCACCGGCATTAAACGCCACCAGAAGCCCTCCGAATTCAGCTCCAATAATTTCCGCATTCGCCACATGAAGGTCGCGAATCACTGCCCCGTCGAGAGCGGCAAATAGGCCCGCTGCCTCCTCCACACCACTGCTGGAAATGCTAAAATTGGAAATCTCAAAGCCGCCTCCATCGAGGCTTCCCGTAAATGCTCCCTCCAAATCAGCCTCCGCTGAATCGGGATAGCCCATCGGAGTCACTTGCTCGCCACCGAGATCGAGATCGTCGTATAACTGAAAATGGTCGTCGAGATGATCGTCGATGGCGAAAAGCTGATCTGACGTACAGATTGCATAGGGCTCATCTGTCGAGCCCTCGCCACCACCGAAGGGCTCGCCACCCGGGTCGCAGGGCGGTGCCACACACTGTCCCTCCTCGCAACTCTCGGCACCGGAACAGCCGGAATCACAGCTTCCGCAATGATCAAAATCACTGTCGAGATCCGTGCATTCGCCCGGCTCGCACTGCTCGAAGCCGTCATCGCATACAAAGCTGCATTCGCCGCCATCACAGACCGGCTGGGCATTGTCGACGGCGGCCTCGCAATCGTTATCACAACTGCCGCAGTGCTCAACGGAGGTCATGGGGTTGATGCAAATGTCGTCACATAGCTGCTGCTCGTCGGAGGAGTCATCGCATTCGGCGGTACAGACGCCCTGATAACAAAATTCGTCGTTCCCACAGGAAGTCTCACAATCACCGCAAAAATCGGCGCTCGTCTCCGTATCGACGCATCCCTGCTCGCATTCGCTCTCGCCATCGGGACAGACGTCCTCCACATCCGGCTCGCCCACATCGACGTCCAGATCTGTATCGGCGTCGCCAGAGGCCACATCGGCATCGCCGGGGGCTACATCGGCATCGCCGAACTCAGCATCTGGGCCGGCGTCCACCGCGCCCGCCGGAGATTGATCGACGCAAACCCCGTCGCGCACCAGAAGTCCTCCCCCACCCAGACAGCGCTGGTCGGCGGCGCATTCATCGTCGCTGCGACAATCGGAGTCCGCCGAGACCACACATCCCGTGGCAAAACACACCAATAACGTGGTGAACAGCGCCCACAGCCGATCGCTGCGGAACCGCTGGTTCTGCCTATCACCTCGCCCATCGTCCATCGCACTTACTCCCACTGTAGTAGCGGCCGATCGGAGCCCATTTGCCAGACGCCCGGAAAATCGAACCCGGAAAAACTTCCCTGAGTGCCGAATTGCTGATTATTAAGCCCCGTTCCCCCATCGCTTCCGGTGATTCCGCTGGTCGTGATATTCCAATACGAATCGTCGACAGTGCCGTTATTGGTGCCCACCAGGCCGCCGACATTGGCGCTCCCGTCGACGGAACCGGTGGAATAGGAGGTATAGACGTCGCCGCTGCCATATCCCGTGCCCGAATCGGAGACCCCGCCGATCAGTCCACCGACGTGGACCCGGCCCTGTACCGACCCCGTCGCATAGGAGTCGCGGACCTCGGCCATGCGCTGTACCCGACCCACCAGCCCACCGACGATATCGGTGCCGGAGGCGTCGACCTCGCCGGTGGCATAAGAGGTCTCCAATTGACCCTGGTGCTCACCGATCAGCCCGCCGACGCGCTGTACTGTCCCCTGAACCAGGCCAGTCGCATAGGACTCCGAGACCGTCCCGTTGGACTGGGCCAGCGCGGAGGTGTTTTGGCCGATCAATCCGCCCACTTCATAGGCTCCCGACACAGCGCCAGTGGCGTGCGAGCCGGACACATTGCCCGCCTGCAGGCCCACCAGACCACCGATCCGGTCAGTGCCCGAGACGTCCCCCTCGGCATGGGAGTCGGTGATGGTGCCGTAGCTGCCAAAATCAGTGCGCCGGGCGTAGCCCACCAGGCCACCGACGCTAACTTCGCCGCTGACCTCTCCGGTGGCATACGACCCGTCGATGCTCCCCTCGGCAAGGCCCACCAGACCGCCGATGATCTGCGAGCCCGAGACCGCTCCGGTGGCATGGCTATTTTGCACCGCCGGCTGGTTTTCACTCCAATCTTCGTTGAAGATGCTGCTCAACCGGCCGATTAACCCGCCCACATAATTGGTGCCCTCTACGACCCCGGCGGCCGATGAATCATCGATGACGCTGGTCGGCCGCGACCAGCCGATTAGCCCGCCGATGGCCTCATCACCAACGACATGCCCGGTGGCCGACGACGACGTCACCGTACACCCGCGATGATTTCGGCCCACCAGCCCACCGACGGCCTCGTTACCTGTGATTTCTCCGGTGGCCTCGCTGTCGGCGATCACACAATCTCCATCATTGTTATTATCGCCGACCAATCCGCCGGCAAACTCACCGCTCGCCGTCACATCGGCCTGGCTTTGAGAATTGTGTATCTCCCCTTCGTTTCGTCCCACCAGTCCGCCCACCTCGTCGCCGCCGGTGACGGTGCCCTCAATGGTGGAATCTATAATTTGTCCATCCACCAATACCCCCACCAATCCGCCCACGCTTTCATCGCCGAAAATATCGGCGCCCACCACCACCACATTTACCAGCTCGCCGCCGTCGACAACCCCGAATAACCCGATCCGATTGTCGCCTCCTCCGTCGATCGTCGGGTTGCGAATTTCGAATCCATTACCGTCAAACCGGCCCTCAAAGCCCCCCTCGAGGTTGCCGAACCAGACGCTTCCCCGGGCCAGCGCATCAAAGGACTCGCCGCCCAGATCGATATGGCTATGCAACTCGAAATGACTCTCCAGAACATCGTCGTTATCGACATTTCGCAACTGCTGAACCGAACAGATCTGAAAGGGGTCAGATGACGTTCCATTGCCGCCACCGAAAAGTTCTTGTGAATCAGGATCGCAACTGCTGGCGATATCGGTGCACTGGCCCTCCTCGCAAATCTGGTCGGCGTCACAGGAGATCCCACAGTCACCGCAGTTACCAGTATCCGATTGCTGATCGACGCAGTCACCGCTGCATTCTTCATAGCCCTGGTCGCAGTCGACGCCGCACTCGCTCTGCTCGCAGACCGGCTGACCGTTGGTGACTGACGGGCAGATATGACCACAACTTCCACAATTATCGGGATCGCCCGTCAGATCGCGGCAGGCCCCCGCCGAGCCCTGATCGGCGCAATACGAGTCGCTGGCGTCGATGCAGTCGTAGTGGCAATCGCCGTCAATGCATTGGCGCTGAGCTCCGTCGACGCTCTCACAGGCCTGATCGCAACCGGAGCAATGGTCGACACTCTGCTGGGGATTGATGCATTGATCGTCGCACAGCGCCTGATCGGGCTGCGACTCGTCACAATCGGTGGTACACGCGCCCTCATAGCAAAATTCGCCGCCCGCGCAGTCCTGTCCACACCCGCCGCAATGGTCGACATCGCTATCCGTATCGACACATTCATCGCCGCACTCAAGCAACCCGTCGTCGCAACCTTCGCTGACACATTGGCCGCCCTCGCAGACTGAATCCACCCCACATGGCGAGTCACAACTGCCGCAGTGGTCGTCATCGCTGCCGAAGTCAACGCATTGGCCGGAGCAATAATTTTCTCCGGGTTCGCACGCCGAGGTATCCACGCAGACTCCCTGCTGACACATCTCAGCGTCGCCGCAGGCGATATCGCAACTGCCGCAATACTGGTTGTTGATCGTGGGGTTGACGCAAATTCCATCGCAGAACAACTCGTGGTCGGCACAAAATTCGGAACCATTGGTATCGTCGCTGCCAGAGACATCGGCGTCACTTTCGTCGACGTCGAAGTTGTGGGCATCGAATTCGTCGACGTCGAAGTGATCGGCATCACCCGCCCCTTGATCGACGACGCAATAGCCGTCGACGCAACTGCGATCGGTGGCGCAATCGTAATCGCCCTCACAAAACGACTCTCCCATACCTGGATCGAAGCTACACGCCGTGATGATAAGCCCGGAGGCAATCATCACACCGAGCAAACGCAAAACCGCAATCCATCTCGAATCCATGACTTCGTCCTTTTTATTCGGCGAGCAACGCTCTCGTGCTGCAACTGGCGTCGCATCTTAGCGGACGTGCGACTTAGACACCAACCAGCATGAGTGCTCAGGGTCCGAAGAACGCCTCAATTTCGGCGTCGTCGAGGTATTCCTCGAGCCGCTCGAGCAGCCCCGGGTGCTGGCGGATGATCTGCCCCATATTCATAAACGCATCATAGTCCACACCGACCTCGGCAACGGCCTCCTGATACTCCGCCAGCACCTCCTGCTCGGCGCCGACCCGCTCGCCGGGAGTCGTAGCGCTACCCATCAGCGTGTCCAGATCACGACCCTGCTCTTCGAGCTCCTTTTCACGGTCGGCTACGGCGCGGGCGGCAGCGGCGAACATCTGCAGATCTTCGTCCGATACCTGGGCGGCCAGAGCCTCGATCTCCTCGCTCGGCTCCTCTGCCTGCGGCGCCTGCGCCGGCGACTCCTCAGCGGCGGGCTCCTCCACGGACATTTCAGCGGGCTTATCGCCGACGGGCTCCTCGTCGGCGGGCTCCGGCGATGAGGAGCACCCAAGGGCAATTGCCGAACAAAATACGGCGATTGCAGCGAATTGTTGAATATTATTCGAAAGATTCATCAAAACTCCTCATGAAATTCGGCAGTACGCCTTTAGTTGGGTGACAAAGTCATCCTCTAATACGCCCCGTAATATTCGGGCTCGCAGCCCGAAATGCGGCCAGGCTGGCCGCGCGCCCCACTAGGCATATTCGGGCTCGCAGCCCGAAATGCGGCCAGGCTGGCCGCGCGCCCCACTAGGCATATTCGGGCTCGCAGCCCGAAATGCGGCCAGGCTGGCCGCGCGCC
>SKQC01000428.1 GCA_007119175.1 Myxococcales bacterium | reverse complement strand
TGGCGTTTCCGGCGAATGCAAAGATCACGGCATTGGTGTGCAGCGGTCGCAACCTGCCGAAGGTAAAGTATTTACCCAGCTCGTTGGCCGCTGGCCATACCAGTTGCAGGGCGATGATGACGCCGACGCCCATGCCGATGATGGCCCAGAAGACCGTGGCAAAGACAAATAGTCTGGTCGACTGATCGTCGTAGCGAATTTTTTCCATTCCATCAGGTACATCTTCCACGGTCGGCTTCGCTGTCTCTGTCACCGCGTCCTCCTGAACAATTGCGTTGGTTGCACTACAGGGCGTTTAACGAACATAAAATGGCCGCCGACACGTGGTCCGGCCGATGGCGGGCGGTCCGAGTATCAAGTTCCGTGCCAGCCTCTCGATAAGGGGGCGCAAGGTGTTGTTATTAAAGGGTGATCAACGGGTGTGGCGATGTGTCGCGGGGGGATTCGAGAAGAAGTCGACGCAAAAACTGCCGGGAGAACAGGGCTATGTGCATATTTTGCGCGGGGTGAAGTGGCGTTCGACGGCGAATCCAATCACAGCAAGGTGGCGCGAATTTTGCCTGTATTTAGGGTTCAGGAGGCGTACCATGCAGGAAATGACACCATTTTATGCTCAGGTTCTGGGGATCGGACTGATCTGGATCACCGTGCATTGCATCGGCATGTGCGGCCCGATTATGGCCAGTCTGACAGCGGGAATGGGGGTCCATCGAGCACCAACGCCGGGACGGCGGACCAGGAAGGCCGCCGCAGCGGTGCTGTCCTACCAGGGCGGCCGCGGCCTCGTTTACGCCGGACTCGGCGCCTCGGCAGGACTTGCCGGCGCCGCAGCGCAGACCGTCATCGAGGACGTGGCGCGCACAGCGGGGCTCGGCATTGCCGTGGTGATCTTTGGTGTGGGTGTGTGGAAATGTTTGCCGCTTCGCCAGGCGACGGTCGGTGACGATGTCGGCTGGAGCGCCCGCTGGACGAGTTGGGCCCTTAAAAAGGCAAGTCGCATGCTGCCAAAATCCGGGGTGTCGCGGATGGCGGCATTCGGCGTGGTGCTAGGGTTTTTGCCCTGTGTCTTGATGTTCTGGGTGCTCGGCATTGCCGCCTCCACTGCCAGTCCTCTTCACGGGGCGCTGATCATGGTCATGCTGGTAGCCATGACCACGCCGGTGCTGCTCTTTGCGGCGCTGGGAAGCTCGCTTCCCGGGTTTTTCAAAAAGATTCGCTCCGAGCGCGTCATCGGCGGCGCGATGCTCGTCTCCGGGAGCTGGCTGGGACTAATTGCCGCTGCTGCAAATGGCTGGATCGAACATGTGCATATTCCCTTCGAGATATGGGGCCGAGAGCTGGTGGTCATGCTCTGGTAGAGCTGTCGGTGAGTGCCGAAAAAAATCACGGTCGGCTTTATCCCGGACGTCCGTCCACCCTCGGTTTGACCAGGATTGGCACGTAGACCACCAGAAATAGTCCCCAGGCGACGGTCCACAGGATCCCGGAGACCATGATTGAAGTCGAATAGGCGGCGGGAATTAGCCAGGGCAAAAAGACGCGCAGTGCGGCGGCCATGCTGAGAATGACGAAAGCGGCGGTCGTGATACGAGCCGCCTTTAATTGGCGGCCGGTATGACCCAGGGCGACGCGGGACATCATGCCCAGGCATAATAGGCCGATGGCGCCTGTGGTCAGGGCGTGGATGGCGATGGTTCGCGAGGCCGTGATATCGAGTGTGGCAAAGCCCAGGGCGACCAGGCCGATGCCGACGAAGGCGTAGCCGAGGTGGAGTATCCACAGAAGTGGAACCTTGAAGCTCGCCAGGCTGTGCCAGCGGATCATCCTCGCCAGATTGGCCGCGCCAGCGACGATAGCGGCGATGCCGGCGAATGGGCTCGCCGAAGCGATGATGAACGCGAAAAGCCAGGCCACCGAGGCTCCCACAGCGACGATGTCGATGATTCGCCGGCGGTCGATGGCCGGTCTGCCCAATTTATTGGTCGTGAAAAAGGGAATCACTCTGCCGCCGACGATGGCGATAATAACGATGATGATCGCCAGGCCGGCATCGAGTCCGCGGGTCGCCCACCCATCGAGCAGGCCCAGATGGCTCAGGTGAAATAGCCCATTGGCGGCGGCGAGGCCGAATAATAGGGGGATAAAACCCAGATTTCGGGGCGTTTTCGCGCGAATAATGGGAATGGCGATGGCCACCGCCAATCCGGGCAAGAATATAAAATCGATGGCCGCGGCCAGTCCATAGGGAATGATGCCGGCCAGCATCATCGCCAGACGACCGGCCAGCCACAATCCGAATAAGGCCGCCAGAAGCGGGCCGGTCGGTGTGGGAACGCGGGTCCACTTCGGAACGGCAGTCAGTAAAAAACCGGCGATGATAGCGGGCGTAAATCCGAAAATCATCTCATGGGCATGCCAGCCAATCGGCCCCGCCGCCCCGCCGGCGGAGTGGCCGCCGAAAAATACCACCAGCCACAACGCAATCGAGATGGCGGCGACAATCGCACCGCCCAAAAAGAAGGGACGAAACCCGCAGGCCCATACCGGCCAGTGCGCGAATCCACTTTTTTGTGTGGTTTCGGCGGCGTCGGGAAAATTGAGCTGAATATGTTGGGGCATGAATACCTCGCAGGGCATGATTTAATGCGAGGTTAAGTGCAGAAGGGCTTCGGACAATGATCTATATCAGGGTGGCGAGGCATCGATATCCTTTTGCAGATTCGATTCTCCAGTGAGGATTCGAATCGCGATTTTCAGGGCCACCGTGTAGATCATAAGTCCAAAGGCCCAGATGCCGACGGTGACCTGCCACTCGGTCAAAGTCGGTGTATATTCGACGATTTCGCCGAGCGGGGTGGGGATAAAGCCGGGGATAATGAGTCCCATGCCTTTTTCAATCCACAGGCCGATAAAGGCCAGAATGCAGGCTGTATTGAGAAAGGCGAAATTCTTGCGTGCCAGAGGATGCAGAATCATGATCGCGGCGGCGATATTCAAAACGATGGCCGTCCAGATCCAGGGGACAAGGCCGGTGTAGCCGTCCATGCCGAAGAAGAGATAGGTCGCCGATTTGGCGTGGGAGCCACCGGTATAAAATTCGGTAAATAACTCGGCACCGAGCAAGAACAAATTGATCAGGATGGTGACCTTGATGATGGATATCAGGGTCTGGATTGGCTTTCGGGGCACCGGCAATTTCGTGAAATAACGGACCAATTGCAGTGAAATGATGATGATCGCCGGGCCGGTCACAAAGGCGGAGGCGATAAAGCGGGGCGCCAAAATGGCGGTATTCCAAAAATAGCGCCCGCCCAGTCCGCTATATAAAAAGGCGGTGACTGTGTGGATTGAAATCGCCCAGATGATGGACAAAAAGACAAAGGGGATATACCAGCGCCGGTCGGGCTTTTCGTTGCGATAGCGCTTATAGAGCAGGTAGCCCACGATATGCAGGTTGAGCAGTAGATAGCCGTTTAAGACGATGACGTCCCAGGCGAGCATGCTCATCGGGAAATTAAATTGACCGAGTCCCGGGATAAGGTGCCAGAAGCGATCCGGTCGCCCCAGATCGACAACGACGAAGAGCATCGCCATCACGAGGGAGGCGATGGCCAATACCTCGCCAATGATCACCACGTCGTGCATCTCGCGGTCGTCGTATAGATAGGCGGGGATGACCATCATGACCCCACCGGCGGCGACGCCGACCAAAAACGTAAAATTGGCAATATAAAGTCCCCAGGAGACGTGGTCGGTCATCCCGGTCAACCCCATGCCGTCGGCGACCTGGTGGGCCCAGGCGTTGGCGCCGACCAGAGCGAGCGCAGTCAGGGCGGTCATCCAGACATAAAATAGGAGATTGCCGTCAGTGGATTCGACGAGAGCGCGCCAGATAAAGCGCGGGTAGCTCAGGTAATGAGGAACTTTTTTGGACGGCTCGGCCATCGTCGGTCGTCTCAGTCGAAGAAGTAGAAAAAGCGGGGACGCGTGCCCAGGTCCTCTTTTAGGACGTAGACCCGTTTATTTTCTAAGACCCAGCGAATATCGCTGTCGGGGTCGAGGAGGTTGCCAAAGACTCGGGCACCCGTGGGACATGCTTCCTGACAGGCTGGAGCTTCGCCCTTGCGGGTTCGATGCAGACAAAAATGGCATTTTTCGACCACGCCGGCGGGACGGATGCGATTTGATAAATAAGCCTGCACCGGGTTGACTTCACTGGTCGGAATCTCCGGCTTATGCCAGTTGAAGCGCCGGGCGTGGTAGGGGCAGGCGGCCTCGCAGTAGCGGCAGCCGATACACCAGTTGTAGTCAATGACGACGACGCCATCTTCTTCCTTCCAGGTGGCCTCGACAGGGCAGACGTCGACACAGGGCGGATTGTCACATTGAAGGCATTGAACGGGCATATAATATTTGCCCGGCGCCGGGACAGTATGGTCGTAGGAGGCGGTGCCCTTTTCGAAATCCAGGGAGCCCTGTTCCATCTCAAAGACGCGGATATAGGAATTATTGGTCTTTCGGTCGTGGTTATTCTCCTTATTGCAGGCCTCGGCACATTTTCGGCAGCCGTTGCATACGGAGAGGTTTAAAGCATAACCGAATTGGACCCCTTCCTGGGGGCGAAGATCCTCGATTTCGACTTCGGCGCCGTAGTCCTCGAGGGTCTCTTTTTCGAGGCGGCGCAAGACCTTTTCGAGCTCCTCTTCGCCCATCTCGTGGTAGTGCTGCTGCAGAAATTCATCCATCGACAGGTCGGCCGACCAGGAGCGCAAAGGCGCCATGGCCCTGGCGAAGGCGGCGGCCCCCAGGGTCGCTCCCAGCGCCTTTAAGGCTGTTCGCCGCGTGAATCCCGTCTCGTCGTCTTCGGGGACCGGGGCGGACTCTTTTGCATCGACGTCGCTCATAAGGACTCCAGTGTGGTCATTGGTCCGTAGGGACTTCGAAGTAGCGGTCGCGCGGCGGCGGAGCGGGCATCACATCGGGAAACGCCGGCTCGTGGGCGTAGTGGCAACTGAGGCAGTGGTTTCGCTCCCGGGGACCGGCCGAGTCATCCCAGTGGCCGGCCATTCCGCCGTGGGCCCCGTGTTTATAGGACCGATAGGTGGAGCTGTGGCATTGGGCGCATAACTCCATGGAATCCTCGTAGTCGATCTGGGTGCCATCGGCTAATTTTAGCTGGTTGCGATTGTCCTCGGCGTGACAACTCGAGCAGGCCAGGTCGCCGTGGTCAAAATCCATATCGACGTGAAATTCCGACAGCTCATCTGCCGATTTTGCAGGGGGATCTCCCAGATTTCCGCTCAGATGACAGGTGGAGCAGGCGACGCCGATAGGGTCACCGTGGATGTCGCGAAGCTCGGTGCGAAGAGTGCCGAGGCCGGCCGGGGCGTGGATGATATCATCGTAAATTTGCGGCGCCGCCGATTCAGGGGGCGATTCGTCGATCTCGAACTCTGGCTCGGGGCCGAAGATGCTCGTCATCAAGGCGGCGACGAAGACACCGGCGATGACCGCGGCAGCGACGATGAGGGTGCGGCGCAGGTTCTGAGACATTGAATGACAACCCGACAAGTATGGGTTCGACTAGGGTGATCGACTCTACGAGCCAACGTGGGGTAAGAGCAAGGGGTGTGCCAGTTCGGCATGATTACCCCAACTCGCCACGTTGTCGTGCCGATGGTCATACGTCATGGTAGCAAGACGCGAAAATCTTGCGTGGCGGGCCAACAATGCGCAATTTCTACGCACGGTGATGGCAGCGATGCCGAGCTCTTCGCCCGAGGAAGGGGAGCGAATCGGGGGGCTGGTGTCAGTTCGGATTTTTCCGTCGTGATGGCACAATCCTTGGAGTGAAGGTTCACGGCCCCTAATCTGGGGGTGAGTTTTTGACAAGCAATTCGCAGGAGCGAGCCAATGCCGATAAGTGGTCTGGTGGTCACCTTGAGCAACGATGGAGGCGAACAGGCGAGGGCGCTGAAAGTGCTCGATGACGACCGGCGATTGACCCTGGGCGAATTGCAGAAGAATCGCTTGCCGCTGGTGGCGGAGACGGAGACCATCGGGGAAGGCAGCCGCCTGTTGCGAGAAGAGTTGAAGGCGGTTGACGGCGTGGTCTTTGTCGACGTGGTGAGCGTGAATTTCGAGGACGTCACTGGAGAATCTGCACAGGAGTAGGGCGCTTATGAAGCGAAGGACGTTTTTGAAATTGAGTGCCATGGCGGCGGCGACGTCTGCGGCGACGCGAATGGCCTATGGTGAAGAAGCCGCGCTGGATCGACAGGTGGCGACACGCGCCGGGGATTCCGTGAGCTGGGAGAAAGCTCCGTGCCGATTCTGTGGTGTCGGTTGCACGTTGCAGGTCGGCGTCGATCAGGGGCGCGTGGTCGCCGTATCGGGCGATCAAAAAGCGGAGGTCAACAAGGGGCTGGCGTGTGTAAAGGGCTATCATGTGGGCTCGATTTTATACGGACGCGACCGGCTTCAGACTCCGCAGAAGCGCGTGGGCGATGAATTCGTCGATATCAGTTGGGCTGAGGCGATCGAGATCATCGCCGACAGGATCGAGGATCATCCCGAGAACTTCGCGTTTTATGGCAGCGGGCAGTGGACGATTCCCGAGGGCTATGCCGTGCAAAAATTCATGCGCGCCGGCGTCGGCAGCAATCACCTCGATCCGAACGCTCGGCTGTGCATGGCTTCGGCGGTGACCGGGTTTTTGAGTGTGTACGGGGTCGACGAACCGGCCGGCACCTACACTGATCTCGACGAATGCGACGTGTTAATTATGTGGGGAAATAATCCCGCGGAGATGCACCCCGTGCTCTTCTCGCGCGTCGTCGACAGGCGCTCAAAGGGCGAAGAAATAACGCTCATCGACCTCGGCACGCGGCGCTCGCGCACCACCGACCATTGCCAGCACTATATGGAGTTTGAGCCCAATACGGATCTGGCGATCGCCAACGGTATCGCCCATCTATTGCTGAAAAATGGCACGTATGACGAGGAATTCGTCGAGGAACACTGCAATTTTCGCGGCAACTCCGATCCCTTAACCCTTCACGGCGAGGCGATCACCTTTGAGGAGTTTCGCCAGGAATTAGAGCGATACACCCCGGAGTATGTCGAGGAGATAAGCGGGGTGGCCGCCGACGATATTCGCCTCTTGGGCGAGCTCTTTGGCGATCCGGACAAACGAATTACCAGCCTGTGGTGCATGGGTATGAATCAGCATACCCGGGGAACGGCAATCAACGCGCTGGTGCACGGGATTCACCTGTTGAGCGGTCATTTCGGACGGCCCGGCGATGCGCCCACAAGCCTCACCGGCCAGCCCTCGGCATGTGGCACGGTGCGCGAGGTGGGAACGCTGGCGCACGCGCTTCCCGGCGGGCGGCTTATCGCCAACGAGGCCGACCGAAATGCCTGTGAGGAGCATTGGAATGTGCCCGCGGGACGCATCCACGAGCAGCCCGGCTACCATACAGTGCAGATGTGGGAGAAATTTTCGACGCCCGCCGACGATGGCGGCGATATCGAGACGCTGTGGGTACAGGTCACCAATCCCGGGCAGTCACTACCCAACCTGAACAAACTCTTTTATCCGGCCCGCGAGCTGGAGGAGAAATTTTTGATCGTCAGCGACGTCTATCCCACGGCGACGACGAAATACGCCGATTTGATCTTGCCGTCGGCCATGTGGGTCGAAAAGAGCGGGGTGGTGGGAAATTCGGAGCGCCGTACTCAGCAGTGGTTTAAGATGGTGGAGCCGCCGGGAGAGGCTCGCGAAGACCTGTGGCAGGTCCTTGCGGTGGCCCGCAACCTCTACGATCGCGGCTTTGAGGGGATGCGAGATAAAGACGGCGAATTTTTATTCACCTTTCGAGACGATGACGATCAGGTGGTGCCTGTATGGGATTATCGGCGCTACCACGACGTCAACGTCGACCGCGAGCTCTACGAGGAGTACCGTCCTTTCACCAAATACAAGCAAAAGGACGTGGCTCCCTACGACGAGTTGGTGAAAGCGCGCGGACTTCGCTGGCCGGTGGTGCAGGATGACGACGGAAATTGGCGGGAAACAGAATTTCGCTTCGCCGGCTTCGACGACCCCTATGTGGAGGAGGGCCGCGAATTTCAATTTTATCACTCCCCGACCGACGACGACCGGGCGTTGATCTGGTTTCATCCGCAGGAAAAGCCGCCGGAAGAGCCCGACGAGGACTATCCGCTGTGGTTGTGTACCGGTCGTGTATTGGAGCATTGGCATACGGGGACAATGACGATGAGAGTTCCCCAGCTTCGGCGGGCGATGCCGCAGGCCTACGTCGAGATGCATCGCCGGGATGCCCGGGAGCTTAAAATTGCCAACGGCGAAACGGTACGCCTCGAGACGCGCCGCGGTGCCATCGACCTTCCGGCCTGGATCGGCGGGCGCGGAAAACCGCCGAGGGGAACGGTCTTTGTGCCCTTTTTCGACGAGCGAATGATGATCAACGATCTGACGATCGACGATCACGACCCCCACTCCAAACAGCCCGATTATAAAAAATGTGCGGCGCGTATCCGCAAGATCGACGGCGAGCAACGGGAGCAGTGAGATGGCCGACGAGGGTGCTGTACAGACAGAGAGCGAGGAGGCGGGCTGGTTTGCCTCAAAGGGCATCAATATCTTTTTGTCCTGTGTCGTCGCCATGGCGATCATCGGCTTTTTCGTGGGCACCAGCAGTGATCATTACGATGCGCAACTGGCCGGGTTCGGTGACGATGACCGGCCGGAGCAGCAGGTGGAGCCGGCCCGGTCGTATTCGGAGCTAATGGCTGATCCGTACCAGGGAAATCCGCATTGGGAGGAGGAATTAAAGCGACTCTCCGAGCTTCGGCCCGACCCCCACGACGAGGTGGAGCGCAGCGATGAGATGACGAATCAGGCGCTCGCCGATCGGATTGAGCATCGGGCTTATGAGGGGGCACCGCCGACGGTTCCCCACGCAGTGCGCGAGACGGGGGCCACGGAGTGTATGGCCTGTCACGGCGAGGGATTGCGGGTGACGGAGCGATTAGCAACGGTCATGAGCCATGAGTATATGACCAATTGCACTCAGTGCCACGTGGTCGAGGAGGCGTCGATTCCGACGCCCGATTCACGCTACGACGAATTGCCGCTGGACAATGCCTTTGTCGGCCTCCAGCGCTGGGGCGAGGGCGATCGCGCCCAGCCCGGAGCGCCGCCGGTGACGCCGCATCCGGTAAATCTTCGAGAGGATTGCACAAGCTGTCACGGGACGATGGCGAGACCCGGCATTCGCACCACTCATCCCTGGAAGACTCAATGTGTGCAGTGTCACGCCCCGGGCGCGACCCTCGATCAGCGTCCGATGATGGAAGGCCTGCCTGAGGTGGGTTCGTTTCATGAGTGACGATAAGTTAACCCGGCGCGATCTGCTGCGCGGGAAATTAAAAGACGACAAAGAGGGGAAGGGCTCCGACGGCGACGGCGA
>SKQC01000314.1 GCA_007119175.1 Myxococcales bacterium | reverse complement strand
TTCGAGATCGACGATATTATCTTCGCCCGCCGAGTCGGCGACCACTGGCGGCTGTGGCAGCCCCCGGAACACGAGGGAGCATTTTTGCTGACCGACCACCACAGTGGCGAAACCCTGGCCAGCGTCGGCTCCTACGACGTCGACGAGAGCCAATTCAACCGCGCCGAACAGGCATGCCGCCAGCCGGGAAGCCTGTTTAAGACGGTGCTCTACGCACAGGCATTCTCCGAGCGGATTACGCCGGCCACTTTGCTGAGTGACGTCCCCACTGACGTGACGGCCCGCGACGGGGTCTGGCAGCCTCGAAACGCCGATCGCGACTTTCGCGGCTATATCACGGCCCTCGACGCCTATGCGGCGAGTCGAAATATCCCGGCGGTCAACCTGATCCAACACCTGGGAGCCCGGCCGGTCATCGAGCGAGCGCGCACCATGGGCGTCGACTCCCTCTTGGACCCCACCCCGTCGCTGGCCCTCGGCGCGAGCTGCACGCGGGTAAGCGAGATGCTCGACGTCCACGCCTCGATCGCCCGCGGTGGCCTCACCCACGACCGGCGCCACCTCGCCGAAGTCCGCGATATCTCGTCGAATACCCTGCGCGACCACGGCCACTTTTTGCAGCGCAGCCCGGCGTTAATCCCGCGCGTCGTCCGCGCCGCTGCGCCGCCCCGCCCCACCGAAAGAGCGCTGTCTCCCGCCGTCAACGTCTTGATGACCCGGGCCATGCGCGATGTCGTCACCCGGGGAACAGCCCACGAATTATCCAATGACTGGCCCGTCGCCGCCAAAACTGGCACGAGCGATAAATACGACACCTGGTTTGCCGCCTTCGATCCGACGACGACGGCTGTGATGTGGGTGGGAAGCGACCGCAATATCGACAGCTTCGAGCCCGGCGAACACAGCGGCACCGTCACAATCCCCCTCTTCGATGATTTTTATGACGGTCTGGCCCCGAACGTCGACGAGTGGCCACCGAGACCAGATGAATCACTTCAGATCGAAGACGTCCTCATCGACCCCGGCACGGGCCTTCGCGCCAGGCCCGGCCAGCAGGGAATCCACTACCCCTTTCTCTCCGGCACTGCTCCCCGCGAATACGCGCCCACCGAGGCCACACGCCAGCTCGAGCGCTTCGACTCGCTTCTCTATTGATACCCCTCAGGGAGCGAGCTGAAATGGCTCGTGCTCCTCCTCCGGCTCCTCTTTTACTGATTCCTCTTCTGCTTCCACGGTCTCCTCTCTCGGTTCGACTCCCCCATTTTGCTCTTCCCCAGAATCATCGGTGGGCTCCGAAGTGTCTTCTGCCGGCTCTTCGATTTCTTCTACCGGTTCATCTGCTTTCCGTTCGTCCTCTTCCAACGATTCCTCTGGTTGCACCGGCTCAGGGCCGCCTTCCGCGGGTTCAATATCTACTTTCGGCTCC
Organism: Myxococcales bacterium; assembly: GCA_007119175.1. Classification (GTDB taxonomy): domain Bacteria; phylum Myxococcota_A; class Bradymonadia; order Bradymonadales; family Bradymonadaceae; genus SLJM01. The sequence goes on along the minus strand of SKQC01000314.1, from coordinate 25,618 downwards.
ACTCTCTCGGCCGAAGCGTCTGCATTTTCCGCCGTCTCATCTGCATCTTGCGATTCCGCTTCTGCTGCGGCGCTGGACTCGGGCGTAGCCTCGGGTACCTCGGCAGCTCCGACCTCGTCACCGATCTCCGCACTCTTTTCGTCCACCTGTGCCGTGGTCGGCGACCGCTCTTCGCTCTCCAGGGACTCCCCGGAACTTCCAGACGAAAACACGGCAAAACTGCCGGCGCCCAACAAAAATAGCACCACAGCGGCCACCACTCCCTGGGCTCGCCGATTCGATACCGTGGCAATCGCGAGTTCGAGAGCAGAATCTGAAAAACTATCGCCCTCTTTTACGTCCGCCGTCACCTCTTTGGCTTTCCTGTCTTCTGGCTCCTCATCCACCTGCTCGTCGGGCTTATCGTCGCCGTCCGCCGGCGCCGGTTTGTCGATAGTTGGCGCCGTCTCGATATCATCGTCAGACGAATCGTTTCTCTCCTGCCAGGGGATGGTCTCTGCCACCGGTGATATTGGAGATTCGCGGGTCGGCGGATCGAATTTCGGAACCTGTACAGACGCCGGATCGAGGGCGGCCAGAGCGTCGGCAAAGGCTTCCGTGCTCTTAAACCGATCTTCGGGCTCCAGCGCTGTGGCTCGCCGCACGATTTCGCCGAAATCTCCCTCCAGTAGTTCAGGCGGTATAAAAAAGTCCTGGTCTACATGCATCAGGGCAGCCTGAAATAAATTGCTGGCCTGGACGACGGGCTCCGCCGTCAATCCCTCCACCAGGATCAAGCCCATCTGGTAGATATCCATCGCCGGAGTCACCGACTGGTCCTGAATATATTCCGGCGCTAGATATTGGGGGGTTCCCGAGACCGATCCCGTAGTGGTGATCCGCTCTTCGGTCGGCGCATTTACATGGGCGATACCGAAATCGACGATCTTCATGGTTTCACGACGAGTTCCCCGCTCGGAGAGATATAAATTCGCCGGCTTCAGGTCTTTATGAACTACGCCTTCAACGTGGGCCTCTCCCAGGGCGTCTAAGACGTCGACGAAAAGTGGAAATAACCGCGGCGGCTCCATTGGCCCGTTTTCCAATAACTCCTCGCCCAGGTCGGCACCCCGCAATAACTCCATGATAATATAGGGATGTTCTGTTTCGCCGAGGACACCAAAATCATGGATCTCGACAATGCTTCCATGACGAATCCGCGCCGCGACCTGCGCCTCGCGCAAAAACCGGTCCAGAACCCGTTCCACCTGTTCCTCATCGCCGCCGAGTCGACGTGCATTGAGCACTTTGATGGCTACTTTTCGCTTAATCACTGTATCGAAGGCAGAATACACCACGGCGAATCCACCACTACCGAGCTTCCCCTCGATCTCGTAGCGATCGTGGAGTCGATCCCCTTTTTCGAACCGATGGCTATCGCTCATGGTGATCTAGGCCGTGACTCGCGCGGGATTGATGGTCCTGACAGGGTGCGTTTTGTATCGGAGATAGTCTCCCCTCTAGAAGACCATGGTTGGCAATCAGACTCAACCCCGCCACCTGCGGCAACGGACGGTGGACTCCCAACCAGCAATCCCACAAAATAGGGCTGATTTACTTCGTCTCCGACGCGGAGTCCGACAGGAATGTCAACATGAGCAGCGATCTCAGGGACCATCAATTGCGACTCCCCCTTTATCTGTGGGCGCTGAGCTGCATTTTGCTCATCTCGCCGACAGCTCTGGCCGACGAGACGACAGAGATCACTCAGACCCAGCGAGACCTCAACGCCCGCGGAGTGGCGGCGATCTCCGATGGTGACTACGAGCGGGCCATCCGACTGCTTCAGTCCTCGCTGGACGTCGGTGAACTCAACGTCACCCACGCCAATCTGGGGCGCTCCTATCAACATGCCGGCCGCTGCAAAGAAGCTGAACAACACTTCGTCAAAGCGCTCGACGCCCCCCCGGTTAAAGAGCCTTCCCGGCGGGCAATCGCCGACGCCATCGCCGGCTACCGCGCGGAAATGGAACGCGAATGCCCGGGGTATCTCGACGTGGAGTGCGAGCCGGCGGAAATCGACCTGTATATCGACAATGACGGACAGGAGACATGCCACCAGGACCAGCGCGAATTGGCTCCCGGCCAATATGACCTGCGCGGCGAATACGAGGGAAATATCAGTGAAACGACGGTCGCTATCGAGGCCCTTCAGACCTCCCGGGTTCGATTAAGCCTCACCGGAGCGCGCGTAGACGAGGCCATGGGCCAGGGAATTGCCCAGGTCGAACATCCATCATCCGAGTCCTTTGCATCCCCCTGGGTGTGGCTCACAGCGGGCAGCGCGACCTTGGTCGGTGGCGTCGCCATGGACAATCTACCCAGTCAGGCGGGCAACGGTGAACTCAACGCCATCAATGTGGTCCCCATCGCGCTCTACACCGCCAGCGCCGGACTATTTTACCTCGGTTTCCGCGCACTTCGCCGCTGAATAATCTAGTTCTCGTCATCCCAGCCATCGGGAAAGGCGGCGATCTCACCGGCTTCTACGCCCACGTCGTGAACCCCGCTAAACGAGCCCACATCCTCCAGCCTGCGGGCGACTAATTCCCCGTCATATCCGATTTTGAAGACTCCCTCTTGAGACGACGCAGCGTAGATAAAGCCATCGGGGTCGACGCTGACCCCGGTGACTGTATCGGTGGGCTCATCAAAGACCCACGAGGGCTCGGCAGTGATGGCGCGCACGGTCCCATCGGCCCCCCCGGAGTACACCTCTCCCTCCGGACCAATCGCCACCGCCCACACATCGCTGTCGTGACCATCATATGACCAATCTAATTCCGGCTCCTCGTCGACAATATCGATCTTTTGCACGACACCGCTCGTTGTGTCGCCCTCCCGCGTGGTCGCATATACAGAGCTCTCAAGCCCCACGGTCACATCGTAATATCCCGGACCGTCGTGCTCGAAGATCCAATCTTCACTCCCGTCGGTCAGCGAGAGGCGACGAACCGTTCCGTCGAAGGACGCCGTATACACCGCTTCGCCATCGTCTACGGCAATTCCGGGGACCCGGTCTCCATGATTCTCATAACTCCAGTGGACCGTCTCTCCGTCGGCGTCGACTCTATACACCGCGAACTCCGGTCCTCCCTCCAGATCGTTCACATAACCCGTCCCGACATAGACATCTCCACTGGAATCAACCGCCAGTGACCACACCTCGCAATCATTGGGCACCTCGAATTTCCACTCCAGTCCACCCTCTTTATCGAGGTGATATATATTTCCCAGATCAGTCCCCACATAGGAGCCGCGATCGGGACTGACGGCCAGCGCCAGCGGTGTCTCCAGGGTGGATTCGAATCCCAGAAAATCCCAATCGGAATCCCCGGTGGGCGCCATCTTGGTCATTCCAGTGTGATCGCCGGTGATGATGGCGTAGCTCTCCCAGCGATGGAGATGGCAGTCTGAGGCGTGGCAAAAATTGGCATCCGCACATGAATTTCCGCACATTCCACAATTGTCGATATCGCGCTGGAGATCGGCACAATATTGCTCGCCCACGCAGATCGATTGCTCCGAATCGACGCACTCTTCGTCGTCACATACGCCGGCCTGACAGCTCCCCTGGGCCCCGTCGACGACACCTTCACACATCACGCCGTCTTCGGCGTTTACAAATGAATCCCGCGACATCTCGGGGTCACATACCCGACAGTCGTCGTCCGGGTCGTAATCACCTGTGCCGTAGCACTGTCCACCGACCTTACAGGGGCAGGCGCACTGATTTGCCTCCTCCACGCCGCACTCCCGATTTCCCGCGCAGCCGCCGCAATATACCGCTCCAAATGACGTCCATTCCGTACAGATATCGCCGGCTTCCACCTCGCCACAGGCGGCATCGGCTTCCTCACAGATCGCGTCGCTGGCCTCTTCAGTGCTCAGCTCCGGACACAGACAGCGATTGTGATCGAGCTCATCGTCATCCTCCGTGGTCATACATATCGTCGGTGAATCACATTGGTGATTTGCGTATCGACTGCAGTCGACGTACTCCTGCATTTCACCGCAATTATCCACTCCGCTCACCCGGCCGCATTCATCGTCGTGGCGGTCACAAAATGCCGGATCCCCCTCGTAATCGCAGGACTCCTCCTCTTCGGGAGTTCCCACGATCCCGTCGATAAATGCACATCCTCCCACCGCACTCGCCATAATGGCCATAAAACCGAGCCCCAAAAGAGCAGCTATTTTCACGACAGTTCTTCTCATTTTTCACTCTCACGCGTCGACCCCGACCATGTCGCACGTCCCTGCTGAATCTCGGTTTCAATCGTCATTCCATGCCTGTGGAAACGCTCCGACCAATCCGGGCTCCACAGCCACGGTCTGCACGGGCTGCTCAAAGCCGTCGAAGACCCACACTTCGTTTCCATCGGCGTCGATCTTGCGAAGTGTCTGATCTGACGATGCACTATAGACATTTCCCTGCCGGTCGACGGCCACATCGTTGACCCGGTCGTCGTGTCCATCGAAGATCCAGACCTCATCGCCCTCGTCGTCGATCTTGCGAACCGTAAAATCATCATCTCCGACCAGGGTGCCAGAGGCGGAATAGACATAGCCATCGGCGTCGACGGCCACAGCCTGCACCCCGTCGCTGTGCTCAGAAAAAGACCAGACCTCGTTGCCACCGGCATTGAGCTTTCGCACCGTTTGATCCGACGACGCCGTATAGACATAGCCATCGGCATCGACGGCCACGGCATTGACCTTTTGTGCATGCTCAGAAAACGACCATTGCTCGATTCCATCGGCGTTGATCTTTCGTACCGTGGCGTCATTGGGAAAAACATCGGCGCCCGCCGCCGTATATACGTAGCCACTGTCGTCAACCGCCACATCCCACAATCGCTCGCTATGACCGCCAAAACTCCAGTCCGGCTCTCCCTGAGCGTCGAGCACCTGCATCGACGTATCGAAGCGAGCTACGTAGACATTGCCATCGGCGTCCACCGCCACCCCTTCGGCCGATGTTCCCCCGGCATTCTCAGCCCACACCTCATCGCCTTCGTCATCGATGCGACACACCAGGGCGTCGCTGGCGCTGGAGTAGACGTCGCCGGTACTATCGACCGCCACGGCGGTGACGACCAACTCGTTTTCATCATAGGACCAGACCTCCTCGCCCTGCACATCAATCATGCGCACCGTCGAATCATTTCCGCCCCCAAATACATACGTCGGCTCCTGGCAGGTGCCCTGGGCGCAGACCTGTGGGTCATCACAGCCACCGCAGTCCACAGCCGCCCCGCAGTCATCGTCGACCTGGCCGCACTCCACCCCGTGACCGGCACATACTTCGGAATCACTCAGCGAGTCGTCACAGCACTGCCAGTCAATACATGTCTCATCGCCGCAATCATCGCTGTCGACGCATTCGACACAGAGATTTTCCTCGCTGCGGCATATCAGCGGTTCATCACAACCTTCGTCACCGGCGCACTCCACGCATTCGCCGCCGTCGCAGATCTCGTCGGCGCAATCTTCACTATCGACGCAGCCCACGCATCGCCTGGAGTCCGGATGGCAGACTCCTTCGGCGCAATCTGAATCATCGATACAGGCCACACAGACGCCGCCGTCGCAGATTCCCTCATCACCGCCACATTCGCTGTCGTCATCGCATTCATCGACCATTTCGCAACTGCCCGACTGGCAGACCGCCTCTCCCTCGCACCCGGCACAGTCCGAAAGCTCGACGCGCGTATCGGCGACCATATAGTCACAGTCTTCGCCATCACAAAAATACTGGCGGAATTCCTGGTCCTGACATTGGGTGCACAGGGCCAGCCCATCGCAGCATTCATACGAAGAGTCCACATCGTACCAACCGTCATCAGCGGTGCAGTCGACGCACTCCGAACATCGCCCGCACTCCTCGTCGGTGCCGTCGCATCCATAGGTCTCGCCGCTGCATACCGTGGCATCTCCGCCGTCACACAAAACTTCATCCAGGTCGCAGGGCCCACAGACGTCGCCTGGAGCCTCCTGCAACTCTGCGCTCCCACCGCAGAGATTTTCCTCTTCCCCTTCGTTTTCGTTGGCCTCTGGTTCTTCTGAAGAGCCGCAACCGACACATAACAGCAAGACCAATGCCATCAATGAGACGAGGTGACCACCTTCGACGAATCGCTTCATCTGGACTCCATCCTCACCGAAACCTGCCGTGCGTCCGACCTTCGGACCCACCATATAAGCTCTCGGCAGTCACCGACAATCCCCTCCTGCTCCACTGATGGCGATTCACTCGTCGTCAACGCGAAATTCGATGATCCCCTCGTCTTCTCCGGGGTCGGCCTCGGGCACCGACTCTGTGCGCTCGATTGCCTCACCATGGGGCTCCAGGTTTGATAAGATGGCTTCGGCCTCCGAGAGGCGATCACCGATAAACGCCTCTGGGCCCTGAACGCTAAACGAGACCAGCACGTCGCCCCGGCGCCATTGCCACAGATGTAATACCAGCGGGCGCCCGTCGATAAGCCCCATGACCTCCATCTCGATCGTCGGCTCCACCGGCCCATCGACGACGGCGATATCTGGCTCTTCTTGAGCAGAGACGCTCTGGGCGAACGCCGTCGATAAATTTTCCATATAAGCGTCGGAGCCAAATTCTGGCTCCAGCGGATCGACGAGCTCCGTGGTCCACTGGATGAGCGTGCCATCGGCGTGGTTTGCAAACCAGCGAACATGGGCCTCATTCGCTCTCTGCACCGTCCAGCCCTCCAGCGAATCAAGCGCGGTTCGCCATCCGGAGGCCGCATCGATCCACTCCTCGGAATCGAGATCTAATGTCGATCCATCGGCCTTTGCCACATAGCGATCGTAGAGCGTGGGAACAAAAGAAAATGGCGATCCGTCATCTGGTAGATAGCCGATGCGAGCCTCGGTCAATAACTCGACCTCCCGATTGAGCTCGTCGGCCTCCCGGTCTGAGTCGTAGATGGAGACCGCCACATTTAATCCCTGTACGGCGACTCGAAACCGGCGTTCTCGGTGGTCGTGACCGATATAATGTCCGAGCACCGCCTCGGCGGCCGCACCGATCTCCTGGGCATCGTGTGGGGTCTCCCAGGCGGTCAGCCAGTGAAATGCCCGCTCTTCATCTTCGCCCTCTCCGCGGGAATAGACCCGATAGGAATCGGCCCGCCAACCGCTAAAAATCGTGCGCGCCGCCCGCGCTCCCACCAATCCCTCCAGCCAGATCGCTGTGAGCGCCGGCCCCACTTCACCGTCGGCGATCTGCTCGTAGCCCTGCTCGTTGCGCTCCTGCTCGAAGGCCTCCGGCCACTCCCAGGTCGCCGTTCCGTCGCCATCGAACCACCGCCTGGGATGCACCAGATATTGAGTCATCTGCGGCGGCTCCGAGCGCCCCCATTCTACTCCCGGCCATTCGCCGGCTCGATACAGCGTAGCGCCCGCCGACAACGCCTTTCGCAGCACCAATTTCTGCAACGCATCGTCGAAAAACTCCGTTCCCTCCGACGGCTCTAACTCCGCCGCCAGGTCATCCTCGCGACTCATCGGTGTCAGGCTGTCTCCCACCCCGGGGATATGCACCATCAGCTCCGGGCGCTCCGCGAAATGGGCCGATTCAAGCGGCACATCAAAGTGCGCCGCCTGAGCCATCGACGACACAAAGGCCGGTCCGGTGCGGGCGATAATCTGACGGCTCAGCCATTCATCGACGGTCTCCGCCTCCGGAAGTGCGCCCAGGAGCTTTTCTTCCAGGCTCGTATTGGCGGCCATCGATACGGCGAATAAAAGATCTTCTTCGCTCACCTCTTCGCCGTCGAAAATCAACTGCCCCGACTCATCATCGACAACGGCAATATCGAGCCATTTTCCATCGTCGATTGCCAAATCGAGGTCGGCGCCGGCAAATAAAAACTCCTCGAAAATCGCCCACTCCTGGCGCACCGTCTCCGGCACCGAGGCCCGCTCGACCGTGCTCGGATCACCCGGCATGACCTGCAATTCGTCGGGTATCTGTCGTTGGCGCAGCTCTTCGATCGCCGCCAGATGCTCGGCCACCAGCTCTTCCGGCGACAGCTCCGGTCTCTCCGCCGGAACATCGTCGGGCGCCGAGCGCACCGCATCACACCCGGCCAGCAAAACCACCAATCCGATCGCTATCAGCACCCAAATTTGCCGCATCGATACTCCTGAACGAAACTCCAACTCGCCTCGGCCCGTAATAGTGGCCTACAATCTGGCCCCCGTCAAAGATTCCCATTTGCAGGACCAATAATGGTCCATCAAGCGGGATTGCGCGGCGACCTCGACGAGATGCCGGCCTGAGTTGACGATCAGTCGTCGTCGATGGCGTCCGAGGCAATTTCGCGCAGTAATTGGCGCGCCGCCGAGTCGTCGTCCATCTCCTCGAGGGCCCGGGCAAGGCGCAGAGTCTCATCGCGCATATTGCTCTTCTTGCTGATGTCTCGAGACTGGAATACCAGGCGGACGATCCACGCCACGACGCCGACAAATACCGCCATAAAGACTGCCACCAGAGTCCAGAATACCCAGCCCAACGAATCGGCGATATTGGCGACCTGGCCAGCCAGCCTCTCAATCGTCGACGGCTCCTCCTGCTGTGGCTCCATGATCCCCTCCATCGCTCCCTCTGCGGCCTGTACCGCGATAGCTTCTGCCGTATTGCCGAGGGCGGCGTTGAGGTCCTCGTCGAGCATCTCTGAAATCGCCGGGCCCACGTCCTCGACAAGAATTTGTGCCATCGCCGGCCCCACTTCGGTGCGGAGTCCCTCAGCGATGGCCCCCACGACCGAGTCGGTCACATCCGCGGCCAACTGCGCGATCCGTTCGATATTCTCCGGACTCGCCGCCGCCTCCGTTACGGCCACCGTCATTGAATAAGCAAAATCCACCAGCATCGGCGATACTTCGCGCTCGATCTGAGTTGCCATATCGGAGACAAAGCCCTCCACCTGAGCATCGGAATTCATCTCCGACATCTCTGGCTGCGTCAGCGCCACATAGGAGACCATTCCCCGTGCCAACCCGCGCCCGACGCGCTCGCTCGCCGACTCGACACCCTCCAGGTCCAATAACTCGTTGAGCTTTTCTTTGCTCTCCGGCTCCGTGAGCTCCTCCAATGAGGTTTCCACCGCCGGCTCTACACCGGCCTCAGTGACATGCGTCACCAGCGGTCCGCAGGCCACCGACGTCCAGACCACAACAGCAAATAATACGATAGCCCATCTTCGACCGCCTCCGACGCAACACGACATAACAATCTGTCCATTAGTTCGAGTCACTTCCCACCAATGAGGCTATTTCTAAGGATCGACAGACGAATCTAAACGCGGCGTCGGCAAGCGACACGCGACAGGCTTTTGAAGATCGGGATATCCCGCTTCTATCGATTAATTCGAGCTCCGGCTCCACATCGCTTGCCCGATCCGGGAGCGCGGTGGTACACGACTCCCCGAATGATCAACAGGCTGCTAAATGGTTGCTCACCGGGCCTGGGCGTCTAGTTTGTCGCCATCATTTCAACGCGACGACGTGCCCCCTCTTTACCTGCAACGGAGTCTTCGATGAACGCCGATATTTTTCGTGCCTACGACATCCGCGGCATCGCCGACACCGACCTCACCGATCCGGTGGTCGAAAAGATCGGCCAGGCCTTTGCCACCATGGCCATTCGCAAGGGCCGTGAGGCGCCGCGAGTCGGCATCGGTCGCGACGCTCGCAGCTCGTCGGACCGCATCTTTCGCGCCCTCGAACGGGGCCTCCACCGCGCCGGCGCCCACGTCATCAACCTCGGCGTCCTTCCCACGCCGCTGGTGTATTTCGCCACCTTTCAGGAGGAATACGACGGCTCAATCCAGATTACGGGCAGCCACAATCCCGGCGAATACAACGGTTTTAAGATGATGCTCGGCCGCGACACCCTCCACGGGGCGGCTATTCAGCAATTGCGCCAACTCATCGAAGATGACGACCTCGTCGACGACGATGCCGACCTCGGAACCTCGGCCCATGCCGAGCTTCGAAAGGAATATATCGAGTGGGTCCGCGACGACATCAATATGGGCGACCGAAAGCTGCATATCGCCGTGGACTCTGGAAACGGCGTCGCCGGCGTGGTGGCCCCGGAGCTGTTGCGCGACGCCATCGGTGTCAAAGTCCACGAATTACACACCCAGCCCGACGGCAGCTTTCCCAACCACCACCCGGACCCGACGGTGGAGGAAAACCTGACCGACCTGATCAGTGCCGTGCGCCAGGAGGGCTGTGATTTCGGCGTCGCCTACGACGGCGACGGCGATCGCCTCGGCGTGGTCGATGAGAACGGCGATATTTTGTGGGGTGATCAGCTCCTGATCCTCTTCGCCCGCCAGGTCCTGGCAGACCATCCGGGAGCCACGATCATCGGCGAGGTCAAATGCTCTCAGACCCTCTTCGACGACATCACCAATCACGGCGGAGAAGCCGTCATGGCCCGCGTCGGTCACAGCCTCATCAAGGCCAAAATTCAGCAGACCGGGGCTCTACTCGCCGGTGAGATGAGCGGTCATATCTTCTTTAACGACCGCTTTTTTGGCTTCGACGACGCCCTATATGCCACCTGCCGACTCGCCGAGATTGTCTCCCGAACGTCGCAGCCCTTTAGCGCTCTACTGGCGGACGTACCAAATACCTACGCCACCCCGGAGATTCGCCGCCCCTGCGATGAACAACTCAAATTCAAAGTCCCGGGACGCGTCGCCAAATTCTTCGCCGACGACTACGAGGTCAACACCATCGACGGGGTTCGCGTCAAATTCAAACAGGGCTGGGGCTTAGTGCGCGCCAGCAATACCCAGCCCGTGCTTGTATTGCGCGCCGAAGGCCAGTCCCCGGAGACGCGCGACCGCTATATGAAGATGCTCGAAGATGCCGTCAACGACGCCGAAACCGCCCTCGCCCAATAAGGCGGCTACACCCGCCACGGGGCGGTGCGTTCCTCACGCAATTTCACCAGCCGCTTTGCCGCCTCGTGGATCAAGGGGTGCAAATCACCGCTGAACGCGATCCGGCGCAGGACCTTAATCCCCAGCGTGGGCAGTAATTTAAGCGACAACCCCGTATCGGAATAGGGGTTTCGCACCACGGCCTCCCGCGCGCCGAAGCGCCGAAACCACTTCGGGTGATAGACCACTTCCTGAAGCAGCTCCGGCGTCGTCGGACGCCGCGACGCAATCACCTTTATATCTCGTATCCTCAGGTGGGGATTATTCAGTAATTTTCGAATCACCAATGGCTCCGGATCCATGAGCAACCGATCCAGAATCGTCCGCTTCGGACCGGCCGCCATACTGCGTCGCTCGCCGAGGGTGACGTCGCGCTCTAAGGGAAGGCGAACCTCGGGAAGACGTTGCCCGTCGGCCAACGCCTGGTGCGGTGGTACCTCCCGGAACAAATCGAGCACCGACGCTCGCCTGGTCTCAAATGCCGTCTCAAAAAACCCCTTAATGGTCTCGTATTCGTCTTCGCGGCGCATCTCGATGAGCCACCACAGAGCAGCCATCAGCGCCTCTGAAGCCCCGGTCCGGCCCCACAGTGCACCGCGCAGCAATTGATCGAGGCACCACACCTGCTCTCCCAGCTCGAGCCCCTGCATAAGGCCCCGGACCGCGGCGGATTGCATCGGCATCTCCGGCAGTCGCTCCACCGTCGCCAATAACTCCTGGTAGGCATCGGCCAGCGGATCGGGGACATCATAGTCGATCTCAAGGACCTCCCCGCCCTCTTGTGATGAGTTCTGGCCCTCTTCGCACTCGCTCATGGCCAATCCACGGTCATACTACATGCCGGATCAGACGGCCGCCCTACGACGATCCGCTTCCACCGCGCATATTGGCCACCTCCACGCGAAAAGAAAACGGCTCACCGTCGATCACCCGCTGTGGTGGATCCTCGAATACCATCGTAAACGGGGTGATGCCCCGGGCGTCGATCGATCCGTCGCCGGCCCCCAATAACTCGTCGAGACCGTCCAGATCGCGGAGCTGGCGAAACTCACTGATCGGCGAATCATCACCGGCTATCGCCGCAATTTCTCCGATCGATCGCCCTTCCATGGTGGTGACCATCGCCCGCAACTCCACATCGCGCACCCGGCTGTCTTCGTTATTTCTCAAAAGCCCCTTTACCACAAAGATCGGATCTCCCTGACCGACGGCGATCAATTCGCCATGCACTCCCTCGACACTCACCGGTTCCGAAGGCTCGACGATAATCGTGTCGCCGGTCTCGACGACCCAGTCCGGCCGCGGTTCGTATTCGCCGTCGCTAAACGCGACCTGGATCATCTCTGAGAATGCCTGAAAATCGATAAATCCGTCATTGCGCATCGCCACCACTCCCAAAAACGCCATCACGACGATGGAGAGCAGCAATGAGAAAATCACAGCCTTCATGCCCAGGCTGCCACCGATTTTATGGGCCGCCAGGTCGTCGACGTCCCAATCGCCGGTCAGTACGGCCGGGTTTTTCCGGGCTGCTGCCGCGGCTGCCGCATTGATCTCCTTTTGCTCCGGCTGAGCCATTTTCTGGGCTGTCGGGGGCGGGCCGGCCGCGTTTTTCGGAGGCCCGGAGGCCGTCGGCGGAGGGCCGGCCGCAGCCGCTCCCTGTGGCGGACCGGCGGGCGCCGCCGGCCGCTCCGGATGTTCCTCGACTACCTGTCCGTCATCCACCACTTCTGCCTCCCCCGTATCTGGATTAAATACCGGCCCGCTCTTCCCAAACGATGGGTCGACGTGATCCTGTGGATCGCCATACGAGTTGCCCGATCCGGAGAGCGCACTTTGCGGTTCCGGCTCCGGGGCTGGTTGCGCCGCCGGGGCTGGTTGCGCCGCCGGGGCTGGTTGCGCCGCCGGGGTTGGTTGCGACTCCGAATCATCGACCTCTGATTTCTGAATGACCACCGTCTCTTCACCGTAGTCGGTGGATTCCTCTGCTGCAGGCCCTGAATTCGACTTTTCTTCAAATGCCGACTCAAAGGCCCCCATCTCCTTGTCGTCATCGTTGAGGTCCCCGAAGGCACTCGATTTTTTGGGCTTTAAGCCCAGCCCTCCACCTGAGAATGGACTGCCCGATCCGCCCCTGGTCTCTCTGGCCGTCTCGGCCTCCGCTGACTCCTCGTCGTTGTCCCGCGGCTTATAATAAATCTCGGGCTCTCCCGCCTCATCGGCGCGCACTCGGAAGACATGCTCGCATTTTGAACATTGAAGTTTAGTCCCATCCGGCGTGATCCGCTCATCGGGCAGATTAAAACCCGTAGTGCATTCGGGGCAGCGAATGATCATGGTTCGACCTCGGTACGGTGAAATGGCCAAAATCTGGAACGAAACGACTCTACATTGCCCGTTGCATTTTTCCAACACGGGGCTCAGCCCGGCTTTTCTTGGCTCGCGGCCTCGCGCTCAATTTGCTCCAGCCGGCGCTCCATCAGCTCAATCTTGTCGCGCAACTCCGCCAACTCGCGGCGCATCTGGGGGATATGAGTCAACTGATCCATTGTATCGCGAAACCGCTCGTCGAGCCGCTGCTGCATCTCGTCAATCGAGGCCTGCGTGCCGTCCACAAATTCACGTATGGCTTTTCCCCGATCCTCAAGCGTCTCCGCGCGCCGGCGAAACTCCTGGCGAAATTGGGTCACCGGCCACTGCAGACGGGCGAAAAACTCCTCGCCAGACTGAATAATCCCCCGCAGCACCGAGACCGGAAACGAGGGATTGACCTTTTGCTGCTCCAATACGATATGGGCCAGCGTCGCCCCCGTAATATCTTCCCCCGTCGAGTTATCGACGATTTGCAGCTCTTCGCCCTCGCGCACCATCTCCTCAATATCTTCGAGGGCGATATAGGCGCTCGACTCGGTATCGTAGAGCTTTCGGTTGGAGTATCTCTTGATGAGCCTGGGCATTCAGTGACCTTGCTGTGCCCTTCACGAATTGGTGCTGCGTGACGGTCTCAAAACCAGGGCACCTCTTCTGATAACGCCTGACCAAACAGCGCGGGGGCAATTCTTCGCTGCGACTACAATGGGTTAAAAGTCGACGCCAGCGGCGAGCGTAAATTGACGAACCGGGTTGGCGTAGATCCCCTCCAGAGTCAAACTGACGATCCACACATTGAGTCGGGCTCCCAAAAACATGCGGTGACTCATCTGCCGGTAGTTGTCTCGCCGATGACTAAATACCGCCTCGGGAGCAAAACTGAGGTTCTCGGTCGTCAGATTCTGGGGCGGACGCGGATCTTGCGGATAGGCGTTGAGCTTTCGACTCGACGAAAACGTATGCAATTGCTGATACCCCACATAGGGCGTGATCGCCATCACTCCGCCGAGCCCGAAAGACTTCGACATCGACAGATCCCAGGCGACGTTAAATAACACCAGCTCCGGGGCCCCGGTCAGTGTATTTCCCGACACCCGGGCTGCAATATCGGGAAAATAGGCGTATCCCTCGTGCAGCGCCCACCGCACATCGGCTCCCATTACGAATAAATCGCTGGAATCGACATGCGAGATATTTCCCGCCACCTCGAATGAAAAGGGAAGCCCTTTTCGCACCTGCAAATGGCTGCTGAACACCATGCTCGACGGCTGGCCGGCCATCCCGTCGCGCAGGGCACTGTCGTCGGGGATATACGACAGGCTCCCCATGGTTTTGACGGCAAACCCGGCCTGCCCCAGCGTCTCCGAGGGGGCGATAATTCGGGGAGCGATCATCTGGCCCAGATGTTTGCTGAACTCATCAAAGCCCTCCACATCCTGTTCGACCGTCCCCCATACCCGGCCCTGGTCGTCGACCTCGTAGTCGTCGAAGCTCAGGAAATTGGTCAACCGCGGATCATTGGGCGACGACGCCCAGGCTGCCGATGTGCTCAGCAATACCAGGGCAGCAATCGTTATTGCCCCCATTACTCGTGTCGAAACAATCATCCACCTACCTCCAACCAGTGGTGGGCCTATCGGCGCTCACTTCCAGACGTTTCGCAGGTTCTAACAGGGGGGGGAACCACCGTCAAGGAAATGCCCCCGTCACCACCGCCACCGCCAGGGCTCGTGTGATCCCTTCGCAACCTTTGTTCACAACGGACTTTTCCGCTATAGTTGTAACGGATTCCGCCCTCACTGTAGCGCCGACGAATAGAGGGCGGCCCACCTCTCAAATACGAGCCGCAGCGATTATGTTTTTTTCTCATTCCGATTACGCGCGTCGCCTGCCGATGCGCTCCGTGTACCGCCCTTCGCCCTTTGGTGGGCGCCCCTTCCACTGGGTGGAAGCCGGCGATGGCGAGGAACGGATCGTTTTTTTGCACGGAATTATGGCCCATTCCATGGCCTTTCGCTGCATTTTAGAACAGAGCGCCCGCCAATTCCGTGTCATCGTCCCCGATTTGCCCGGCCACGGCCGAGATCGAACTTATGAAAGCGATGCCATCGCGCCTTCTATCGATGGCTTGCTGCATTGGCTGGAGGCCTTTTTTGCCACCATCGGCGACGAACCGGTCCATCTCGTCGGCCACTCTCTGGGGGCGACGGTAGCTTATCTGGCCGCTCTTCGCCCCGGGCGTTTTCCCAACCTGAGGAGTCTGACCCTGGTCAGCCCGGGGCTAAAAATCGCCGTCCCATCCTGGACGGGATCACTGGTCGGCAAAATCCCCGCACGCCTGGCCCTGCTCGGCGTCAACCGCACCGGAATCCGCCTATATGAACAGGTGCAGTGGCGTCGCGCTCGCATGACGGAGCACGAGATTCGCGACTACCTCCAGCCGATTCGCGAGATCCGTCGCATTCGCCACATTCTCGGCATCGGCGCCGACCTGGTTCAACAGACGGGGAGCATCGAAGAGGCATCAAACGTCGATCTCTCATCGCTCATCATCTGGGGTGACCGCGATCATCTGCTTCCGGTGGCCACAGCCTACGACTTACATCGCAGCATACCCGATGCCGAGCTCGAGATTTTCGAAAATTGTGGCCACTGTCCCATGGAGGACTGCCCCGCTGATTTTCATGATGTACTGAGTCGCTTTCTGATCGACTCGTAGTAGAAACCCGTTGCGTCGTCGAAACCGTTTAAAACTCGCGCAATAGCAATTCTCCGGGATCCTCTCCCAGAGTTTCGCGCAACTCTCGACGCCCATCGTCGAGGGTGCTGATATGAATTTCGCCATCGCCGCGCATCAACTCTCCTTTCGTGGTGCATGCCTGCCACAAAAATCGAAGCGTTCCCCCTTCCATTGCCCCCAGAAGCTGTCCGCGGCCGACGCGCCCACCGCGATATTGGGCCTCCAACACAGCACTGCTCTGGCGAAACCAGAACACGCTCCCCACCGGCAGCGTTGCGTCGTCGGTGGTATTGTGGATCAGACAAAACGCCGACTGATCGAGGCCGTGGCGTTCCACCCCGTAGCGACGCGCCATCGCCTGGGTGAACTCGCCCTCAAAGATCGGATGATCGACCAGACTCTCCGGTAATTCTTCGGCACCAACAAAACCGAGCCGGCTAAAATAACTCGCCAGGCGCCGATGAACGCCGATATAAATATTCTCAACACCCTGTTCTTCGCGCAGATGAAGCATGGTGCTCGCCAGAAGCGACGCTCCCAATCCGCCGCCGCGCGACGATGGCGCCACCGACAGCGAGTGGATCACGGAGGCCCCGCCGTTATAAAGCGCCCATCCCACCGCTGCTGCCACTCCCCCGGCCGGCGTCGCCGCCACCAGATAGGTCTGCTCGTCGGCATCGTCGAATTGACCTTCTCGCACCTGTAATCCACAGGCATCCAAAAGGGGCCGTACTCGGTCGACATCATCTGCCGTCTCCAACCGGTAGCCGAGGCTGGCGATATTCGCATTTTCAATCTGCATTGCTTTCATCGTCATCTGAGTCTTCCTCGGCATCGAATTCACAATCGTAATTTCGCATCGTCGACGAAACCCTGGTGCGCAGGTCGTCGTCACTGACGTTGTCGACGTTCAGGTCATCGACATAACCACACGCCTCATGCCGGGCAAGTTTGATTCGCTCCTCAAGGCGCTCGCGAACCTCGGGCCGCTCCTCGCGGCGCTCTTCTAATTCCGCTCGATAATCCCGGGCGCTCTCCATATCGCCTTCATCCTCGGCATGATCGGCGGCCGCCTCCAGGCGATCGTCGCGCGACCCCAGGGTGTCGATTGAGCGCTGCTGACTGGCGATATATCCGTCGACATGATCGATGACCGCGAGCCGAGCCTTGGCCACGGTTTCACCTTCTCCGTCCTGACCGTCGGCCCACTCAACCAATTCCTCAAGATATGCCTCAGCGTCGCTTCCCACCAGCGTGGAATCGCTCTCCGTCGACATATCTTCGGCACTCAGGCGCAGCAAGTTGTTCAGGCGCTGCAGGCGCAACCAGCCGCTTTCGCCGTATTGCTCCTGGGCGGTGGCGAAAGCCTCTTCTCCGGCCTCCAGATCCTCGACGCTGGGGTTGTCGCGATCGGCATAACTCTGAGCGCGGTCCAACTCATCCCAGGCCACCCGACGCAATAAGACGGCCCGCTCACCTTCGTCTTCCTCGGCAAGCCATACCAGCGGACCGGTTCGGATCGTCCCCCGCCACTCATTGGTCATCTCAACTTCGGAGGGCTCCAGGTGACATAACTCTGCGAGGATCTCAAACGACGATCCCTCGCGGGTGCGTACCGTATGGAATAGATCGTCTGTTTGCTTACACTCCTCGAGTTCGTGGGTCACCACGTTTTCGATTCGATCTTCTACTGACGAACAGGCCACGGCCGTCACGATCACCAATGCAAGGCCACAACCAATCGCCACCCATCGCCGCAATTGTCCTTTCACCACCGTCTCCTCTGTCAAAATTTCCCATCAATCTTTCGCCAGCACCATAACATAGCCAACCTCACCGGCCCAGCAGATCGCCGGGAGCATTCGGCATCGGGCTTTTTTCGCCCAGGCGTTGGGAAATGATCATCGGCAACCAGTGGTTAGCGAGGACCTGCAGGCGGCTGACATCGATCCGAGCTTCGAGATCCGATACCATGAGAGGAATTATGAGCGGTGACGAAGACAGACTTCAACTCGACCTGACGGAATCGATCACCGAGGTTCCTCAGGCGAGCAGCATCGCGCTTTTCATTGAGTTGATGGAAGCGCTGCGCGGCGAGGAGCGCTCTTTTGCAGATCTGGCGGCGCTGCTCGACGTCGACGAGCGCACGGCGCGCTACTACGCCGATTTTGCGCGCTGGCTGCAATGGGTTCGCCCGGCGGGCGATGGCAAGGTAGGCCTGAGTTCGGAGGGACTTATCTTCGTGGAGAGCGAACCGGCACGGGGCCGACTCTTTGCCACCACCCTCTTTAATCGCCCGCTGGTACAAACCGTTCAGCGCCTCAAACGAGAGCAATTCGACGACCTGAGCGAACCGCTGGCCACCCGCCGGGCCTGCCTGCGGGCCGTCGAGGGAATGACGACCCTGTCTGACGCCACGGCCGGGCGCCGCGCAAGCTCGCTGGCCTCCATGCTTCGCTGGGCTTATCAGCCGCGGCGCATCGACTGGTCGACCGGGCGCCCCATCGAGACGGCAGCCACTCCTTTTGATTTTCAGGGACAGAGCTTTTTGAGCGCCTATGCGGCCCGTCAATTCGGCGGAGACAGCGCAATTTACGTGGGGTTTCCCCGCCAGGTCGTCGCCTTCGCCACCGGTGGTGGAGGCTCCCTTCAGGCCAGCGACTGGGTGCGCGCCAGCTATGAAGCCGACAGCGGCGCCGCCCGCTGGTTCGGCTCCATCCCGATCAACGACTCCACCCTGGCCGTCGCCCGGCGCGGTGGCCCCGATCTGCGCCGGCTGCTCATAAGCTGCAACCCCTATCTGGCGATTCTGGTCACCTTATTGACTCCGCCCTCGGCCTCGCGCCCCTCGCCGGTGCGCCTGACCAGCGATATGTACGGCCTCAGACTCTGGCATCGCGATCGCGAACTCGGCGCTCCTCTTCAAGCCCTGGCCCACCTGGCCGGCAATATCGATCTGATCTCCATCGATACCGTCCCCCACCTGATGGGCCGCCACGTCCGCGATGATCTGCGTCCTGCCACGGACGACGAGCTCGCCGAAGTGCTTCAGACAACGGGCATCGTCCGTCCCGTTCAAACCTCGCTCGCTCTGGCCCCCGGTGTCGGAAGCGAATTGCGCCTGCCCGTCGGCGATGGCCCCACCCTGTGGGAACGCAGCGAGCCGTTGCGAAGCGCCCTGATGGAGGCCCTGCGACATCGCCCTCCCGCCTGATGGACTCTCAGTCCTCGGTCCGGACATCGTCTCCGAATTCGAAGACCGACCGCACCGCAAACCAGGAGCGCAGTAAAAAATACACCGACGCCGCCCCTCCTACGGCCACCCAGAACATGCTCTCATCGGCGCCTATTTGGTGCTGATAAATCGAATAGGCGGTAAAGGAGAGCGCCAACGCCAAAAACGGCAACGGCATCAGTCGCAGGGCGTTTAATTTTTTTGCTTCTGGATCGCGAAACTTCACGGATTTCCCTCGAATTACGGCCAATTGCGAATCGTTCTCGAAATCCCATCTCAGGGCCTGTCTGAGTACTACTGACCGAGCAGCAACGAGATATTCCTGGCGTAGCTCTCGGTCGACGACCGCCAACACGACCGCACCATATCTGCGACCGACATCGTTTTCAGACAGGCCCCAGTGGTTCGACACTGAAGTTCCTTGAAGAATTCGGCGAGGACTGGGCGACGAGGTTAAAGCCGTCGAAGCGGGGCGATGCCTTAGCATCGTCGAGTGCCGACGGCAAAACGATCGTCATTCAGGACCGGCGAAGGCTCAATAGACCTCGGTGTCGAACCACTAATGTACGAGTCGATCCCTTCCGGTCAATCCCCGCTTTCTACTGATGGCTCCTCCGGCAGGCCACAGGCGGCCATCTCAGCACACCCTCGGGCTCCCGGAATCTCGGCGATGCAGTGGGCCACATCGAAGTCGAGGTGTCCCGTCCAGAACTGATCGGCGCACCAGCTCTGGCAATTCTGATCGTCGCCGAAATCACCGCATTGCCCGTAGTCAAAACAGATCGACTCACAGAGCTGAATCTGTTGATCGCATGTATTCATCTGCGCGCAACCGTCGATCTCTTCGGCGCAGACCAACACTTCCTCATCGACCATCTGCGCGTGGGTGCCGTCCTCACAACGCTCGACACAGCGACCCAGATCATCGGGCACGCTGTCGCGACACCACAGAGCTTTAACACACAGAACGCCGCAAGAATACTCCTGCTGCGCCGGTGGCGGCGAGGACTGGTCGGCCTGCTCTTTTTCTGCCTCGCCCTCGACACTATTTTCATCCTCCTCACTCGCCTCGAAGGGATAGGCTACCTCCTGTTCTTCTTCTTCCGAGGATTGCTCCCCGTTCGAGGCCGGCGAATCCGACTGCTCCGAATTCGTCGGTGCCGGCGCCGGCGGATCGGAGTCCATCACACCACATCCCAGTCCAGCGACCACCATCACGACAACTATTAGCGCAAAGTTCGTCCCCATCTCCCAGCCACTCATCGCTCACCTCCACATAAACGGTTTGTCAGTTTCGAAGAGAGCGCTCCCCGGCGCCCACTCCTTTTATCGAGATAAGCGTTTGTTTTTTGCGAAAAAAATAAAAAAACGCCGACGGATAAACCGCCGGCGGTCTCCTCGATCTGAGGATATGACGCCTACTAAAACGACTGTAGACAGCGTCGGTTACGCGGTCCGCGGACGAAAGCGACTGGCAAAACGCTTCGACCGTTTCTCGCCGCGTTCCTGTGGCTCGACCGTTCCGAAGCTACCGCCCAGGGCGCATACGAGCACGCCGAGCAGAAGGGCAACAAATGCCCACCCGGCGCCGACGGCCAGAGCGTCCGCTGCCTGTTGACCGGCCGCAGCCATCGTCGCTTCGGCCTCGGCAATGGCCTCCGCTCCCAGCCCCTCCTGAATCATCGTCGCCTCCATCAGCTCAGCGGGCTGCATGGCGGCAATCGCTGCCGAGAGGTTCTGGCCGACAAATCCAAAGGCACCGCCCAGGACCTGCCCAATGGCCGTCGTCACGGCCAGAAAGCCGGCGAGGACAAAGAGCGACCAGGTCACCACACCGTGCATCAACCCGTCACTTCGGACTTCTGCCGTGGAGAAATGACCGGCCGTCCAACCACCGAAGAACAATCCGATCAGCGCTGTGAGCGTCCACCAGATCCCGGCTCCGATGCCGATGCCTTCCTGGGCCATTCCCACGTCAAATACGGCGGCTCCGATGGCAATACCTAAGAGATTCAGCACCGACATCACCACCAGCGCCACCAGGGCTCCGGCAAATACGGCTCCCCAGGACACTGTGCTGAGCATGCTCGGCAGTGGCGTCCGGGGCCCCTCGGTCCCGGTTCTAGCCGTGGTAGTCCCGGTCCTAGCCGTGGTAGTCGTCTCTTGCTTGTGAACTTCCGTTTCCCTCGAAGGGTGTTCTTGATTCGTCATGAGTTACCTCCTCACGTCATCTGAAACGGGATGACCTCCCCCCGGAAGCACGCCCCGCGTTGATTCGGCGCCCCCACTGGCATCGATGTACCAGTGGGCACTCTCCGAAAATGTAGACTCCCACAGCATTCCACCAAATCGGCACAACCTCCTTGCCAACTGCCCACCCCCTTCACTATCGTCGGCGCGCCTTCCCGGTCCGTCGCCTCAGCCCAGTTTGAAACCCGGAGATTTCATGCGTATTCAGGACCTCGAAAACCATCTCGAATCGGCGAAAAACAACGCCATCGCCGCCACTGGCGTAGATCAATCCGTCGCTGTCGAGATCGCCCTTGCCGAACCGCCGGACCCCACAATGGGCGACCGGGGGTTTCCCTGTTTTGCACTGGCCCGGCATCTGCGAAAAGCGCCGCCGCTGATCGCAGAGGAGGTCGCCGAGGCATTGCGCGACGGACTGAGCGAAGGCGATATCATTGCCGAGATCTCCACCGCCGGCCCCTACGTCAATCTCACTCTCGACCGCGGGCGCCTCACCGAGCTGGTCATCGGACAGGCCCTCGACGAGAAAGCCGAATTCGGCGCTGCAAATGTCGACGGCAGCCGCTGGATGGTCGAATTCTCCGCCCCCAACACCAACAAACCCCAGCATCTGGGTCATGTCCGCAACAATCTGCTCGGCGACTCCCTCTCCCGGGTGCTCGACTTTGCGTCCAATGACGTCCAGCGGGTCAACCTGATCAACGACCGCGGCATCCATATCTGCAAATCCATGCTCGCCTACGAGCTCTTCGGCGACGGCGAAACGCCGGAATCGACCGGCGAAAAAGGCGATCATTTCGTCGGTCGCTACTATGTGCTTTTCAACCAGAAATTCGTCGCCGAATACGAAGACTGGCAGAAGACAAGCGAAGCCGACCGGCACTTTGAATCCTGGCTGAACTCACCGGAGGCCAAGCCCCTAAAAGAGCGCCACAAGGACGACAAAAACGCATTGCGAAACGCCTTTTTCGACGACTACTCCGACACCTATTTCAACGAGAATAGCGACCTCGGCGGACAGGCTCGCGAGATGCTTCGACGGTGGGAAGACGGCGACGACGACATCGTGGAGTTGTGGAAGCGCATGAACCGCTGGGTTCTCGATGGGTTCGACGAGACCTACAAGCGATTCGGCATCGAATTCGATAAAATCTACCTGGAGAGCGAGACCTACGAATTCGGTAAGGACGTCGTCCAGGAGGGGCTCGACTCCGGACTCTTTCATCTCCGCGACGACGGCGCCGTGGTCTGCGATCTCGAAAAGGTGGGGCTTGAGGGCGAAAAAGTGCTGCTTCGCTCCGACAAAACCTCGGTCTATATGACCCAGGACCTGGGCACGGCCATCACTCGCTTTGACGAATACGAACCGGACCAGATGGTCTACGTCGTCGCCGACGAACAAGAATATCACTTCGACGTTTTATTTCGGATTCTCGCCGAATTGCGACCCCGATTCGAGGGCCGGTTGCACCATCTCTCCTACGGATTGGTGGAGTTGCCCGAGGGCAAAATGAAAAGCCGCGAGGGCACGGTCGTCGACGCCGACGACCTCCTCGATGAGATGGTCAATCTCGCCGAAGAGGCGATTGAGGAGCGCTATTCGGATCTCGACGACGACGACATAGAGCGCCGCGCTGAAATCATCGGCCTGGCGGCGCTGAAATACTATATTCTCGACTTCGGACCGCGCACGACTGTCCAATTCGATCCCGAGCGTTCCATCGATTTCCAGGGCCGAACCGGCCCCTATTGCCTCTACGGTTATGCCCGAATCGCCTCTATTGGCCGCCGCTTTAATGGCTGGCCCGAACTCGACTCCGATCAGCAAGCCAGCGCGCTAAATGCTCTGGGCAGCGAGCGGGAAATGGACGTGGTGCGCACGTTGCAGCGCTGGCCGGAGACGGTGATAAAAGCCTGCGATCAGCTCAATCCAGGGCGCATCACTGAGCATCTCTTCGAGATATGCAGCGCGTTTTCCAGCCTCTACAACGACGCCGACCACCGCATCGTCGAACTCGACGGCCCGCGCCGAAACGGCCTTCTTCTGCTGGCACAGGCCACGCAATACGCCATCGCCGCCGGCCTCGACCTGCTCGGCATTCCCACCCTGGAAGAGATGTAGTCAGAGCCAGCCGTGGTCGCGGTACCACTGAGCAGTTTGCCTGGCGCCCTCTTCGAGGGTCCACTTCGGCTCCCAGCCCAGATCGCGATGAATCGCCTCGTGACCGCACACCCAGGACGGCTGGATCATCTCCCGGTATTTATCCCGATTGAACGTCGCCGTCATATTGAGCAATCCTCCGCCGACCTCGGCAAACGTCGCCGCCCCGCCCAATACCCACTTCGGCAACGGAAGCGGTAATGCCCGCTTTCCCACGGCTGCCGAAATCTCCTTGCCGAGCTGCTGCCAGGTGTATTTTTTGCCATCGTCGACGGTATAGATTTCACCCTCTCCGGGGGCGTCGAGACAGGCGATGACAGCGCTTGCGACATCTTCTCCGTGAATCAGGCTCAACCACCGCTTCTGGCCGCCCAACACCGGCGTCACCCTGCGATTGGCGAGTTGAAACACCTCGAACATATCCCAATCTCGTGGACCATAGACCGCCGGTGGGCGAATAATCGTCACTCTCAACGAGTCGCGATGGGCCAGCGATGCACCCTCGCCCTCGAGCTTGCTCTTTCCGTAAAAACTCACCGGCTCCGGGATCCGATCCGGCGATCGCGGCTCACAGCCCTGAGACGGACCCTGCGCGGAGACACTGGAGACGTAGATAAAGCGCGTTCCCTCATCGGCCACTCGCGCTACAGTGTCGGCGAGATCTCGCGTCCCTTCGGCGTTGACTCGGTATAAGACCTCCGCGTCCGGTGAGCCCGTCATTCCGGCGACGTGGATGACGGCGTCGACGTCGGTGAGCGCCGACTCCAACTCCCCTGCCCGCCCGAGCGCTCCTACCACGGTCTCAAGCTCCAACTCGTCGAGATATGACGTATCCGACGTCTCGCGCACCAGAGCCACCACTTCGCAGCCCTCGTTGAGCAGTTGCTCCGCCACATGAGAGCCGATAAAGCCCGTGCCTCCCGTAAGAAAAACTCGCATCCCGTATCCCTTGTCTCGACTGATTTTATTCACAGCGGCTTTTCAAGAATCCGGTACGTCTTGTAGTGCTGTGCGCCCATAAACTCCATTCCGCCGTTGATCGCGTCGTTGTCGGCCAATGTCCAACTCAATTCCGCCTCTCGGTATCCCTTCGTATATCCGTTTCGGTGGATTGTGGCGTATAAAAGCACACTCAATCCGCCCAGTGTGCTACCGCGATACTTCTTTTTTACCCCCAGCAAAACCTGCCGAAACGACCGCGGGGGGCTCGCCTTTAGCCTGGCTATGAGCTTTGCCCAGCCAAAGGGAAATAGTCGGCCGTCCAGATCGGCGGTGGCCTCGTGGACATTGGGCAGGGCAACGGCCATGGCCGCCGGCTCACCATCGACCTCGGCAATCAAGCACAGCGCGGGATCGACGATCAATTTAAATTGCTTGGCCACCTCCTCGACCTCCGCTGGAGTCAGCGGCACAAATCCCCAATTCTCGGACCAGGCGTCGTTGAAAATCGACATAATGATCTTCAGATCCCGGTCGACCTCGCTTTTGTCGACCTCGCGGACGACCAATCCCGGATGTTCAGCGACCGCATCGGCGATCTGGATCACCTGCTCCGGCATCGGTTTGGCTCGATAACGCCAGGCGAATAAATCCTGGACCCCGTCGTAGCCCGCCGATCGAATCAATCGCTCATAAAAAGGCTTCCCGTGGGGCATCATCACATAATTCGGGGAATCAAATCCCTCCACGAGCAGGCCCGACTGCTCGTTGATGGAAAATGAAAATGGCCCGCGGATGCGCTCCATCCCGCGGGCACGACACCAATCCTCGGCGGCCCGCAACAGGCGATGAGCCACATCGGGGTCGTTGATGCACTCGAAAAACCCGAAAAACCCCGC
>SKQC01000451.1 GCA_007119175.1 Myxococcales bacterium | reverse complement strand
CAGCGGGGAGTATCCCTTCTCGGTGATGCAACTGGCGCCCAACGGCAATTTGCGCCGCCTGTTGGAGCAGGGCGATCGACCGCCGCTTAAGGTGTCACTGAAGTATTTCTTGCAGATGTTGCACGCCCTTAATGTGGCCCACGATCAGGGGATTATCCACGGGAGCTTAAAGCCGGAAAATGTGGTCCTCGATCACGCCGGAAATGCCCTGATGACCGATTTTGGCATCGCCAAGATCGTCGAACACGACGGAGGAGCCGGAAACCAGGTCTACGTCGGTGTAGGCTCTGTTGCCTATATGAGTCCCGAGCAATTTCAGGACCCCAACCTGGCAACGGTGAGCACGGATATCTACTCTTTGGGGATCATGTTCTACGAGATGCTCACCGGAAAGGTTCCGGGCCGCCGATCGCCGATGCCATCGAGTTTTTATCCCGATATTCCCCGGGCGCTCGACGATATCTTTGATCGAATGACCATGGATATGGAGGAGGATCGCTATGACTCCATCGAGGGCATTATCTCCGATCTCTATGACGCCGAAGAGATCATGGAACTTCTCGACAAGCGCTCCGGTGTGCTCTTTTTGCGCGACCCCATCACCCATGGCGAGCACGGTTTGATCGGAGGCTCTGTGGCGGCTGGAGGCGAGACGTCGGCAGACGACGAAGGCGAGGACGAGTCGATTGCCGAGGGCAGTGATGTCGATGCCGATGTCGACGAAGAAGAGATAAGTGATGAGGGAGCCGACGACGAAGAAGAAAATCTCGAAGAGTCCGAGGAGTCCGACTCCGAACCAGATGATGAATCAGGGGACGAATCGGAGGAAGACGAAGTACTCGAGGAGGGTGACGGCGGCGATGTACTCAACAAGCTCGACGAATACGGAGAGATGTTCGACGAGGATTGAAACGATGACCACTCCAGAGCTGATTGATTTCGAGGGAAAATTTCCCACTGTCGCCGACGGCGTTTTTGTCGCCCCCGGGGCATCTGTGATCGGTGAGGTCGAACTCGGTATCGATAGTAGCGTCTGGTACAACGCGGTGATTCGCGGCGACGTCTGTCCCATCTCCATCGGTGCTCGCACCAATATTCAAGATCTAAGTGTCATCCACGTCACCAGCGGCACTCACCCCACCACCATCGGCGACGATGTCACCGTCGGCCACGGAGCCACCATTCACGGCTGTGAGATCGAGGATCGCTGTCTTATCGGAATGGGCGCCATCATTCTCGACGGCGCCGTTGTGGAGTCCGAAAGCCTCGTCGCCGCCGGTTCACTGATCCCACCGGGGATGCGGATTCTCTCCGGAAGTCTGGTCATGGGCTCGCCGGCGAAAATAAAGCGCGAACTCACCGATGAGGAGCGAGCGTCTATCGAGGCCTCGGCATATCACTACGTCGAACTCGCCGGTCGCCACGACCGGGGAGAAGACGGCTGAAAGCCGTCAATTACGTCTCCATCGTGGTTGCCAGCCGGTGCAGAAGATTCAGCGCCTCGATGGGGCTTAATGTATCGACGTCAATCTCTCGAAGCGCCTCCAACGCTTCTTGTTCTCCTTCCGATAATTGTCCGCCGCCACCTTGAAATAGGGTCAGTTGATTTGGATTGTGGCGCCGGCTCGTGCGCGGCTCGCCGTCTGGATCGGCTGCCGGCGTGGGAAGGCCCATATCGTCGAATTGCCCCTCCTCTAGATTTCGAAGCACCTGCCGAGCCCGGTCGACGACAGCCTCGGGAAGTCCGGCCAGCCGGCCGACCTGGATGCCATATGAGTGGTTTGCCCGGCCCTCGACGAGCTTTCGAAGAAAGATGATATCTTCCTGCCACTCCTTGACGGCAATACTCATATTGCGCATCCCATCCAGGGTGCGATCGAGCTCCGTTAATTCGTGGTAATGAGTGGCGAACATCGTGCGCGCCCCCAGCTCGTCGTGGATATATTCGGCGACCGCCCAGGCGATGGACAGCCCGTCGAAGGTCGCCGTGCCGCGGCCGATTTCGTCGAGGATGATCAGACTTCGCTCGCTGGCATTATTTAAGATATGAGCCGTCTCCGTCATCTCCACCATAAATGTCGACTGGCCCCGGGCCAGGTTATCGCTGGCTCCGACGCGGCTAAAGATCTTGTCGACCGCCCCGATCTGAGCATTTTTGGCGGGAACGAAAGAGCCCATCTGGGCGAGCAGCGTGATAAGCGCCACCTGGCGGATCACCGTCGATTTTCCGGCCATATTCGGCCCGGTCACAAT
The DNA here is from genome assembly GCA_007119175.1 of Myxococcales bacterium. GTDB lineage: Bacteria > Myxococcota_A > Bradymonadia > Bradymonadales > Bradymonadaceae > SLJM01. The sequence goes on along the minus strand of SKQC01000451.1, from coordinate 7,251 downwards.
CAATAGCTGGGCGGCCTCCGTATCGAGGACCACCGAATTGGGCACGAAGCGCTCGTCGGTGAGCGTCGTCTCCACCACCGGATGGCGTCCCTCGTCGATCTCGATTCGCGTCCCCTCATCGACGACCGGCCGAGTATACTCGCGGCGTCGCGCAAGCTCTGCGAGGCCGCTCAAGACATCCAGATCGGCCAGGGCACTCGCCGTCTGCAATAAACGTCCGATCGCCTCTGCCACCTCGCGGCGAAGCTCCTCGAATAATTCGTATTCCAGATCTTTTCGGCGTTCGTCGGCCCCCAGAATCTTTTCTTCCTGTTCCTTTAATTCGGGGATGAAATAGCGCTCCGAATTCGTCAGAGTCTGCTTTCGGATATACTCGTCGGGAACGCGGTCGAGGTTGGCCTTTGTGACCTCCAGAAAATAGCCGAAGACCTTGTTGAATTTGACCTTCAGGCTGTCGATCCCGGTGCGCTCTCGCTCGCGGGCCTCCAGGCGCAGCATCCACTCTTTTCCCGACGACGACATGTCCAACAACTCGTCGAGCTCGTCGTGGTAACCGTGGCGAAATAGGCCCCCTTCTTTGAGCTCCGTGGGCGGATCGTCGACCAGCGCAGCATCGATATGGGTGCACAGCTCGGTGCAGGGATCGAGGGAGGTGGAGAGCCGTTCGATAAGAGGAGCATCGATTCCGTCGAGCAGCTCGACGAGTTGAGGGACCGTGGCCAGCGTGGACTGCAGACTCCGCAGATCCCGGGCGTTAGCCCGCCCGGAGGCGACGCGGCCGCAGAGGCGCTCGATATCGTAGACCTCGTCGAGGGCCTCGCGCAGATCTTGTTGTAGGGCCGGGCCCTCCACGACGACTTCTACGGCGTCGTGGCGGTCGCCGATTTGCTCCGGGTCGATGAGGGGATAATTTAGCCAGTGTCGCAGCCGCCTTCCGCCCATGGCCGTTTTCGTCTCGTCGATAATGCTCAATAGACTGCCGGCGCGCCGGCCTCCCATCAGCGTCTTTGTAAGCTCCAGGTTGGCCTTTGTCGCCTCGTCTACCACCAGAAAGGAGCGCGCCTCGTAGGGACGAATCTGCTGGACCACGGCGGCGATTCCCCGCTGGGTATCGACCAGGTAGGTCAAGACGGCGGCCATCGCCGATTCCACCAACTCATTGGCCAAAAACCCAAAATCTCGGGCTTCTTCGAAAAATCGTGCAACTTCGCTTTCGCCCAGAAAATAGCCGTCGCCGTCGATATCGTCAGATAAGCGCACGCCCTCACCAACGCGGCGGCGCAGATATTCGGCGTCGAAGTTATTGGAGGGACGGGGACGAAAGAAGAGCTCGGAAAACCGGCCCGACTGCTCGTCGAAATGCTCTCGGCAGTCCTCGGGAATCAATAGCTCCCGGGCCTCGATACGCTCCAATTCTGAGGCCAATTCGTCGAGGGTCGCCAACTCGGTGGTTCGAAAATCTCCGGTCGTAATATCGAGATAGGCAAGACCCACCTGGGCCCCGGAGACCCCGGTGCCGGGCACCACGGCTGCAAGATAATTGGGCGTTCGTTCATCGAGGTTTTCCTCGTCGAGCTGAACTCCCGGCGTGACCACGCGGACGACGTCGCGCTTGACGATTCCGTCGGCCTGCGAGGAATCCTCGATCTGCTCGCAGATTGCCACGGAAAATCCCCGTTCAATCAGCTTTCGAATATACGACTGCGAGGAGTGATAGGGCATTCCCGCCATGGGAATTTCATTTTCTCCCTTATTTCTCGCCGTCAGCGTCAGCTCCAGCTCCCGGGAGACGACCACGGCGTCCTCAAAGAACATCTCGTAGAAATCACCGAGCCGAAAAAAGAGAATCGAGTCCGGATATCGCTCTTTGACATCCAGGTATTGCTGCATCATCGGCGTGGCACTCATAAGATCCCGCAATCCATCGGAAAAAAATGCAAATTCGGCGGCGGGAAAGATAACAAGGCCGGCCGTAGATGGGAAGTTCGTGTGCCCCCCGAAGGGTTAGTCGATCAATTTCAACAGCCAGGAGTCCACGGAGAAGGCCGACCACCGGCCGCTGTTGAAGTCGCCGTAGGTAAAGGCGTTGTAATCAAAGCCGTCGATGCGCGGAGCATAGGTCACTGTGTACAGGGTGCCGGGCTGGTAGGGGTTGGGGCGGGCGTCCGCCGAGAGATCGTCGAAGGAGGGAAGCTCGGGCATGGGAATCATATCGTCGTTGCCCGGGACGAGAAATGTCCACACCGGTAGTCCGATGGGGTTGCGCAATACGATATAGAAGAAGTCGGGTTGGTTCGCGCCCTTGAGTCCGAAACGAATCTCGCCGTCGATGGTGCCTGCGTTGACGGGCATCTGCAATTCGGGCACGCCGACCAGCGGGGACGTTGACGTCAGTTGGTCGACCTCCGGGATATCCTCGATGGTCGTCTGCGTGTAGGGAAGGCCGGCCCCAGTATATGATCCGGCCACAGCACCGTAGGTGATATCCGATAATTCGCCTTCTGCACGGGGAAGTGGTCCGCCCATTAAAATATCGTCGAGTCCGACGACCGGGTTCGGCATCCGGAAGACACCTTCGTAGCCGAAATCAACATAGGTGGTGATCTCGTTGATCGTCGGGCCATCGGGAGCGTAGACGGGATTCGTCAGTTTTACCGGCAGGTATTCCTCGAGTGGAATATTGCATTCCAGATCAACATCTTTGAGCTGGCCGTCGGAGATGCTCAGGTTTCGCTCCACGGCCATCATCTTCGGCTGAAAATGCTCGGTTTCCTCGTTGTAGAGTCCGCAGAGACCGATGAGGACGACATCGCCGACGCGAGAGCGCAACGAGAAATTCCCCTCGCCCTCCACCACGGAATTGGCACCGGGATTGAGCTGCATGCCATTGATGGCGGGGCGCGTTACTCGCACCATCGACATATTATATTCTTTGCCGCCCTCCGGATCGGTGCCCTTGCCGGTGATCGTGATATTGCCCTGAAACTCTCCAATCGGCGGAAGAGTAGGCTCTCCTTCGGCTCCCTCGGGAGGCTCCAGGGGATTGAGTATGACGGTGAGGTTTTCGGCGTTGAGTTCGCGCACCGTAAACGTCGACATCTCTGGTGCCGTGACCGTAATCATCTGTGGCCCCAGCAAATCGGGGCCCGATAATGTGACCTGCCCGTTGGCGTCGGTCATTCCCTGATAGGGCGTTTCGGGGTGGACGGAAAGCATGGCGAATGCCCCTGGAATCGGCGTTCCCTCCTGGGTGACGGCGGTGATATTGATGGAACCGTTGACAGGTGGACCGAAGGCACCGCCGAAGCTGCTCATGGGATTGAAATAAACGAAGGGATGCGGCGGCTGGGCTTGTTGATCCATGGCCTCAAGCGTCACCTCGTGGGCTCCCTGCGAGGAACCGGGTGGGGTGCGAAACGTCACGGTATAGGGATCGTGGCGGCGTATGTCGCTGGCTGCTTCGTCGCCGACGGCGACGTCGATGGTGCCGTCAAAACCCTGTCCCTGCAGGGTGACATAGGTATTGCCCGCCAGGGCGCCGCGGGTGGGGCGCATCGACCACACTTCGAGGGGGCCTTCAAAATAAAATCCATCGTCGACGACGATCTCGCGATCTGCATCGGCGATGATGATATCTACAGATCCGGGCTCCGAACTCGGCGTGACCACCGACAATTCCCCATCGGCATTGGTCTCAAATGCTGCCGGAAGCCCACCGAATGATACGGATTCTGCATTCTCCAAGCCCTCGCCGCTTATGACCACCGTCTCGCCGCCGTCTGCCTCGCCTGTGGCGGGTTCGACGCTGTCGACGCTCAGCGGGGACAGATATTCGATGCCGTCATCGAGGCGATCTACCTCGACGCCATCGCGATAAAAAATCACATCCGCCGATCCGGACTCGGCTGCCGGAACCTCCACCAGCGCGTGGGCTGAGTCGGCGTCTACGATCGTCGCCTGCTCATCGCCCACATATATCTGCGCATCACCGGCATCGAGATTGCGTCCGGAGACGATATGCTCCGTTCCACCTGCTACTGGCGCCGTATCGGGCTGAATCGACAACAGCGAGTCGGTGTCTGCGTCGTCGTAGAAAAACCCCTCGTCGACGCGCTCGGCATCGTGGGAATTTTCAAGATAGACGTCGACGGCGCCGGCCGCCGTCGCCGCGGGAGTGATGACGTCGATGGACCCTTCGGCGACGTTGACCGATTGGATATCGGCGTCTCGGTCGCCGAAGCTCACCGTGGTATCCGGCGTAAATCCGGCGCCCCGGATCGTCACTGCCTCTCCGCCGCCGATATCGCCGACGGCCGGGTCGACGGCATCCACGTCGAGGCGCGAGTAAAAATACACCCCGTCCTCGAGCAGAGCCTGATCGTCGGGAATTGAGATCCTCACGTCGGCGTGGCCTCGGGGCATGGGCGGAGTGACGACCCGGGCCATTGTGCCGTTGACGACGTCGATGCGTCGCGCCGGCTCTCCAGAAAAGCTTACCCCCATCGGTTCCACGAATCCCGAGCCGTGAAGGGTGATCTCCACGCCACCGGTCGTGGGCAATTGATCGGGAACGATCTCATCGACCTCCACGGGATTGGCGTAGGTAAAGCCGTTCGGAATCTCCGAGACCTCGCCGTCAGTGGAGATCGCGCGCACAGTCACCGGGCCCGGTCCGTCGGCGGCCGGCGTTTCGGCCACCAATTGGCCCTGGGTTAATTCGGCGTCGACTTCCTGACCGCCGAATAAAAGCTGTGTGCTGTCGGTGAGATCGCCGCCGTGGACAAAGACTGTGGTACCGCCCTCTACCGGGCCATGGGCCGGGCTTACGGCGATGATTTCAAACTCGTCGTCGCCACCCCATTCCCATTCGCCGCCGCTGTCCTCCGGTGGACGGTCGACATCTTCCTCCGTGCCGGGAACGTCGGTCGTCGGCGAGGGTGTGTCGCCATCAGAGACATCGGGGGCACCGGCGTCGGGGGTTTGGTCGGCGTCGGCCACCGGATCGATATCCCGTGCGTCGTCGCTGCAGCCCATAGACAACGCAGCAGCACAGAGCACGAAGAGCAACGCCGCGCCGATAGGTGTGTAGAAGAAGTTGATTCGAACCACGGTAGCTCCGGATCTGGCGTTGAGTTGCCGTTGAGAGTGAGAACGCCGTCGGACGTTCATTTTGTTTCCACTGATTCGTTTCTCAAAAGCCGATCATCATGGCCGCCAGACTATAGCCGCTGGCGGTCGCCGGATTGAGATCGTCGTAGGAGAAATTCTCTGCTGTCAGCCCATCCTTTCGATAGCCTACGACCACCATCTGGTAGCTGCCCCCGGGATAGGGAAGCGGCAGTCCCTCTTCTTCATCGAAGTCGTCGGGATCGAATTCCGGGAAGTCCGGAAACTGAAAGCTCGTGACATCACCGGGCAAAAAGATCTCCCATACAGTCTCCTGCATAAAGGTCTCGACGAAGACATAATAAAAGTCCGGTGGATACGCCCCGTGAAGCTCCCACTGCACAAGTCCGTCGGTGGGAACGCCTCCTGATGAGGGAGTGACGAAGTCGATCGTAGATGCCATGGGAGGCGTCACATAGGTCTCTCCTAACTCATCGATATTGCGAATAAAGGTCTGGCTCAGCGGGATTCCGCCATTTAGATCGGTCTGAATTCGCAGATAATACGACGCATCATCGATATCTCCGATCAGCGGGGCCATCTCGCCGAGTTCTTTGAGGTCGTTATTGGTCGTATATTCGTGCATCGGTCCGAAGAATCCGTCCACGTTCAGATCCAGGAAAAGATGAGCCCTGTTGGTATTCGGTCCGCCAGGCGTGCTCAACGGTGCCCCGTCGAGCTTCATCGTGATCGAATCGTTGAGCGGGATATCGAGATCGATATCTTCTTCGTAGGTTCCACCATCGGCCGCCGTCAGATGGCGGGCCGTTCCCATACGGGTGGGACGAAATTGCTCGGTGTCGACGTTGTACAACCCGCCAATCGCCACCAGAGCTAACTCGCCGACCCGGGTCTGAATGATATATTCGCCGTCTTCAGTGACCACATTTCCCCCTCCCGGATCGGGGAGTTCGTCATCGAGGGATGGACGGGTCGTTTCCACGATTGCCATCAACACCTCGTTGGGCGCCGGCTGATCTAATTTGTCGAGACCCGTGATATCGCCGTGAAAGGTGGCCGTCGGCGGCGGGGGGGGGAATTGGGGATCGCCGTCGGCTTCGGGCTGCAAAAAGACGGTAATATTTTCGGCGTCGACGTTCTGGACGGTGGCACTGGAGTGGCCCGGTGCGGTGGCGGTGATGGTCTGCTGACCCAGTACGTCGGGGCCGGATAAGGTGACCAGGCCACCGGCGTCGGTAATGCCCGAGTAGGGTGTCTGGGCGCTGGTGGACAGCATCACGTAGGCCCCCTCTACCGGGCCTCCGCCGATTGAGAAGACGGTCACGTTGACCGCTCCGTCGATGGGATTGCCCCAGGCACCGCCGGTTTGAGCACCGGGATTGAAATAGGTGAATAAATCGGGGGCCTGGGCTTGTGCATCGGGTTGCTCGGCGCTGACCTCTACCGAGCCCGTCGAGCCCGGTGGGGTTCGCACCGTCGCCGAGAAGGGACCGTCAACGTCGATATCTTCGGCCAGTAGATCACCGAAATAAAATTGTGTCTGCTCCGAAAAGCCGCTGCCACCGATCTCGACGTAGGTATTGCCGGCAATCGACCCCTGGGTGGGCGAGAAATTCCACAGCTCAAGGGCGCCGACATAAAAATATGCCTCTTCCTCCAGCAGGCTGCGGCCGTCGTCTGTGCTCAGCGCCAGATCGGCGACTCCCGGTCCCGCCGCGGGTGTCGTCAGTGTCAGTGTCTCGTCATCCTCTACTTCAAAGGCCACCGACAATCCGGTAAGGCGCACCGTCTCCACCGCAGAAAATCCAGTGCCCGTCACTGTGACCGATGTGCCCCCGTCGACGCTACCCTGCGCCGGATCGAGTTCGGCAATACTCAGGGGCTCAAAATATCCAAAGGCATCGTCAGCGCTGACCGAATCCGTGCCGTCATCAACGATGATATCAACTGCACCGGCATCGGCGACGGCCGGAGTATCGACGGCGATCACATGGTCATCGACGTCCACCACGGTCGCCTCGGCATCGCCGAATTGGACCTCAGGAGCATCGAAATCACCGAAATAACCGGTCAGATATACCCGGTCACCTCCGGCGGTGGAGCCCCGGTCGGGGACCACTTCGT
>SKQC01000230.1 GCA_007119175.1 Myxococcales bacterium | reverse complement strand
CGGATGTCGACAATGTGATGTTTCCCTATATCGACTACGGCACGGTCGAGTTGACGCCGGATCAGTCCTACGTAATGCATGTCAATCCACTGACAAAGTAGTGCACGTCGGCAGTGAAGATGATTGATTGAGGCCGAGGTATGGACGACGAGGTTGACGCTGTCGAAATGAGGCGATGCCGTAGCATCGTCGAGTGCAGACGGCTGTCGAGATCGTCGTTTAGGACCGGCGTCAACGATTCATAATTATTGTGGCCGTGTAGTAGGCTCACCATGGGGAGTCGGGCTCGTTTGATGGGCTCCCGCGTCGCAGGCCAGAAGCGCTGATCTCGGGTTTCCGCTCTGATCGCGGCTGAGCGGTCTGTCCCGTGCATCTCGGCAATATTTGGCGGGTATGTTGAGCCGTCCGGGATGGTCTTCGGCGAGCGGAACCAGTCGGATCCATCCGTTTGCGCCGATGGGCTCTTTGGTCGGTGGTGTGTCCTCACCGGTGCCGAGCCAATCGGCGGGTCCTGCCAGCCTTTCGGGCCAATTGCCAGCAGGTCGGGGAACGATATTACCGCCCAGTGATTTCATGTCGCCGGTGCCGACAATGTCGATGGACATGACCGTCGAATCGCCGCTGGAGAATACGCTATTTCGAGTCCGCAATGTCCCCCTGGAGCCAACGTAGACATCACTTCCGGCACGGCTGGGATTTGCGTGAAAGGTAATATGAGCCAGGTCAGTCTGCCCGGCGTCGACGACCAGGGCACTTCCGAAGGTCGCCTCGTTGGCGTGAAAGGTCGTATTCGTCATCCGAAGTATTCGCTCCGAGAGAAGGGCGCCGCCAAAGGAATCGCTCCCGCTGCCGCGATTGAGCCAGAAAGCTCCGTTTCGAAGGTCGATCTTCCCGCGATTGAGGATCGCGCCGCCCTCATCGGCCGAATTGGAGGCGAAATATGCGTCGGATATGTCGAGCGCAGCGTGGTTTTCCAGTACACCGCCATGGAATCCATGATTGTCGATGGCCGTGAGGCCGCGAAGGTAGGCATCACCGCCGGTGAATTCGATGGCTCCCGGGCCGGCATTCGAGGTGTTTTTGTGAAGTCGCAATTCTTTCGCCAGGAGGGACCCGCCGCTGCGCAGCGCTGCCGCCGTGGATATTGCCGAGTTGTCGCGAATAACGACGTCATGGAGCACGAGATAACCGCGGTTGTCGATAGCCGGCTGGTGGGGGCCAGCAGCGTCCCTGATTTTTATGCGCTCCAGATGAAGAGCTCCCCCGGGAGCGATGTGAAAAGCACCGTGAAGGCCATCAGTGGTGATGGCCGATAACTCGTCCGCGCCCTGAATCGTCAACCGAGAAGTTACTTCCACCGGACCGGGGCGAATCTGAGACTCGGCATTGCCGGGGAGGCGGATCACGGCATCATTGGGGGCGCTCTCGATTATGGAGCGCAGATCACGGCCGTCTTCGGCGACGTCGATGATCGATGCTTCCATTTTAGGCGCTTCGGCAACTATTTCCTCCTCGACGTAGGTGGACTCCGGCGCCGGCGAGGTCTCCGGTATTTCGGTCAGATCATTGCTGAATAAAATTAGTGCCGCGACGGCTGCGAACGCCGTGAATAGTCGAATCGCCCATGCCAGATACATGGAAGCCCCCCCGGGAATCTTAGATTGGATATGTGCGTACGGATTGAAAAAAAACTAGGATCAATGAGCATTTGCGCAAGCTGCGGGTACTGCTCTGGGCTTGTGAAAATTGATCGCCGCCAGTATTCGCAATAGCTCCGAAGGAGCTGACCTGTCGACGAGAGGACGCGATGACCGTGGAGAATCCCGAATCACAGACGACGAAGGCGTCGTCTGCCGATCAGGCTGCCGAATTGCTCACAGAATTGCAGGATAATATCGGCACTGTATTTCTCGGAAAACCCAGGGTCGTGCGGTGGACTACGGCGAGTGTCGTCGCCGGCGGCCATGTGCTTTTAGAGGACGTGCCCGGCGTCGGAAAGACCACTCTCGCCCTGGCGATGGCGAAGAGTCTTGGCCTGACATTTAAACGCATCCAATTTACGAGTGACCTGTTGCCCGGAGATATACTCGGCGTCTCGGTGTACTCGTCGAAAACCGAGGAATTCGTCTTTCGGCCGGGACCGATATTTTCGGGGCTCGTATTGGCCGATGAGATCAACCGGACCACGCCGCGGACACAATCGGCTTTGTTGGAGGCGATGAGCGAGGGAAGTGTGAGCGTCGACGACGAGACACGCGAGCTTCCAGATCCCTTCGTCGTGGTGGCCACTCAGAACCCACTCGATCATCACGGAACGTATCCACTCCCGGAGAGTCAACTCGATCGGTTTATGATTCGCCTGGCAATTGGCTATCCGGGGACCGAGATTGAGCGCTCGATATTGATGGAGCGGCGGCTCCACGAACCGGTTCGGGAGCTCGAGGTGGTCGTCGATGCCGAGCGCTTGCGTGAGCTGCAATATCGGGCGGCGCAGGTGCGGGTCGACGAGAGTGTGGTCGACTACGTGCTTGAGGTCGTCGAAGAGACCCGCAATCACCCGCGAGTGCGCATCGGCATCAGCACGCGCGGAGCCCTCGATGTGATTCGCATGGTCCGTGCGATTGCCCTGATGGAAGGCCGCGACTACGCGATTTCCGACGATGCTCGCGAGGTCTTCGTGCCCTGTCTGGCGCACCGTCTGAGCCTGAAGTCCGGCGCTCAAGATCGGGCCGCTGCCGAGGCGCTGATGGAGTCCGTCCTCGCCGAGATCGCCATTCCCACCTGATTATAATTTTCGGCAAACTTCGCGCGCGGCGCGAAATGCGGCCAGGCTGGCCGCGGTCCCCGGGGAGACTGAATGCTGATTATAATTTTCGGCAAACTTCGCGCGCGGCGCGAAATGCGGCCAGGCTGGCCGCGGTCCCCGGGGGGACTGAATGCTGATTATAATTTTCGGCAAACTTCGCGCGCGGCGCGGCGTATTTTCTGACGGGTCTGAATTCCGAGCGCACGGCCGCCGAAGCGGACGTCTAGATAAAGCGTGCGGAAAACCTCGATATGGGGTGCTGCCGCCGGGCGTTCGGCGGCGAGTCGATCGAGAAAGCCGGCGGGCCCCTCGTCGGGGCGGCGAGCCAATTCGGCGCGAATTGCGGCGCGCTCGATGGAGCGAAATAGCCTCGTTGCCATGCGCAGATCCGATGGGGTTCTGCGATGGCGGAGTAGGGCGGGGATTGCACCGGCGGCGAAAATCGACAGCCCACCGGCGATAATCCACCCCGGACTCCACGCCTGAAAAAGGCCCACCCAGCCGGCGCCGCCGGCGGTGGCCACCAGCACTCCCGCCCCGTAACGCCAGCTTTCAACGCGGGGGTGCTTTCGGCCGCGCCACAGGGTTGCCAATAAAAGCAGCAGCCATCCGCCGATGAATAAGACGGGCCGAATCGAAAAGCCGTCTCGCTCGCCATCGCTTTCCGATGTGTCGGATTCGCCGCTACTCCCGGCCTCGCCGCTGAGCATATCTCCCAACTCTCCCACCAGCCAGATCTGCGATTGAAGGTCGTATTCGAGAAACCATATCGTCCAGGTATGGCGCATAGTGTCGACCGTATCGGCGAGCATCTGTGTGATCCCGGCGCGCTCCAAAAAGGTGCTCTCAATGGGCGGCGTCGGGTCGTAGGGAACCCAGCCCAGATCGGGGACGTAGATTTCAATCCAGGCGTGAGCGTCGCCCTGGCGAACTGTCATATAGTCGCCGACGTCGTTCCATGTGCCGCCCAGGAATCCGTTGACCAGCCGAGTGGGGACATCGAGGCTTCGGAGCATCATGGCCGCGGCGGTGGCGAAGTACTCGCAGTGGCCCTCGCGGTGGTCGAAGAGAAATTCGGCCACCGGGTCGTCAGTGGTGATCTCGGGAAGATCGAGGGTGTATTGAAATTCCGTAAAAAAGTGGGCTCCGATGGCCTCGGCTTTCTCAAAATTCGAGTCCGCATCGGCGGTCAGATCTTCAGCGAGCGCTTCGAGGCGCGGATCCGTCTCCGGTCGTTGGAGGTAGGGCGCAGCGTCGTCTGGATCGAGTATATGCCCCGACGAGCGGCGAAGGGCTTCGTCGGAGGGGCGGGGCTCGACGGTCAACTGGTATGTCAGCCCCACATCGTTGGGGACGGTGTGATGCAGATCTGCGTAGTCGTCGGTGACCAGCGACGGCATCGTGCCGAGTAATGACGAGGTGTCGGCGGGACCCATGCGCAGATGGCTCGTCGGCCACAACGTGGGTAATACGCTGCTGCCGAGCGGTTCTAAGTACACGTCGGCAATGATCACGTCGTCGTCGTCGAAGTACTCGCGCAGCGCATCTGAATACAGATGGGCCAGGTTGTAACTCTGGGAGTGAGAGCGGATCGAGGAGTCACTGCCACTGTCGAGTTGACGACTCCAGCCACGGCCGTCGTAGGTGTCAAACGTCATGGTCCGCCAGCGCAGTGAGCCGTAGTCTGCAGGTGGCCCATCTTCGAATTCGACGCGCATTACAACCGACGGGTTATCCCTGACGGAGCCGTGGTCTCCGACTTCGACGCTGTCGGAGAACCCTGTGATGGGAACAGTGCTGCGCGACGGATCGGCGAAGAGCCCGAGTCCGATACGGGGAAACGCAAAAAAGATCAGAAGTGAGCCCGCGAAAATCAACAGACTTATCCCCGCCAGTACCGACATATAAAACCGGTCGAAGGGCGATGTGCGCGTTAAGTCCGCGCCGATCTGTCGATTGGACTCGGTTTTCAGGTGGAAGAGGGCCAGCGAGAATGTTCCGGTCAGCACATAGAGACCGAAATAAATCCCGAATTGAAAGTCCTCGTTGAGCGTGCTGGCAGCGGCGATGGTCAAGAAGGACAGGGCGTATATCTGTAGCTCGTCGCGCGGTCCCTGCCGGCTAAATAACTTGATCAGAGTCAGGATCAGCACGAAGCGAATCCCGAAGACCATGATATCGATCAACGGATTCGTCAGGTATTCGACGAATAAAGCAATCGCCACGAAGATGATCAGTGCGTTCCACCATCGATTCTGGTCGGGGTCGGCGAGATTGGCGCGCTGAAAATAATGAGCGCCAATCATCCCCAGCGGAAAGCCGATGAGAAGCCACAGGGGCGTGGTAGTGCCGGTGATGACAGCCACAAACCCCAGAAGCAACACGGCATATAAAAACCCGTGATGGTATCGCGTAAGCCGGCGAGCCAGTGGAATCATGATGATTCCTCCGGAAGCGCTTCAAACGACAGTCGCGTCTCGTCTTTTTGCGCAGCGCCGAGCACATCCTCGAAGCCAATTCGGACTCGGCTCTGCGGGAGGTCGTTGTCGGAGTCCTCCGGCGGCGGGGGGGCTGATCGCCGGGCGAGCTCGATGGTGGCGAGGTGACGCAGAAGGGCGTCGATCTCGCCGGGACGTTCCGGTGAGACGTCGCCGGTGCTGCTTCGAAGCTGAAGCCGGTAGCCGTCGCGATCCAGGGAGTGGAGCAGCCCGGCGAGATGCCGAATTCCGAGTTCAAATCGCGCGCGATGAGCCGCCGCGGGTTCCTCGACGGGGGCGCGATTGTCGAGAATAATCAGCAGGGCGCGGCGCTGACGGGCCTCGGTCTCGCGTACCATCGGTTCTCCGCGCCGGGCGGTGCTTTTCCAGTGGATCGATCGGTGGTCCTCGCCGGGTCGATAGTCGCGCAGGCCGAAATACTCGTCACCGCGTCCGCGCTTGTTTTTCATCGTATCGCCCCAGCGCGAGTCGAGCCTGCCGAGCCACTGTTCGGCGGGAAGAGCAGCGGGCAACACGGTTACTTTCGAAGGAGCGGCAAAGCGGCGGCTTTTCTCAAAAAGGCTAAAGGGAAAGCGCGTCGTCAGTTGTAGGCCCGTCAATTTGTACTCGCCGCGCTCGGGGAGCTGATAGTGGGTCCTTACCTTCGAATCGGAGTCGGCGCCAATACGAAGGGTATAAGCGGCTGCCAGCGGGCGGCGCTCGTCGTCGGTTTGCCGACGCCAGAATTTCCACCACGGCACGGATTTGGGGCCGACCTCGCGCCCGGCCGACGGGCCGCGGATACAGCGCGGGTTTTGCTCCGATGCCTCGATGCTCAGCGCCGGCCACCAGCCGTGATTGATCAGTCGAAAGCTCCCGGGGGCCGGCTGGCCGGCCTCCAGCCGGCGGGGCAGGTGCCGGCGCAGGCGCAAATTTCGCAATACGGCTTCGCTGAGCACGCCGCTGGCCAAAATCACGGACAGCATCATGCCGAAGATCAAAAATAAGAGGTTGTTGCCGGTGTTGATGGCGCCGAAACCGACGCCGATGGTCATGAGGATGAAGAATTTTCCAGCGCGCGTGAGGGCGAGAAACCGCGGCGGCTGAAGACGCGCTTTTAGGCGGTCTAGAAATGGTTTTCGATGGTTGTCGGCGGAAGAAGACGCTGTGGAACTCATTGGGCGCCGGAGGCGTCGAAGAATTCATCAATTCGCTCAAGGAGCGCTTCTGCCCAGGAGCGGACGACGGCATTTTCGGGCGCCGTCGGCTGATCGGTGCCGTCGATAATCGCCTGAAGTTCGCCCTCGAATCGGTCGCGATCGCCCTCGAAGACGGCGAGGTGACGGGCCAGGAGCAAGCGATTCAGCGCAAAATCCGGATCTGCCTCAATGCTGCGTTCAAACGCCTGTCGGCTCTCCTCGGCATTGCGGTTTAAGGGACGCTCCACCCAGCGCACACCGAAGTAGCGATGGGCCGCGCCGTGATGGGCATTCGGTCGGTTTTCGGCGACGAATTCCATGATGGATTCCACGAGCGGAGAGGTCTCGAGTTCGACGGCGACGCCTCCCGTGGCGGCCAGAAGGTCGAGGTTTTTCGCGTACCATAACAGGGCGTCGAGCGCTGATTCCGGCAACTCCGGCAGGTCTTCTTCGAATGGAGCACCGCGCTCGACGGCGCGGAGAAATTCGGGGGCGACAATCGCCAGAGCGTCGGCGGCGGCCTCTCGTCCGGCCGTGGCGTGGCGGCTGCGCGATCCGTTTGAGCCGTCGTCGACGCCGTCGGCTTCGTGATAGCGACCGATGAAAAAATGAGCGCTGGCGATCGATTCCAGAATTTCTACGCGCTGAGTGTCGTCGATGGCCTCGCTACTCAGCGCCTCGCTCCATAACTGGATGGCCTCTTCGGCGCGGTCTGCATCGGCGCGGTCATCAAATGCCTGGTCGGCCGCCTCCATTAGCGCCTGAAGCTCCTGGGCGGCCTCGGCTTCGGCGTCGACCGGAGTCTCGGGCTCCTCTTCGAGTTGCGGTGACGACGACGAACAGGCGGCGAGGACCAGAAAAATCACAGTGGCGACAGCGCTTCGGTAAAGCGACGGCGATGAGATCCGTTGGGGCATGGAAAGGTCCGATGGTGCAAAAAGGCGGCCGGGGCAGGCGGCCGCGGTTTGGTGACGAGTGACCGCAAATGCGGTGGTCCGAGAGTTTACTCCATCGGGGATGGCCTACGTCAACGTCGGTCGAAAGATTTGACCTTTGCCCAGCAGGGGGCATCCTGCAGCGGACGAAGCTCGAGTGACGAGCAGATGTGTTGTCGACTAGGAGTCGAGTATGAGTGCGGAGTGGAGTGAAGCATCGGAATTTGTCACGACCTGGCTGGCGACGGAGGGCCTGACGCTCGGCCGCAATATCCTGGCCTTCTTGTTGATCCTGGCCGTGGGCTATCTGGTGGCCAAGCTCGCTCGCCGATCTGTCGTTTCGGCGCTGCGCCGCTCTCATCTGCAACCCTCGCCGCTATTTCAGCAATTCGCCGCCAATGTGGCGAGCAAGTCGATCTTGCTGGTCACACTGATTATTGCCTTGAGCAACCTCGGCGTCGATACGGCGGCTCTGGTCGCCGGTCTCGGTGTCTCCGGGCTGATCATCGGTTTTGCCCTGCAGGACACGTTGTCGAACTTCGCCTCCGGCATGATGATTTTAATGTATCAGCCCTTTGACGTAGGCCATTTCGTCGAGGTCGGTGATATCATGGGAACAGTCGATGATATGACGCTCGTTTCCACGATTCTGAAAACACCCGACAATAAGCTGGTGACGATGCCGAATAATAAGGTCTGGGGATCACCGATCACCAATTTTACGGCCACCGGCGTGCGCAGAATCGATCTTGTCGTCGGTGTGGCCTATGACACCGATATCGACGAGGCCCGCGAAGTATTCGCCGAGCTTCTCGACAGCAATGAGGGAGTGCTCGAAGACCCGGAGCCCATCGTCTGGGTCGGTGAGTTAAATAATAGCTCCATCGACTTTTTCGTGCGCGGATGGGTGGAAACTGCCGACTTCTGGGCGGTTCGCTCCGATCTGTTGCGACAGGTGAAATACTACCTCGACGACGCCGGCATCGGGATTCCCTTTCCGCAGCGCGAGGTCTGGATGCACGAGATGGACGATGCGGCGTAAAGAGTCGAGTACCTACTCGGCCTCGTCGCGCACCGCTTTCGTGGTGGCGCGGAAATAGGCAAAACCGGCGACGACCAGGGCGGCGGCGCCGAGTAATTCAAATGATTCCTCCCAGACGCGGTCCATAAAATAAAAGCTCAGGGGGCGGCCCAGGATCTCCTGGGTTTGTGCATCCAACTCCCAGTAGAGCTGCTCGGTTTTGCCGCCGTCGAAGAATAATATGGCGACGAATAGCTCTCCCGTGACCGAGTAGAGATCTGCCATCCCGGACGTCACCGAGCGAAACGCACTTCCCAGCCAGGAGGAGCTGACGGCGATGCCATAAAACGCAAAGCCGCGAATCAGATACCGACGGGCCTTATCATGAGGCCAAAAAGCCTGCCGGAATCGAAAAAATGCATAGAGCAAAAGCCCGCCGAGAAGGGCGAAATAGATCAGCTCTATCGCCGTTCCGAGCACACCATAGGAGCCGGAGCCGAAATAGCTCTCAAGGTCCATGCGGATTCGGTGGCGCGGATCGGCGGCGTCTTCAATGAACATCAATGCCAATCCGATGCTCATAAAGAGTGCGAAGCGAAATCCCTGGGAGTCCTCCCGTTCATAAGCCGCGCCAGCGCCGAGGGCGAAGGCGCTCATGCCGAGGGCGAGTAAGAACCACTGAATCGGATTTTCCACGGGTTCCGAGAACCAATGCCACCAAAAAAAGCTGCGATATTCGTCGCCGGCGAGCCACGCCGTGCGCCATCCGAAGGCATCGAAGACATCGATGGCGACCACGAGGCCGATGGAGACGACCAAAAATCCGGCGACCAGATAAAATAAGGTCTCCGGCTTTTCCTTCGCCAGGCTGATAAGTCGGGCGATCATCGAAATAGCCCGGTTTTATTATGATTCGCCATTGCTCTCACTCCGGGTTATTTTCGGGAGCTGAGTCTTCAGTGGATTCATGTCGCGAAGCGCCGGCTGTGGCCTGGAAAAAAGCCAGTCCCGCCACCACCAGGGCGGCGGCGCCGAGCAACTCGATGGATTCCTCCCAGACGCGGTCCATAAAATAAAATCCGATGGGATGGCCGCGGAGGGTTTGAGCTTGCATATCGAGGGTCAAAAAGAGTTGCTCCATCTCCTCATTGCCGCGAAAGAGCAGGCCCATGGCGGCATTGCCGAGCACCGTATACAGCACGCGTCCCTCGGCGGTCAGCGATTGAAATGCGCTTCCGAGCCACGACGACCCCACGGCCAGTGCGTAGAAGCCGTAGCCCGCAACCAGAAATTTTCGCACTTTTTTATGGGGCCAAAAGGTCTTTCTGAATCGAAAGAAGACGTATAAAAGTAGAGCACCGACCATCGCGAAATAGGTCAATTCGACCACCGAGCCCAGCACGCCATAGGAGCTGGCGCCGAATATATTTTCCATCTCGGTGCGGATGCTATGCCGCGGGTCGGCGACGTCCTCCAGAAACATCACACCCAGTGCGAGGCTCATCAACAGCGCAAACTCGAATTCCTCCGGCTTCTGGCGTTGATAGGCGGCGCCGGCACCGAGGGCAAAGATGCCGACGCCGGATCCGAGCAAAAACCACTGCATCGGATTTTCCACGGGTGAGGAATACCAATGCATCCAGAAATAAAAGCGCTCCTCACCGCTGGCCAGCCAGCGGGTCCGCCACCCGAAGGCATCGAAGACGTCGATGACGATCATCAACCCCAGTGAAAGCAGCAAAAACGCGGCGACGGCGTAAAATAGCGTCTCCGGTCTCTTTATCGCGGATTTGATTCGGTTGATCATAGCCGCAGAATCGCACGGATTGTGCGCGGTTGGCAATTCGCACGTCCTCCTGAGAGTTTTATAAGTAAGCGCTTAGCCTCGGGGCCCGCGGCCAGCCTGGCCGCGTTTCTAGGGCTGCTAGCCCAAAACCGTAGTGGTCGACGGAGAGCTGCAATTAGAAAACGAGGCCGACGAACCGGTCACAATCGAAGGTGTTGAAATTGAATTGGACGAGTACTCCGCCGTCGATCCTCCCGTGGAAGAGTGGCCCGAGAGGTTTGGAGCCGGTGAACGCTTCGATGTGGACTTTACGTACGCGCCCTTATCTCTAGAACCAGCCAGCACCCATATCTTGATTGAATGGACGTCGGATGATGATGAAACGTCTCATGAGTTGTCCTTTCGCGTGCAGACAAATCAGCCGTGCATGAGCATTGAATGGATTGAGAGTGTGGATACCCAGGTCGGGGGATTCGGCATCACCAACAGGATTCTCCATAGAGTGTCTACGAGGGAACGAGGTTTGCCGCGACTACGACCTCCTGGCTACGTTCATGATTCGCATAGATGCAGCCGGTGGTGTTTGGAGATGTTGCGACGATGAGAGGTATAAACGCCGGCCTTCCGGGCGAACTCAGGCCAGCGGCTCACGGCTTCACAGACCTCGGCGACGATGGCCTTTGCTCTCCCGCGCTTTAGTGATGCCCGGCGTCCGCACGCGACGAAATCCTCGATGGTGAAGTCGTCGCGTTTTAGATTCATGCTCATCTGATGCTTCGATGTCCACGCTCCCTGCGGATTGTAGCTATAGGTCACATCAAAGGCGGGAGACAGCGACCACTGCCCGGACTTGTCCATCAAGAATGCAATATTTTTGACGTGATCATCCTGGTTTCGGGCAATGATATTAAAGGCCATTCGCCGAAATTGCTGCTCCACTGTGGGCGTAGACATGCCGAGGTGGCGGATGACGTCGAAACACTGCTCGTAGCTGTAGTGGCCCGGGGCATTGAAGTCGAAATGTGCCAGGGCTCCCAGTGACTGCATATGCAGCTTGCCGCCCTCGGGCGTGCGGTCAAAACGCCTCGTCATAAAGTGATGACGTCCTCCCTCCTCAAAGACTCGGCACTCCGTCATGGTGATGCCTGCCGCCCGGGCCATCATCGAATAGGCATATTCGATAAGCCCGTAGCCCTGTGGATCTTCGAGTTCGCGGTCGCGATTGTGGGAGACGCCGTCGAATTTGAGCAGCCAGTGCTCAAAATCCTCTCCCACGTCGACCTGTCCCGAACGAATCTCGTCGGTGTTGCGATTCCAGGCGATGACGGCCTTCGCCCGCGCGCCTCCGGCGGAGGTGCCCACCTGCAGAATATCTGCCAGCCCCTCTTCTGCGGCAAGGGAGGTGTCGAAGCCCTCGCGTTTTGCCAATACCTTCGATGCGAGCTCCACCAATTTCTCGACGTCCAGAACCACGTCGCCGCCCGGGATCCGCCGGGAAGGGTGGTATTCCAGCGCTCCCATGGCGCGGGAACCGACGTAGCATAGCCGCTCCACGGCGTTGAGTGACTCCGCTGAGCGACCCTGGGTTTGCAGCCATGCATCGATCAGGGCGTTTCCGAATTTGTCGGGGAGTGAATCGGCCAGCATGCCGGGCAGGCCGTAGAACGCATCTACGCCCAGGTCCGGAAAGCGATAGGGTCTGCGCGCAAGGGGCATCTTCAGCGGTGATAGCTCGATGCCGCTTCCAAGAAACTCCGGATTGTATTGAAAGGATGCGTAGGTTTCCTCTTCCTCTAGGGCCACAGCTCCGATGGTCCGTCCCCACAGTCTGACTTCTGCGACGGTGGTCACTCTTCTCCCCACTTCCACTCACCATCGACGTCGGATTTCTTGCGGGGGGCCCGCTTTCGCTGCTCGCCCTTCATGGACAATAGCTCCATGGGGCGTGGACCGGGGCGGGGCAGCGCCTCATCGAGAGCCGGCAGAAGGTCGAGGGCGCGCAATGCGCGAATGAAGCTCTGCAATTGTGCCGAGTTGCCGGCCTCCATCCGCTCTACGGTTCGCTTGGAGACGCCGGCGTGGGTCGCCAACTCGGCCTGTGTCCATTCCAGGTCGAGGCGACGTCGCTGCAGACGAAGACCGATCTCTTCGAGGACGGCGTCGTCATTTAGTAGACTTTGGAGTGGTTTATTCGTCATAAATGGCGACTTATCTGCAAATAAGGTGAGTTTTCGTCAAAATAGACGAGTTGATATAATCTAGTGGTAGGGATATAACTCGTCAAGTCTGACGAATTAGAGTATATAGGGGGGCTAATTCGTCAGAACTGACGAATTAACGCTGAGAGTCGGGTGGCAGCGACTCCGGTCTACGAGGGCAAGAGGTTCATCGCGACTATGAGCCCCCGGCTGCGCGGCGTAGTCGCAGCAACCTGAGGGTCCACGATAGGCGTGAACGGCCCCCCCGAACTCGTTTGATGAAAAGAACTACAGGGTCCCACTCAACCTGCGGGAATCTCACAGAGGTCATTGACCCTTTCGGCATCGCTGGCGCACTCTTCGTCGATGAGCGTATCATCTTCCAACGCCTCACAGGGGAGATTGAAAACGCATTCCCACATTAAACTCTGTGCGGCGACGCAGTCTTCACCTTGACCCTCTTTCATCATTTCGACGACCTCCTCACAGTCTTGAGCACATTCGTCGAGCTGTTCGGAGTCGAGTTCCTCACCTTCGCATTCTGCCTCTCGCTCACAGGCGTCCGCACAGCTAGTCGCCGGGTCCGGTGCGTCGTCGAGCTCACCATCGCTACAGGCCAACGCCATCATGAGGAATGCTGTGAGCAATGAAACGATTAGCCATTGATTACGAGTAGAATACATGAAGCCTCCGGGCGCTGATGTGGAGAAGTAGTGATCGCGTCCGACCGGGAGGAATGCTACTAAAAGAGTCGTAAGCTTCAAGTGGTCGGTCCTACAGGCATTCCCTGAAGGCGGCCAGGCTGGTCGCGGGACCCGGAAAAAACCGGGTTATAGGCTGTCGAGCCACTTGCGGGCTTCCGCGGCGTCGCGGTTGTTGACGGCCCGGCGAAAGGTGCGGGCGGCGACGTAGCGGCGAAGCCTGGGGTCGGCCGCCGGGGTGTCGGAGACACGGGCCTGAGAGGCGATTTTGGCGGCCGCCTCATCGAGTTCCGCCTCGTAGATGTGGGCTGCCAGCGGCCACCATCCGTAGCTCGGCGGTGGCGCCAGTGAGGCGTGGAGGTCGGCGAGTCGTGTCAGCTCGTCTTCGTGCTCGGCGAGGTCGACACGCTGTTGTGCGAGCAATTTTGGCCAGACCAACGCCACCGGGCGGGCCGCCGCGCCATCCTCGCCGGGACCCATCGAAGATAGGGAGTCAATCAGATCGGCGAGCGCGTCGCTCAGAAGATCATTGTCGGCATTTTCTTTTGTGGGGTTCGCAAGGAGCGATACGAGCCGAGCCACGGCGTCGACGATGGGGAGGCGCCGGTCGTGACGGCTCGGCGAGGGTACCGATTTTGTCGAGCCGTAGTCGCCGTTCCAACCGCTGGTCAGAATCTGAAAGCGCTTCGCCGCAGGCTCCCAGCGATCGGGGTAGACAGAACTCAATTTCGTGAGCAATCCCACGACCTGATCGCCCTGATCGAAGGGAAGGGCGGCGACCTTGGCGAGGCGCCGCCGTGTTTGGAGAAAACTCGTCCATTTTCGGGCTTCGTCTGCCGAGAAGAGGGTCTCCGACAGCTCACCAAGGCGCCGATCCTCGGCATCGGGGAGCTTCAATCCGGCGAGTTTGAAGATCGTTGCCGCCGTGCGGCGCAGGTCTCGGAGTTTTAATTTCCGGTAACGCGGGCGACCGGATTTTACGGCGTGGTGAAGGTCGAGGACGATGTCCATCGCCCGCAGCCGGTCGCTCCAGCGAGCGCTGGAGGCCAGACTGACGGCCATCCAGAGCTGTTCTCGTGGAAATAGCTGCGTCCAGTCGAGATTGCCGAGGATCTGACGTCCGCGACGGCGGTCGGTTCCGGTGGTCAATAACAGGGCGCCCTGACGGAGCCTGGCGTGGAGATTCCACGCTTTGAGAGCGGCGATGTGGGCGCGGTTGGCGACGACCTCGAATTGCGCAGCCGCCTGGGCGAATTCTGTGCGGTCGCCGTCATGGCGCGTCTTCGCCTCATTGAAATGACCCACCAGATAAGGGCCGAGCGGCCAGGTCGGCTGGGCGTCGGCGAGCCACCGGCCGACCTCGATCATCACTGATGGTTCGGCGTGATCGGCGACCACTGCAAAAGCCTCGACGAACTCGGCAAGGGCGTCGGGGCGCTCCTCCAGAAAGGGGGCGGCGAAGTGGATGAGAAATGCCCGGTATTCCGCCGGATCGTCGAGGTGAGCGACGATCTCGGTGGCTCGGATTGTCATCTCCAGCCAGAGTTCGGCATCGTCGATGCGTCCGTCGGCAAATTGCGCGAAATCGACCACTGCCGTCAGGGCCTGTGGCCATTTTTCGCGGTCAATAAGATGGCGGATCCGTCCCCGGTGATAGTTGATGCGGGCATCTTCCCATCGGCTGGCGAGACTCATGGCGACTCTCCCCGGCGGGGGACACCGACGATGTGGACCCGCTCTAAACGCCGTTCCAGATGCCCGATGGAGCGCGCAAGGCGCTCGATATCAGTCAACTCCGCCGGCGCCGGTGGCGCATCGGGCAGCCGTCGGCGAAGTTCATCGACGCTCGCCTCGATTCGCTCTAATTCGGCGCGCTGAAGTTCACGGGCTTCGCTGTCGGCGGCTCGGGGAAATTCCTGGATTGCCCGGTGAAGCGCCTGAAGTTGGGCCTGCGTGGTCTCAAAGAGGGTCCGCGCGTAGCGCTCGGGATCGCGACGCCGAAACATAAACTCGTCCTGAGCGACGCTCTCGTAGATGGCCTGGATTCTGTCGGCCAGATCGCGCCAGCGGCTGTCGTCGTCGCCGCGCCAGGCCTGGTCGACCTGGGCGGTGAGTTCTCGCAACTCCGACGCCCATTCGTCGCGGGATCTTCCGAGCCTCTCGTCCTCGGCGGCGAAAACAAGCCGGCGAATGGTGTCGAGTAAGGTGTCGATGCGACTGCGGCCGGGCGTTCGCTGTGGGCGCGGGGCATATTCCTCGGCAAGAGCCTCCAGGCGGCGGGCCAGAACCTGCAATCGGTGTGGGTCATGTCGCACGGCGGCTCGGATTCCGACGAAGAGATTCTGTTGCTCTTCAGCGAATCGCCGGGCTTCCATGCCCCACAGACGCTCGGCAATCTGGTCGGTGCGATCCATCAATTCCTCGATCTCCTCCCACTGGCGTCTGCGCGGTGCCGAGGGGCGGTCGATGCGAGCCCAGAAGGTTTGATCATCGACAGAGCCCGAGGCGGTCAGATTCATCGCCTGATCGACGTCGACCGTCAATTCCACCGGCGTTCCCGGTGGTGTCGTCTCCGGCAGGGGCAATACCAATGTGTGAATCGGGAGCCGATGCTGAAATAAACGCAAGACCAGCGAGCCGGAGCGGTCGCCGGTGACCAGGCGATGTCTCGCCGTCGTCGGCAAGTGGGTGCCGCGCTCAATGAGGGTGTGGCGCGCAGATTTTCCCTCCTCGACGACCTCGACGTTGATATCTTTGGCCAATACGGCGGGGTTGGTCAGTGCCAGCGTCGGAGCAGGCCGCGCGTTCTCGGGCCGATCGGGCAACCAGAGGTCGACCGGGCCGTAGAGCAACTCGTCGTCGCGATAAAGCGCTGTCGCAACAAGCGTCTCGTCCTCCGGTTCGAGTTCGGCGGCGATGATGTCATCGATCGAAAAGCGCGGTGGGTCGCCGGGCTCCTCGAGTGACGTGCGCATCTGGTCGTCGCCGAAGGAAATCTCCGTCGGTGTCGGCTCACCGCCGTAGTCGACGTGCCCGATGAGCCGGCGATCCGGGTTGTCCGAGGGAAGATCGGTGACGGCGATCGTCACTTCGGCGTCGTCGTCCTCGAATTTCAGGGGCGCCACGGCAGCGGCGTGCAGGGCAGCGCCGCGGGCGACGCTGGTCTCCGGTTCGTCACTCAAGACATCATCCTCGCCGACGCCGATCTCCTCGCCGATGGTCGCCAGCAGCCTCCGGGGGACAGCGGGAACTCGCGTCGAGCCGCCGACTAAAAAGATCCCGTCCACCTCGGTGGGCTCCAATCCGTGGCGAGCGTGTGCACTCTGGAGGGCGCGGTGACAGGACAAAATCGTGGCCTGGAGTAGATCTTCGATGACCTCCTCGAATTTGTCGCGGGTCACCGTCATTTTCAGGTCCACAGTCCGTCCGGAGCGATCTGCAAAGAGTGCTTCTTCGTCGACATCTACCGAATCTGCATCGCTGAGTGCTACTTTGGTCTGCCGGGCGATACGCCGAAGAGTCTGGAAGGCCAGTCGGTCTTTTTCGCTCTCGAGACTCTCCGCCATCTCAAACCCCGACTCCTCCAGATCAGCGCGGAAATACTCCGCGAGACGCCGATCAAAGTCGTCGCCGCCGAGGTGGTTGTCGCCGTCGATGGCGAGGACCTGGTACTCGCCGAAGATGGTGCGGATTACGGAGACGTCGAAGGTTCCACCGCCGAGGTCGTAGACCAGGAAGGTGCCGTCGCCGATATCGTTTTTCCAGGTGTGGTAGATGGCCGCTGCCGTGGGTTCCTGGACCAGTCCAGCTACACGGAGACCGGCCAATTCACCGGCCCGGCGGGTGGCCTCGATCTGCGGAGCGTCGAAGTAGGCCGGTACCGTGATGACCGCATCGCGCGGTCGAAGAGATCGGTCGGGATAAAGTCCCGTGACGTGCTCGCGCATTCGGGCGGCGATGGCGGAGACGATGATCGCCGAAGCCTCTTCCGGGAGTAACTCGTCGTCGTCGGGGATGGCCTCGTTGCTTCCCATAAAGCGTTTGACCGACTCCAGAAGCGGCGCCTCGGAGCTGTCTTCGAGGGCGTCGTCGCCGACGAGCCACCGCTCCTTGTCGGCGGCGCGGACCACTGATGGAAGGGTGTGACGGCCGTCGCCGTCGACGGCCACCGAGGGCTCGGAAGTGCCCGGCAAAAAGACCGCGGCCGCGGTGCGCGTCGTCCCCAGATCGATACCAAAGGGCGGGGCGATCTTCATTATTCGTCCTCCCCGGGGGTGCCGAGCCGCGCTTCGCGGAGCAATGTGGGCAAAAAGGGCGGCGAAGCATAGAGTTGCTCATCGTCCATCAGCGGAATGACCAGACTATCTTCCAGCGTGGGGCGAAGCCCCGGTAATTTACCGGGCTTTATCTCCTTTTTGGCGAGTTCTTCGGCCGGCTCCCAGGGGGATTCAGCGTCGGCAACCGGCGGTGGCGTCAGGGCGATCCACCGGGCCCGTGCCACGGGATCACTGACCAACGATCGCCAACTCTCCTGTAGCTTTTGTCGCTCTTTTTTATCGAGTTGTCGTGAGCGGCTGCGCATCGCTTCCGTCAGCGTTCGCTTGTCGTCGCGCGGATCGAGGCCCCAATTTTCGAATGGGTTGTCGTCAATCTTCACGGTCGGCCTCCGGGACGAGTTTGAATCGCTCGATCTCTTCCTGGAGATCTTCGCGGTAGCGGTCGAGAAGGTCGTTTTCCGGATATAATTCTTCGGCCTGTGTTATCGCCTCGGATGCGCGGTCGACGAGCGGTTTTATCTGTCGACGCACCAGGCCGATTCGAGCACCGGCGGCAGGAACGGTGGCCGTCTTGAGAAGATCTCGGTTGGCCCGCTCCAGGAGCAGATACGACAGTAGGCGCGAGGCGTTTCGATGGCCCGGACAGACGTCGAGGGCCTGCTCGAATGCCTGTTGGCGGGCATCCAGGGATAGCGATTCTTCGCCCTTGAAGACCATCAGATCTGCGACGGCTCCCTGAAGTCCGAAAAAGTCGTCGCCGCCGGCCTCGCGAAGTCGCGCCGTCACCGGTTCGAGACGTTCGACCAGCGGGGGCGTAATTCCCAATTCGTCGTCGCGCTCCATCTCCCGCAGATCCCAGATAAGGGCCAGGCCGCGGCGCAAAATTGATCGCTCGAGCTGCGGGGGATTGTCGAGGGCCTCGGAGCGGAGCAGTGCGCCGTCGAAAGCGTCGAGGAGTTCCGCAAGAGTTGCCGTGACCAGGTCCAGCGAGTCGAGTCGACTGCCGAGCTCGTCGCTCACCAGTTGATTGAGGCGTTCGGTCATGAGGCTCGCGCCCTCACAGACGCCGGCGGCGAGCGCCGAGTCAGCGGGCTCGGAAAATATCTGTGCCGGTCGATTTAAGCCGGCGAGCGCGAATCGCATTGGACGGCGCGCGGGGGCGCTGCTCCAGCTTTCGAGCCGCAATGATGTCTTCGCCAGATTGCCGAGCAGCGCCAGGGGGCCGTCGACAAGGGCGGCCAGGACCTGATCGAATTGATCGTCTGTCAATTCATCGGCCACAGGCGCCAAAATCACTCGGCGCAGGTAATTTCCGTCGCTCAAGCTCTTCCAGGACTCCAGGGCTTCGGTCCAACTGTGGTCGGCGAGCGCGTATTGCGACTCGTCGATGGCTCGCTCGAATAGACGGGTAAAAAAGATCGCCTGGTGGTGTTCTGTGGTCTCTGAAAAGCCGGCCTTTCGCGCCTGTTGCCAGACCTCGGGCCAGGCGCCGGGCGTCGACAAAGCGGGTTCGACGATGGACCAGGCCGGGTCGTCGCGAAGGGAGACGATCCATCCAGCCCAGCGGGCCGCCGTGGAGGAGTCGATCTCCATAAAGCCCGCCGACAGTTGCTCCACCAAGCGCGGAAGATATAGCTCGGCATCGAGAAGCGCGGCGATGCGGCCCTTCTTTTCCTCGAGCAGCGCTCCTGGCGACGGAAGATCGAGCTTCATCGGCGCTGCCTCCCGGTATTGTCGTCGCCGCGCACCAGGTTTCGAAAACAGATATCCGTGAGCAGACGCTCCAGAATGACGCGGTCGGGAACGCCGCTTGATTTTAGGCCAATATCGACCTCCAGGATGCGCCGCATGATGGCGCGGACCTCGGCGGGCGAAAAGGTGCGGGCGTCGCGGCGATAATCGCTGACGAAATAAGGGCTTACCCGGACTGTGGAGGCTGCCTTCTTGTTATTGGCGTTGCGCAATTGCGGGTCCTGCAGGCGAGCGACGATTCGAAAATGGCGGGCCACCATATGGGAGACCATCAGTGGCGACTCGCCGTCGAGAAGCATCCGCTCTAGGACCTCGAGCGCCGATTGAAAATCACAATCTCCCAGAGCGTCGGTGAGATCGAATACGGAGCGATTTCGCGTTCTCGCCACCACGGCCTGAGCATCCTCGACGGTGACCTCTCGCGGTGTGTCCTCGTCGGCGGCCCCCATATAAAGGTCGATTTTCAGCATTGCCTGATCGAGGCCGGCCAGATCGGTGCCCACGGCGTCGATCAGATATGCCGACGCCTCGCGGCGCAGCCTGAGCCCGCGGCTTTTTGCCTGGCGCTGGATAAAGGGCCCCACCTCATTTTCGTAGAGCGGTTTAAATTCGCAGACTTCGGCGGCTTTTTTGAGCTTTCGCACGATGCCGATTCGGCCGTCGATCGATTTATTGATGGTCCGGGCGTGAAAGACGAGACAGGTCGTCGGCGACGGATCCTTAAAGTAATCCTCGAGGGGCTCAAGTGTTTTCGGGGGAACCTCCTGGAGGTCGCGAACCACGACGAGGCGGCGATCCACCATCATGGGCAGCATCTGTGCGCAGGAGAGGATTTTTCCGGCTTCAATATCACGGCCCTGGATGACGTCGTAATTGAAGTCGTTGGTCCCATCGGGGCAGGCGAGATCGGTGATCGCTTCCAGCGCTTTGTCTAAAAGGTAGGTCTCCTCGCCGTAGATATAATAAATCGGAGCGGGGTCGCCCTTTTTTATATTGCGGAAAAAGGCCCGTGCTTTTTTTGCCTGCTTGCTCATCGAAATGCCTCAATTAGTCAGCGGAAGAACCCTTTCGGAGCGCGTCGGCGATTTGAGGTGCGAGCCGGGTGACGGCATCGGCGGCCGCCAATTGATCGGATCTGCGACTGGCCTGCATCGCCGCCAGTGACGATGAGTCTGCTCCCAGGTGCTCGATGGACAACCCCTTTTCGCGAAAGGAGTAAATCGGGGTGTCGTCATGGCCTGGCAGAATATCGCAGGCCAAATCCAGTTCGGCAACCACCTCGCTTCCAAAGCCGCTGCTGTGGCGATCGGTCACCATGCATCGAAGCGACGGGGCGTCGCCGGTGAAAGCCACGGATACGCCCTGTAATTCCAATTCGTCGATCAGCAATATGCGCAGCGCCGAGTGGTCGAGCCCCAGATGGGCCGGGGCGCTTAAGGTTTCAACGCGCAGCGGCTGCGCTACCTCGCCGTCGGTCCCCGTGGAGTCGGCCCACCCGTAGGTGGAGCAGGCGCCGAGGAGGACGGTGAGACAGATAGTGGTGATGGCGGCCGGGAAGCTCGAGGAGGTCCTCGTATTAATAATCATCGCGGTAGGTATCCCACATCTCCTCGGAGAACGGACGATCCCAGGAGCGGTTGTAGTCGCCGGGCTCCTCGATATCCATATAGCGGTCCTGATAGTCGAAAAGGGCGTCGTGATTCCATAATTCGACGGCGTCCATGATGTGGGCAGCCAGGACGAAGCCGCCCCAGGCATTGGCTGTACAACAGCGGCGATACGAGGCGCCCCAGTCGACGTCGTCGCGGGAGCGATCTGTGGCGTGGCGAATTCCCCACTCCGCCATGCCCTCGTGTTCCTCGGTATAGCCGCCGTGACCGCCGTTATATTCACCGGGCGCCGTCTCTTCGACGTAGAAGGTCTGGGCGTCCTCGCCGAATAAAATCTCGTCGTCGTCGCCGATGGCCTTCATCTCGTCGTCGTCGAGGAGCATGCCGGCAAAGAGGATCGGGAATTTACGGCCGCTTGCATGCCCGCCATTGGGCGCCCAATTTGCGTCGCCGCCGTGGATGGCCACGGCGTGGTAGTCGATGCCGAGCTGGACGAAGCTTGTCAGGAGCGTCTGTTTTTCCTCGTCTGAAAAGTCGAGATTGAGCATCAGGGCTCCCATTCCGACATCGCGAGCGATCTCGCGGCCGTAGCCGGGCATATTATTCGACGGATAGGCCTCGCGTCCGTTCCAATTGGGGATATGATCGACCCAGGGGCGCTCGAATTTGCTCTCGATATCGGCCATATCCGGCGTCCCGTCGACGAGGTCGAGCCGCTCGAGGCGCGAATAATCAAGGTCGTCGAGATTAAACTCAATCGCTTTGTCGTCGCCGGAGTAGGGGGGACGAAAGCTTCCCTCGGCAGCCGCTTCCTCGAGGACTGTCAGCACGGCGGAGTCACTTATCTGAGGGCGGTGCTCTTCTTCTTCGATGGTGATCGTGGAGACCAGCGAGGAGCCGGGCTCGACGACCAGGGGAGAGTCGGTGGAGACGTCGAGGGCGACGTTCATATCGGCATCGTAACTGGAGACTGCCATGGCGCTGTCATAGCCCTGGGTGGAGCCATTTTCGGCGACCGGATTGATCATCGAGCCGTTCATGGTGCGTCCGTCATCCTCCTCGGATGAGGGATCGATATCGACGATGGTGGCCGGGCCGACCACCCAGTAGTCGCCATTGGCGAATTGGCCGTATTGCACGTCATCGTCGAAGGTCCAGGTGATGCCGAATTGACTGAGCTCATCGGTATATTGTGGCTCAGGCTCGCCATTTTCGTCGGCGTCGGTTCCAACGTCGGTTCCAACGTCGGTTCCAACGTCGGTTCCAGTGTCTTCCTCGGCCGTGGCGTCGGCGTCGTTGACCTCTGCATCATTGGGACTCGTAGCGTCTTCGGGCGCGGCATCGGGCGATGGCTCGATATCGGCATCACCGGCGTCGATCTGAGATTGATTGGCGTTTTGCTCCTCTCCCGGGTCGTCGCTACACCCGATGGAAAAGACCAAAAAAAGCGCCAGGACAGCATTGATGGCGCGCCGTCGTCGATAAAGCGTCGAAGCTACAAATTTACTCATCGTCGTCTCCGGAATCCAATACGAAAGCTTGAGTGGCGCTATTATATGGCCAAGCCCCCTGTAGTGAACAAGGCCACAGAGCCGATGTGGCCGCCCGCGCAACTTGACAATGGCGGCGGGCTCCACTAATTCCTGCCGTCTCGCGCCTGGTCCCCCTACGGTGGGCCCGGGCAGTGGGATGAAGTAAGAAGCGATCGCAAAATGTGATGAAAAGAAAATGAATGACCGGAGGCAATCGATGCGGCGGCGCCGCCGCTTGAGGACTCCCGGTCGACGAGGAGAAGCAACGTGGCAAATTCCCAGTCCGCAAAAAAACGAATCCGGCAAAATGAAAAACGCCGCCAACAAAACGCCAACGTGCGTTCCCGGGTGCGAACCTGGCTGAACCGCTTTGAGAAAGCCGTCGAATCCGGCGATCTCGACGAAGCCGAGGAGCGCCTTCGCGAAGTGGAGGCTCGCCTCGATCGGGCGGTGAATAAGGGAGTGATTCCCAAAAATCGCGCCTCTCGAAAGACGAGCCGGCTGTACAAACGGCTCAACCGGCTTCGCGCCGAAGCATAGCCTTGATAGACGATGAATAAAGAGGCCCGCGGGCAGTCAATTGACCGCCGCCGCGGGCCTTTTTTTATCAGGGCCGCTCGGGAACTGCATAAAAATCTTCATAGGGCGGACCGTGGCGGACCTCAAAGGACCAGGAGCCGGAGAGGCTCTCAAGTTTAGTCTCGCCGCTTCGAGCATCGATGGCGCGCATGTCGACAAATTCGCCGGCAATGATGCTTCCGGATTGTGTACCGAATTCGTCGAAGCGCACCGTCCCTTCCAACGTCAGTGTGTCGTGGCCGAAGGGGCAGCTTGAGAAGAAGACCATTTTGCCGCGCACGCCGGCCGGTGGCGCTGAGGCTTGTTGAAGCTCCAGTACTTCGCCGGGCTCGATCGCGTCGGGGTCGTAGATATTAAAAACCACGGCGTCATGGAAGGAGTTTGTGTCGGCCACGGTTTGTAGATGTAGGGCAGTGCGATCGTTGTAGGTCTGGGCCGCGAGAAAGGTGGGCTCGAAGGGAAATTGCTCGGCCATACATTCCGATAGATCGTTTGGATTATTGGCCTCGAATACGGCGTAGTCGTCCCCGCCGCAGGCCCACAAGATGGCGGCGCCCAGGGCGATGAGGATAATGGCTGGCTCCTTCATGGGCGATGTCTCCACTGAGGGTGCCAAATCGACGGTCGGTTGACCGCCACGGCATGACGTTTAGATTGGATGGCCGCCGGCTCGCCGTCAAGGCGGTCGAGCGTACCGGCTGGATGGAGTGATCGATGGAAGATCCCAAACCGCGCAAGCCTTCGGGGGATCCGGAACAGACGCCTGATCCGTTGGGGGGGGCATTTAGCTCGCGTACCGTCTGGATTGCGATTCTCATCGCACTGGGCACATTGCTGGTATTTCACCACCTGCAGAGTCCGGGCACCGTTGAGGAAATTGCATATAGCGAGATGAAGTCCCGCATCGCCGACGGCGAGGTGGAGAGCGTCGAGGTCTCTGAGTGGAACGTCATCGCCACTCCCACTGAGGAGGCCCGGGACAGCTACCGCGACGAGATCGACGATGAGGGCTTCGATAAGTGGAGTACGGTGCGGCTTCGCGACGATCAGGCCTTCGTGGAGCTACTCCATGCACAGGGGATTGTCATCGAGGCCAGTGATGAGCGTGGCTGCGGTGAAGGGGGCATGCTCTGGCTGTGGATTTTGCCGATTGTGCTCCTGTTTTTGTTCTGGAGCTTCTTGATCCGGCGCATGAATACCATGAATAACCCCGGGGCCGGTGGAAACTCCCAGGTCATGAGTTTTGGAAAAAGCCGCGCCAAGGTCTATGCCGAAGAGGGCTCGGGGATGACCTTTGACGATGTGGCCGGCGTCGACGAGGCCAAAGAGGAGTTGCGCGAGATCATCGCGTTTTTGCGCGAGCCGTCCAGATTTACCAGACTCGGTGGAAAAGTCCCCAAGGGCGTGTTGCTCGTCGGCCCGCCGGGCACCGGTAAGACCCTGTTGGCAAAGGCCGTGGCCGGCGAGGCGGAGGTGCCGTTTTTCAACCTCAGCGGCTCCGATTTTGTGGAGATGTTCGTCGGTGTCGGCGCCGCACGGGTGCGCGATCTCTTTCAGCAGGCCCAGGAAAACGCGCCGTGCATCATCTTCGTCGACGAGCTCGACGCCATCGGCAAGAGCCGAGGCGGCGGTGGCATGCAGACCAATGAGGAGCGCGAGCAGACGCTCAACGCATTATTGGTGGAGATGGATGGTTTCGACGCTCGCAGCGGCGTGATCATCATCGGCGCTACCAACCGTCCGGAGGTCCTCGACCCGGCTCTGTTGCGCTCCGGGCGCTTTGACCGGCAGGTCGTCGTCGATCGCCCCGACAAGCGCGGCCGCCGCGAAATTCTCGACGTTCATTCCCGGGCCATCGTCCTCGGCGACGACGTCGATCTGGAGATCGTGGCCGCCCAGACGCCGGGGTTCGTCGGCGCCGATCTTGCCAATATCGTCAACGAGGCAGCACTTCTGGCGGCCCGCGAGGGCAAGGACGCCGTGGAGTTGGAGGATTTTCAGGCCTCCATCGAACGAGTCATCGCCGGACTGGAGAAGAAGAGCCGGCGTTTGAGCGAAAAAGAATCGAAGATCGTCGCCTATCACGAGTCGGGCCACGCCATTGTGGCCGGCGCTTTAGATGGCGCCGATCCGGTCCACAAGATCAGCATCGTCTCACGCGGGATCGGCGCCCTCGGTTATACACTGCAGGTTCCCCTCGAAGACCGCTATCTGGTAACTCGCACAGAGCTTCAGGACCGGATCTGCTCGCTTCTGGGAGGCCGGGCTGCCGAACAGATCATCTTCGGTGATATCTCAAGCGGGGCGGCCAACGACCTTCAGCGGGTCACCGATATCGCGCGGCGGATGGTCGCCGAATACGGAATGAGCGATACTGTGGGCAATCTAAGCTATGGCGATGGAACGCCCAAATATCTGGAGGGCTCCGGGCTGTCGACGCGCAATTACTCGGAGCGCACCGCGGAGATGATCGATCGCGAAGTCCAGACCATCGTTGACGGCCTCTATGAGCGCACCTTGAAGTTGCTCCACGACAATATCGATCTTCTCCACGAGATGGCGCAGACGCTTCGAGAAACCGAGGTGCTAGAGGGCGATCAACTCGATGCCCTTATGGATCGCGTCATCCCCCGATTCAAAGACACTCCAGACGGCAGTGATGCCCCACCGGAAGACGGGGCGTCTGAGGACACCGAAGAGGCATCGGAAGACGAGAGCGATGATCTGGAAGACGAGAGCGATGATCTGAGGGAAGCGTGACCGTTGACGTCATCAGTCTCGCCGTGGTCGCGTTGCTCATCTATCTGGGCTGGCGATCCGGGGCGATCCGCCAGGTGCTGCGAGTTGTCGCTATCGTGGCGGTTATCGTCGGAGTGCCATTTGCCGCGCCGGTGATCCGCGATCTCTTCCTCGGCGAGTCCGGGCGAGCGGCGCCGAGCACCGAGGTGCTGAGTATCGTCGTCGCCGGTTTGATGATCTATGTGGTCATCGCCATTGGAGGCTGGTTTTTCGTCAAGACCATGCGCTTCGTCAGCACCACACTCAGTCTTGTCGACAGGGCAGGGGGCGCCGCGATTGGCGGCATCAAGGCCGTCATTCTGGTCTATCTCTTCGCCATGCTCATCGTCTTTATCGAGGGCTCGATCGTGGAGCGCGATCCCGATAATCGACTCGCCCTGCGAGACGGACAGGTGACCGGAGTTGTCGCCGAGTACACAATCCTGGCGCCCTGGCAATTTCCCGATCTCGACGAACTACACACCGCCCTCATCGTGGGAGGTGAGCTCGACGGGCCGCCGGACGACAGCTTCGCATCGGCACATCCCGAAGCACGGGAGTTTCTGGCCGACGAGCAGGTGCGAGCACTGCTCGACGACGAGGAGTTGATGGGATGGGTAGACGGCGGATATTTTCCCCGGACACTGGCAGATAAGCGAGTGCGCCAGGTTCTCAACGACGACGAGTTAATGGGGAAACTCAACCGCGCCGATTGGGATGCTGCCATGCCCTGAATCGTACTCCATCCACATCCAGCCATCATGCCCTGAGACGCACTCCCCTGAAATCTTAATGCGCCGTATTTCAGGCGCCCAAAAATAGGCGACGGTCTGTATTTGTCCGTGCCCTCGGTGGCTTTTTCGATTCGCCTCCGAGGGTCCGAGCTGACTCGGAGCTACGTCTATTTAAGGAAAATAAGATTTAGGGGGAGTGCGTCTGTGGTGGTGGGGGTTGTCCGATTCGTCTCCAGGCGTCGGAGCCGCGCCTGAGCCAAAGATTGTCATCGGAGATAAATCGGTGATAGTGTCGCAACTTAAGAGTATCTGAATCAGGGAAGAAAATGTCCGAATCTCTCGAGCTCACTCCTGCGGCGTTACCCGGCGGCGCAGCGGGCCGCTACGAGGCGTTGGAAGTGCTCGGCGAGGGCAGTTTCGGTGTGACGTACCGAGCGCGTCGCCTAGATGACGGCCGTGATGTGGCGCTGAAAGTGCTGAGGATTGAACGGCTCGACGATTGGAAGGCGCTGGAGTTGTTTGAGCGTGAAGCCAAAGTGCTCAAGCGACTGGATCACCCGCGGATTCCGTCGTACCTGGAGTTTGGTCGCGACGAGGACAGTGGAGGAGCGTTTATCGCTCAGGTGCTCGCACCGGGTCGACCGCTGCAGGAGTTGATCGAAGAGCAGGGAGCTTTCTCCGAATCACGGGCGGTGT
>SKQC01000330.1 GCA_007119175.1 Myxococcales bacterium | reverse complement strand
TCATGCTGGGATTGGTGCTGACCACGTTCGAGCCCATCTTCGGAATGCCCGCCGTGGCGCTCTATCCATTGGCGGGCATCGCCGCCGGCTTAAGTCTTTACTCTTTTCTCTCCTATTTTCTGGCCGGCGACCATTGGAGTTCTCTACTGAAGGGGGTTGCCGTAGCAAACCTTCTTTATTGCTGCCTCACCATCGGGCTGGTGACTTTCATGATCAGCGAGTTAAAAGCCCTTGGATTGTTGTATTTTGCCGGCGAAATCGTGGTGATCGTCATATTGGCCACACTGGAATTTAAGGTCGCTCGGTATCGACGACGATGAGATTGATGACCGCAGAGCTTTCTTGTGAAACTGGTCGACCTCATGGCACCGCGCACCACCGAGCTTCCATCGACGACTTCCCAAACACCACCACAGGTCAGGCCACCGCGCCCGTACTTTCCTTCCCTGTGGGGAAGGAGAGTACTGGTGGCTTATTGGGCTCAATAGATATGCAAAAACCCCGCATCACCGAGTGGTGACGCGGGGTTAGTGGAGTGGAGCCGAGGGGGATCGAACCCCTGACCTCTAGAGTGCGATTCTAGCGCTCTCCCTGCTGAGCTACGGCCCCGTGGGGCGATCGTAACTAGCGGATCACCCTGTGCCGGTCAAGCATATCTGAGCGGAAAATGGGCACTCCTTTAGGCGGCAATGCGTTGAATTTTCTGACTTCTCCCTACTCTCAACAAAGAGTGGTTTTGCGGACAGGTCTCCAATACGAAGCGGGGGATAGCGATGATCGAAGAGTGGATCTGGTCGACACCGTCTGACGTGGTCATGGTGGCAGTTTCGGGCGTCGTCATCTACGTGGCGGTGATCGGGGCGAACCGGCTTGCCGGGTTGCGGAGCTTTGCGAAACTCTCGAGTTTCGATTTCGCAATGGCCGTCGCCGTGGGTTCTCTTGTGAGCACGGCACTCCTCAATGCCGATACGCCCCTGGTTGACGCCATCGCCGGTGTGGCCACCATTTTTGCGCTTAAAAAGGGGGTGGCCGTGTTGCGCCAATCAAGCCGCGTTGCCAGCCTCGTCGACAATACGCCGACAGTCCTAATGCAAGACGGTGAAATCATCCCCGAGGCCCTGCGCATCACCACAGTCACCGAAGACGATCTGCGCTCGATTTTGCGCAAGAAGAATATCTTCGACGTCTCCACTGTTCGAGCCATCGTATTGGAAACCACGGGCGATATCTCGGTGCTCCATCACCTCGACGAAGACGAAGAAATAGACCCCTGGGTGATGGAAGGACTCCATCGGCCGAATAGAAACAAGGCTTGACGGACACTGTAAAAGGGTGAACAACGGTTTTGAATGCCATCGTCGAAACTGTACAATGGTGCAAATTTTAGTCGCGCCCAACTTCTCAACCCCTCGCATCTGCGAAATTATGGAGTATACCGTGAGATCTTCGAAGCCAATTTATCTATTCATCGCCCTTGTGGCCGTGGCGTTTTTCGCCGTGGCCTGCAGTGACGACGACGATCCCGATCCGGACGCCGGCGTCGAAGATGTGGGCCCCGATGTCGATCCCGACCCTGACGTCGATCCCGACCCTGACGTCGATCCCGACCCTGACGTCGATCCCGACCCTGACGTCGATCCCGACCCCGATGCCGACACCGGCACAGATCCGGTCGAGCCCTTCTCTGAGGACTGCACGGTAGGGCTTGAGCCCGGCGCCGACGCCTCCGCCACCTATGCGGCGGCCATCGAGGCCTTCGTCGATGCTGAACCAGGCGATATAATCTGCTTTAATGACGGCCACTATGAGTTCAACGACCAGCTCTCGTTGACGCAGGACCATATTGAAATCTGGGGAGAAAGCCGCGACGGCACTATCCTCGACTTCGCCGAGCAAGACGCCGGCTCCAACGGCATCGACGTTCAAGGCGTCGACAGTTTCATCATCGAGTCATTGACCGTGCGCAACACCCCAGGAAATGGCATCGAGGTCCGCGACAGCACCGGAATCCACTTCGACGACCTCGTCGTAGAGTGGGAAGGTGAGCCCAGCGAGGATAACGGCGCCTACGGCCTATATCCGGTCAAATCCAATACTATCATCATCGAAAACACCCGGGTCTTTGGCTCCTCCGATGCCGGCATCTACCTGGGCCAATCGGAATACGGAGTAATCCGCCACAATGAAGTCCACGGAAACGTCGCCGGAATCGAGGTCGAAAACTCCTCGCATGTCGAGGTCTATGAAAACGAAGCCTACGACAATACCGGTGGTATCCTGGTCTTTAATCTCCCGGAATTAGAGCGCGCCGAAGGAGATTTTACGCGAGTTAGAGACAACGAGATATACGATAATAACCGCGAAAATTTCGCCGCCACCGGCGCCATCGTCGGCCTCGTCCCCCAGGGGTCGGGAGTGCTCATCGTCAGCGTGCAAGACGTCGAGATCGACAATAACGAAATCACCGATCACGACTCCATCGGCATCGGCATCATCAACTACGATATCCTGCCGCAGCCGGACTACGACGACGACGATTACTATCCCTTCGTCGAGCGTCTTCGAGTCCACTCCAACCTCATCGTCAACAGCGGCAACGACCCCGATCAGTTGGCCCTGGAGTTGACGGGGCTCGAAGCGCCGTTGCCGGATATGATCTGGGACGGGATCGTCAATACCGAGGAAAACGGCGAAGATGAGCGCTGGAATTGCTTCTGGGACAACGTCGACGATGAAGGCGAACCCTCCACCTTTGTCAATATCAATCCCCCGGAAGGCGACGGCATGGACCTGGGCCCCTATGATTGCTCCGACGACCCTCCGGAATCGCTTCCACCGATAGCGTTTGACGACGAATGACATCAACGGGATCGACGATGATGGATGTACGACTGGTGGCAATCACGACAATGCTATTGCTCTTTGCCGCCGCATGTAGCGACGACGATGACCCCGGCGTTGATGCCGGGGACGTCGGCGACGTGTCTTTATCCGACGTCGATCCCGGTGATGCCACTTCCGACGCCGATGCCGATGCCGAAGGCCCCGCTGAACCCTCCTGTGAGCTTCGGCTCGCCGATGAGAACGGCGAGGTCTTC
Source organism: Myxococcales bacterium (assembly GCA_007119175.1). Classification (GTDB taxonomy): domain Bacteria; phylum Myxococcota_A; class Bradymonadia; order Bradymonadales; family Bradymonadaceae; genus SLJM01. The sequence goes on along the minus strand of SKQC01000330.1, from coordinate 24,187 downwards.
GATACGCTGAGCGAGTTTTGCTTTTTCGGCGATGACACGGCAGCCCACGAACCGGTTGATGGTGTCGTCCCCTACACGGTGACCGCCGAACTATACTCCGACTTAAGCCGAAAAAAGCGGTTTATCGTCATTCCCGACGGTGAAACGATCGGCTTTGACGCCACAGAGCCCTGGTCGTGGCCCGACGATTCGATCCTGATCAAAACCTTTTATTATCCCGTCGACGCCACCGACCCCGACTCCGGCCGTCAGATTCTGGAGACGCGCCTGCTGCATAAGCGCAACGGTGAGTGGGAGGCCGACAGCTACGTGTGGGACGACGATCAGGAGGATGCCGAACTCCATAATTTCGGTCGACGCGTCGACGTCACCTTCATCGACGAAGAGGGCGAATCGGTGGAGATCGACTACCGCATTCCCAATCGAAACCAATGCACCACCTGCCACGGCCAGGACGGCGATTTATCTCCCCTCGGCCCGCGGACCCGCCAGCTTTTATCGCCGTACGAGCCGGGCGGCGAAAATCCCACCCAGATCGAAAACCTGATGGGGCGCAATCTATTCGACGAGCCCCCGGCTGATGTCGATGAATTATTCGGCGTCGCCGACCCCTACGACGAGAGTGAATCCCTCGACGACCGGGCTCGGGCCTATCTGGACGCCAATTGCGCCCACTGCCACAACCCCGACGGACGCGCCAGCTCGTCGAATCTGTACCTCGGCGTCGACATCGTCAATCCCAACCGCCTCGGCATCTGCAAAACGCCTGTAGCCGCTGGAAGTGGCTCCGGTGGGCATAGTTTCGACATTGTGCCCGGCGAGCCCGACGAGTCGATTTTGGTCTTTCGCATGGAGACCACCGACGCGTCGATCAAGATGCCGGAATTGCCGATCACGACGAATGACGAATTCGGCATCGAGCTTGTCCGCCAGTGGATCGCCGCCATGGATCCGCAGGACTGCGACTAGCAGCCCCCCCACCCTGGCGCCTTATAATCGAACAATCACCGGGGACGATGACCTATTTTTGGTCGCGGCCCACAGCTAACCCGCAAATTGAGCGAATAATCGTCGCGGTCGCCATGCGGCCAACAGCGCCAGCACCACCAATAACAAATTTGTGGTTGGCGACGCTCCCGAGGTCGACGAACAGCCCATGCAGCCTCCACCAGAAGAGCAATCCTCGACGGACTCGCCGTGGACTCCGTCGGCCGTCACGCCGGTGACGGTAATGCAATCCGGCGACTCAGTCGTCATTCGATAAGTTCGACCATCAGTGCCCACCCCGTCGACGAGTGTCAGCAGATCATCGCCTTCTGCCTGGCTGACCACGATCTCGAAATAACTGGCGCGATCATCTGAAGGGGTGACCACAATATCGCTGACCTCAGGACCGTAGCAGGTCCCCGAATTTGACTCGGTCCACCATTCAGTATCTGCCGGCCCCGGCGCATCCGGCTCCGCCGCTGACTCATCGACGGAAAACGACACCGTATAGACCTCCTGAAATTGCTGTTCTTCCTCCTCGACAAAGCTCTGTTCATAGCCGACATGGAGTGTGTAATCCCCTTCAGCCAGCAGCTCCTCGGGAAGAAATTCAGTCTGAGTGAGCACAAATCCAGCCAGCGCCCGTTCGCGATACTCTCCATCCACACTGTCACCGGCCTCATTGCGCAACGTCACCTGCTTTTCGGACCCCATGGCAAGCCCCTGAGAGATCCCAAAGATCTGGGTATCCGGGGGTACGACCTGTCCCTGTGAGGGGACGGACCACCTCAGTTCTTCCTCTCCCGGGCTGCAGGCCTGCGCTTCGGATAGATGGGCCATCGATACGATGGCGACGGTCGTGGACATCAATGTGGCAAGGACGACAAAATTTTTGATTCCTATCATTTTAGCACCAATCGCTGAAAGATTTTGAAGACAATACACAAATCACTGGAGGCGATTTTCCAACGCTATCACACGCGTTTGAGGCGATCTCCGCGCCACGAACGATCGTTAACTATTCGGACTCCCAGACCAACCGGGGAGCATCGCTCGAGATCTCCCAGACGGCCTCAAAATCAAATCCGGGAAAGCTCGACGTCTCACCGTATTCTGCATCCTCGACCCCCTGGCCGCCATCGCTTTCTAAGGCCCCGCTGGTGGTCGTATTCCAGTAGGACTCCTCCACAATATTTCGATTCCACCCCACGAGCCCCCCGATTCGCTCCTCATCGGACGCATCGGGAACAGCCCCCGTGGAATGGGACGTGTAGAGAAAGCCTCCATCGCCCCACTCTCCGACGGTCCCCACCAATCCCCCGACTTCCTCATTTCCATCCACCTCACCGGTGGCGTAACAATCGCGGACCACAGCTCCTTCGGTGAACACACCGACCAATCCCCCGACTCGGTGCGCCTCGGAGGCACCGACATCGCCGGTGGCAAATGAGCGCTCTATCAATCCCTGACTAAATCCGACGAGTCCGCCGACATAACCCGAGCCATCGATATCACCGGCCGCCATGGACTCCATGATCTCACCGTGATTCAGGCCCACCAGACCGCCCACTTCGTCCTGGCCCACTACATCACCGGTGGCGTGACTGGAGCGAATTTCCCCGTTATTGGCCCCCACCAACCCTCCCACCTCCTGGTGTCCCGTCACCGTTCCCTGGGCCGAAGAATTGACAATTTCACCGGTTGTCGTCGAAGTGCGCCCCACCAATCCTCCCACATGGTCATGACCCTCGACATCACCAGTGGCCGACGAATCCTGAATCGATCCATGGTGGGGGCCGACCAATCCGCCCGACCAATTGTGGCCGCTTATATTTCCGGTGGCGTGACTGTCCACAATGGAGGCATCGACATCGCTGACCCGTCCCACCAATCCCGCCGCGTCACTGCCCCCGGTGATCTCGCCATGGGCCCACGAGGATTCGATAAGACTGGCTCCGGTTTGCTCACCTACCAGCCCCCCGGCGCGCTGGGTGGTGGCCTCCACATCGCCGGTGGCCTCCGCATTTAGCACCTCGCCATCCATGAGTTCTCCCACCAATCCGCCAGCTCTGGAATCACCGGCGAATACCCGGGCTGCAGATTGTGAATCGTCGATCAATCCGATCCGCTGTTTGCCCACCAGGCCGCCGATGCGATATTGCCCGCTGACCTCGGTATCGTCCACGACTTCACACCCTTCGATGGTCCCCAGATTTCGACCTGCCACCGCTCCTACCTGCTCATGACCACTGATCTGGCCACTGATCTGACAGCCCGTAATAAGGCCATAATTGGGGCCTACCAATCCACCCACATATGTTTCGCCCTGGATATCGACATCGACGAGATGAATGTCGACGAGCTCCGCGTTGTACCCACCATCGCCGAATAATCCGACCACCGATTCGTCTGCCCTGTCGATGCTCAGATTCTGCAATATGTGGCCATTGCCATCGAAACGACCATCAAACGCATCGTGGAGCACCCATTGGTCGTCGGCATTTTGTTCCCAATAGCCCCGACCGATGGGCTCCATATCTTCGCCGGCCAGATCGAGATCGTCGTATAGCACAAAATGCTGATCGAGATATTGAGGATCGTCGATATTTCGCAGGTGATCGATGCTGCAAATTGTATAGGGATCGTCGACACTGCCCACGCCTCCTCCGAAGGGCGCATTGCCCTCGTAGCATGGCAGCTCTACACAGCTTCCGGTCTCGCAGAAATAGCCACTGTCGCAGGACGCCCCGCATTGACCACAATGCTCGTCTGAAGACTCCACCAGTGCGCATTCGCCGGGAACGCATTCCAGCGCCCCCTCGACACAGACAAATGAGCACTCGCCATCGTCACAGATCGGCGCCCCATGCGCGATGTCATCGGCACAGGCCTCGCCACATTCCCCGCAGTGATCGAGATCGGATTCGAGGTCGACACAACGATCGGCACACCACTGATAATCGGGCAAACACGCCACACCGCAGGTTCCGGACTCACAGGTCGCTCGGGCATTCTGGGGGGCCTCCTCGCAGGCCCGATTGCAATCCCCGCAGTGATCGGGATCGGACTCCAGATCGACACAGGCCCCGCCGGAGGCCGTGGCGTCGGTGCAAAACTCGGCGCCAGCGGCGCAAAATTGGCCTGGATCAACCTCAGACTCCACATCGCCCACCCCGGCGTCAGTTCCCTGAAATGATTCAGGATCATCGATACAGCCCCCGACAATCAACAGACCAAGCCCGGCGAGAACCACAAAAACGACGCGAATAGACTCAACCCCACGTTGTGGACATATAGCTATCACTGACACACTCCGACTTGCATTTACTTCATACTCAAACCAAGAGACCTGCACGATACCATCATGGCGTCACTCGATACCACATGATGTCTGGCCCCGGTCGAGCCGAGCCGGTATCCAGACCTGATCCCCTGCGACTGACGGGGTTTACCAGGGGCTCGTATTGTGACTATGATTTCCCAACTCTTATTTGGATTTTTCTCGATTTCCCTGTCCGGCCACCACCGAATCTTTTTGGAGACTACCAATGGTGCGAATCACGATGCTGCGAGCGTTGCTGGTGACTTCCCTGCTGCTTATCGGCTGTTCGAGCGAAGGCGAAGAACAGAGCGCCGATGTGGGACCCGACGACGGCGATACACAGGTATCAGATAATAATGACCAACCGGATGCCGAGCCCGGCGACACCGATACCTCACCATCGACGGATGTGAGCTCGCCAGAAGATGTGTCGAGCCCCAATGATGTCGAGCCCGACGAAGATGGCGGCTCAACGGACGCTGCAGATCCCTCGCAGGACGCCGGAGAGCCGGATCCATTGGACGGTCCCGGAGTCGATTTCATCGACACCTTCGAAGACGGTGAGGTGGACACCGAAAAGTGGCTGATCGGCACCTGGACTGAGCACGGTGGTCAACTCAGCACAGATCGGGTCAATGTGGAGGACGACAAGCTGGTCATGAGCTTTGAATACGATCAGGCATTTTACGACGATACGGGATTGTTCAAGGGCTCCGCCATCCAGACCCGCCGCGAGGATTTCTCCTTCGGCCGCTGGGAGTCCCGACTAAAGATCCCCGACGAAGACGGTGTCTTGCCCACCATGTACACCATTGACTGGCGCGACAACGGGGGGCAGACCCGACAGGAGATCGACATCGAATTCGTCACCATCAATATCGATGACGACCATAGCGAGGTCCACTTCGCGGTCCACGGCGCCAATTTTGATAGCTGGGAGACCCAGGTCGAATTGCCATTTAATCCGGCCGATGATTTTCACGTATGGGGATTCGATATCAGCGAAGAGCGCATCAAGTGGTTCGTCGATGATATCGACCTATACGAGTATTGGTACGACGACGAAGACGGCGTCATCGACGCTCCCTATATGCTCAAATATAATTTCTGGTCCGCCCGACTGGAAGACGGCGGAGCCGGCAACTGGATTCAAGGCCCTCCGGTGGCAGATACGGAAATTCACTACACTATCGACTGGGTGCGCTTTCTTCCCCATGACTAATACTGGGCGTGTGGCCAACGGTTAAGAGCGCACTCCGTCCAACAACTCCCGCACCTTTCGGCGAAGGCGAGTGACGTCTTCGCCGTAGCGCCGCCGGAATCTGGGCGCCACCGTATCGCGCTGATAGCGGCGAAAGGCGAGCACCGTCGCCGCTTCCACATATTCTTCATGGGGCACGTCCGGGGGAAGCCATCCACGCCGACGGCGTTTTCTCCAGGAGGGCACGATCTCGGCATGGCGCTTCGGCAATGTGCCGCGCTCGGCCTCGTCGACCAGATATTTCCCGATGATCTTCTGCTCGCGCATCAGCGAGAGTTGAGTGATCACGAACATGGCAAACCCCATCAAAAAGACGAAGAGCATGCCCAATCCGATGGCGCCTGCGGCCAGCTCCTCGCTCAAGAGCTGAGAGCCCGATAGATGGGCCAGCAAATTCCACATCCCGTGATTGATCACGGCCAGGGCGAACCCCACGACCGGCAATATCCACAACCAGGGAAGTAGTTTTCGGTGGCGTACATACCCCACGGTATAGCCGAGTAGTGCCGTGGAAATGGTGTGGACCAGGGCTGAAAACAGGGTCCTCATGATCACCGTGGCATAAAATACTTCCGGTCCCGCAGGGGCGACGACGAGGAAGTACAAAATATTTTCCACCGCCGCGAAACCGAGTCCCGCAGCGGCGCCGTAGATAAGACCGTCCGTCTCATTGTCCAGATGCGGAGTGAATACGAGGATGATGAAAATCAGCCCCTTGGTAAATTCCTCGGCAAGGGGCGCTATGATGACGGAGCTCGCCATATCGGAGTATAGCTCGGGAAGGAAAGTCCCCAGCGGAACGCTCATAAATAGGCTCAGAATACACCCCAGCGCCGTGCCACCGATGGCCCCCCAACAAAAGGTCAATAATACCAGCCAGAACGGCTCGCGTTCGTAGCGATCGAGCCACCAGATAAAGATCAGATATCCGAAGATGATCGCCGTCGACAACATCACGGCGCTGACGCCCAGAGCTATGGCGAGCATGTCGACTCCCGTTTATTTCGAGGAGGCGCGATCCGACGATGTCTCGTCTTCGTCCCCACCATCATCACTGATGTCATCGCTCAATTCTTTGGCCTTTTTTTCGCTGCGATCCAGGAGATCGGAGGTCAGCTTTGGGAGCCGCTCAAATTGCCGTTCCAATCCGCGCACGACGTGCAACAGCCCCTGTCCCTCGGGCACATCCGGGTCTTCGCCGTATAATAAGACATAGCGCGCGGCGTTGATCTGGCGGATATAATATCCCTTTACGTCGCGAACGTTATTGACGGCGTATTCCATCAATCCACCGATGGCGAGGCTTCCCAACACACCGCCGGCAATTCCGACGGCGCCCATCCAGCCCGGGACTTCCGTGCCACCTAATTTGATCAGCGATCGCCGATAAAAATCGAGGTGTTTTTTATATCCCTCCCCGGCCCCCGTCCCGGCGATAAAAGTCGCCTTTCCAAAGAGCACATAGCCCAGCGTGGCGGGAATACCGAGTCGTACTCCGGAGCGAATCGCCTGCGCCAGAAGCGGATCGTGGGCGATTTCTTTTTCCATCATATCCACCAGGCGATCGCGCACCTGTTCTGCATCGTCTTCTCCGTCGGCCCCTTCGGCGACCTCTTCGTCGAGAAATTGGGTCCACTGCTCTTCTTCGAACTCCGAGAATAAGCGGTTCAACAAACTCTCGAGCTCCGCCGAGCTAACGACCTCTCGCTCAAAAGACTCCGCTAATTTGTCATCCGTATAAGTGCTGGTCGAAAAATCGGGTCCACCGACGCTCGACGAGACTCCGGCGGCCAGATTTCGCGCTGAAATAAAGAGATCGGCCACCCCTGTTCGCGGCCCCAATGAGCGTCCCATCACCTTGCGAAAACTCTTGAGATTGCGGTCCACGAAGCCGGGCACTCGCTCGATGGCTTCGTCAAAAAAGGTGTTGATCTGGGTTTCGAACCGCTCCTCCCACATCGACGCCTCGTCGCGTTCGCTGGTGTCGATGGCCGGCAAATTTTTGTCCTGTTCGCTCATGATCAATCTCCATTCCGCAGTCGATGACGTTGCAAAAATTTCCGTAGGCGCTGCAATCCAACTTTTAGCTCGTCGCCGCCAATCGTATACGCAATTCGCAGGTGGCCCAACCCACCTTCACCGAATCCCTCTCCGGGGATCACCAGGACGTCTTCTTCTCTGAGAAGGGCCTCGGCAAGCTGGGCGGTGGTGTCGAAGGTCGACAGCCAGGGGCGGACGTCGATGAAAAGATAAAATGCGCCGTCGGCACACGCCGGGCTTCCCAGCCCGAGATCTTCCATCGCGTCGAGCGCCAGTTCGCGGCGATAGGCGAAGACCTCGCGCGTCGCCGCCATGGCGCGGTCGTGATGTGCGAGGGCGGGAATCAGCGCCTCCTGCGCCGGCCGCGGCGCACAGGTTACCATGTGTTGATGCAATGGCGTCAGTGCCCGCAGCGACTCGGCAGGTCCAATCATCCATCCCAGCCGCCATCCCATCAGGTGATGGCTCTTCGACAGTCCGGAAAGGACGATTCCCTGTGGTGTCCCGTCGCCAACGCTGAGGGCCGAGATAAATTCGCCCTCCCAGATATAGTCCTCGTAGATCTCATCGCTAACCCAGCCGATGCCGCGCTCTGACAGTATTTCCAAGACCTCTCGAAGAGCCCGAGGATCGTGGACACTGCCCATGGGATTGCTGGGATTATTCAAGATCACAAGCCGCGTCTTCGATGTCAGGCCTTCGGCGATGGCTGTCGGATCGAGCGCCCACCCGGCGGCGCCCGGCTCCGGCGCTCGAAGCGAATAGGCAACCGGCTCGGCATCGGCGGCGCGCACGAGGTTGTCGTAGGCCGGAAAACCCGGATCGGGCACCAGAACCTCGTCGCCGGGATCACAGAGACCCAAAATGGCGACGGCAAGCCCCTGCTGAACACCACAGGTCAATAATACCTGCTCGGCATTTACACCGGCGTGATCGGCGACGGCCCGACGGGCCTCATCGAGGCCTGCGTTCGGCGTATAGGGACTTCTCAACGGCTTATCGAGCCGCGCCCGAAGGTGAGTGCGCACTTCCTCGGTCATATTCAGATCGCTTTGACCGAGACCGAAGTCGATGGTCGTCGCCGTCATTCCCGCGCGCAGGGCGCGAATAAGCGTGGGCTCAATCGACTGAGCGCGACGCGACGGAGTGAGCACCTCGCTCATCGAAGCGACTCCTCGAGCGCCGTGCGGGCATCCGTGCTCTGATCTCGATATTTAACGATGAGAAGGGCCGCCATATGCAGCCCATTTTCTTCCGCAAATTCGCCGCGGGCCGGCCGGCTTCCCGGGATGACCACTGCTCCCTCGGGGATTCGAAGCGGTTTGTCCGAACTTCCCCGATAGACCTCTTCGTTGACCAGATCATAGACCGGCGTACTCCCGGTAATCACGCTCCCGGCGCCGATCACGGCCCCTTCGCCGACCTGAACTCCCTCGTAGAGGCCCACATTTCCGCCGACCATCACATTATCTTCGACGATCACCGGCGTCTGGCCGATGGGCTCCAACACCCCACCTATCTGTGCGGCCGCCGACAGATGAACACCGGCGCCAATCTGTGCACAGCTTCCGACCAGGGCGTGACTGTCGATCATCGAACCGTCGCCCACATAGGCACCGACATTGACGAAGGCCGGCGGCATCATGGTCACGTTATTGCCCAGATAAGATCCGCGACGCACTGAATTTCCTCCCGGCACGACCCGCACATTTCGCTCCACCACGGGCAATTTCTGGGCCGGATAGGTGTCCTTATCACTAAATTGAAGCCCCTCTCCACAATTCATCTCGATGGTCTCGCCGAGCCGAAAGCCGAGTAAGATGCCGCGCTTGACGCTCGAGTTGACCACCCATTTTGCTTCCGCTTCGCCGCCGGGACGGGCGGCGCGAATGGCGCCGGACTCCAGCCCCTTTAAAAAGAGCTCGAAATCCTCGCGGGCCGCCGCTCCCAACTCATCGGCGGGCATTTCGAAATGAGCATCGATCTGTTCTAGTAGCGCTTTAAAATCCATCGTCGGTCTCCATTTTCGGTGGTGCTATTATCAGCGGTTCACCATCGGTTAAGATGCAAAAAAAAACCACGGTCTCACTAAAGCGGAGAACGTGGTCTTTTTGCGCTGCTTTTTGTCGGGCCTGAGCAGCCGTGGCTGCATCAGCTCTCGCTTATTCTTCGCCTTCCTCGGGAGCGGCTTCTTCTTCGGCTTCCGGCTCCGGCGCTTCTTCGACCTCCGGCTCCGGCGCTTCTTCGACCTCGGGCTCCGGCGCTTCTTCGACCTCCGGCTCCGGTGTTTCTTCGACTTCGGGCTCCGGCGCTTCTTCGACTTCGGGCTCCGGCGCTTCTTCGACTTCGGGCTCCGGCGCTTCTTCGACCTCCGGCTCCGTCTCCGGTGCCATCTCCTGGTCGATCTCGACCGGCTCAACCGGCTGCTCCATCGGTTCCGGCGCCTCTTCGACGTCCAGTTCCAATTCCTCGAGTTGCTCACGGATCTCGGCGGGGATCTCCTCGCCGTCACCGTCGACATCGAGCTCGATCGGCGAATCTCCATCGGCCCCGGGCATCGGCTGCCGCTGATCGCCTGGCATCTCTAGATTGAGTTCATCCGGCGTTACCTCCGGTGCCTCGAACTCTCCCTGACCCTCCTCGAGCACCTGGTGCACCTGGGACTGAGCCGGCTCATCGGCCTCCATCTGGAGATCGAGCGCCGATTGGGGCTTGCTGGAATACCACGCCAGCGCCATGCTGGTGATCATGAACGTCGCACCAAGCACGACCGTCAGCTTCACCAGAAACCCCGCTGCACCGCGGCCACCAAAGACCTCCTGGCCCAGGGCGGCTGCATTATTAAACCCCGCTCCCAGTCCTCCACCCTGCCCCGATTGGAGCAAAATGACGACAACGATGACGAAGCTGAGGATGACATGTAGTACTAAGAGAAAGGATTCCATGATGTTCTTAAAACGCCCGAAAGTTTGGAATTGTTGCGGTTGTACCTTTCTTTGAACTTCTATACCGGCTTTCGTCCGACAGTCCTGTTGACGTCGCCGAAATTCACCGGGGAAGACGAGGATACTTACCGTAGCGCTACCTTCAACGCAAGTGACGAACAATGAGCGACGAAAGAGACCCGTCAGCACTTCCCAGATGGGAAGAATTACTGCGCCGACTCGAGCAAACCCACAGCCGCCTGGAATCGGCTCACGCCGACTATCTGGAGGCCTCTGCGGAGAGCCAACGAGCCCTTCGACGGGTCGTCGACGCCTTCGGCGAGATCTCGGAGACGATCCGCGTTCTCGTGCCTCAACCAGATGCAGACGGCGATGAGCCGAAAGCCACCGATGCCGCCAGACTTCCCGCCAAATCGGGTGCGGCCGACGGCGATCTTTTGGTGCCCGGCAAAGAGGCCGACGGCGCCACAGACGACGATCGTCCCGAGGCAAAGACGCCAGATGACGTCGATCACAGGCAGAACGCATTACCGGCCCACCTCCATTCCCGGGGCGTGGCAATTCCGGAGTCGATGGAGACGCCGACGGTCTTTGAGACCGACGCCACCGTGGATTCCGATGGCGATCGCCAGGCCTCCGAAAAATCGCCGCATAGCGATCTGCAGATCGAGACGCCCGAATTGGTCGACGCCCCATTCCCGGAGGATGGAGCACCGTTTTCGGGCTTAAAAAAAGAGAGCCGAATCCTGCTGACCAACGATGGATTCGGCGTCGCCGCCACACTCAGCGAGATTTTATCCGCTGAGGGCTACCGGGTCAGAGTGGGCAGTCGGCGCCCCGATTTCGACGCCCCCACAGATACGGTTATTTTTCTCGGAAGCCTGCGCGCTCCCTCCGATCTGGACGACGCCATGACCGTCGTCGACGACGCCATGTACGTCGCCGAACGGATGACAACCCGGCTGATGCAGCCCGATTCGGGCTTCGTGGCCGCCATTGACACCTCGGGCGGTTTCGGCCTCGACGCCTTCGATCCCGTGGCCGCTCCCTACGGAGCGCTTCTGGGACTGCTTCGGCTTCTCGATCGCCGCCATCCGGGAGCGCGAACCCGGCTTATCGACATCGACGGAGGCAGTCTATCCAACGAGCAGCTCGCCGAAGCCCTGGCTGCCGAACTCCTCGCCGGAGGCGACAAATCACCGATCGCCCTGGGACACGATCGCCGTCAGAGCGTGGCCTGGAGGCCCTTTTCAGGGCGCTCGCGTCCCGCCTCCTGGCTGGACGACGATTCCGCGCCGCTGGTGTATATGCCCGGACCCAGCGCCGTATTGGCCACGGCCGTCGAACGGCTCGCCATCGCCCATGAATTGCCGGTCGCCCTACTGCGCCGCCGCCATTCGCCGGCCCGGATCGCCCGAAAATTCGAGGATCTCGGAATCGATGTGCTGAGCACTAAATACGATTTAAATCGGCTATTTTCGGCGATGGACTTTTTAGATGCCGTGCGAAGCGAATACGGACCGATCGCCGCCATTGTCGCCGAGTCTGTGCCGGCCAATGATCCCGACGATCTGGCCCGCTGGGAGGTGATGCGACCGCCGGTCGACGAATTCAACGCCCTGCTGGCAATGACGATCAACGATCCCCTCCACCTGCTCGGCGTCGGCATCGGTCCCAAGACTCCGCCAGTCGTCGCCTCGGCGCTGCGCTATTTCGCCCGCGCCGAGTCGCTTCGTCGAAACGATCATCTCAGCGTGCGCCTGGCCCATCTTCACAGTTCTCCACGGCGCGACGGGGCCGGATTCAACCCCCGGGATTTCGCCCTCACCGAGTTTTTATCCGGCGCCGATCCCCTCATCGCCGAGGCCCGCTTCGGCAAATCGAAACACAGATAGCAAAAACCGGATTCGCCCTCTTGCAGACCCGGCTCGATGTGCCTAAGTTGCCGTCGACGCGGGTCCCCACCATCGGCAATCCCCATTTTCGCACCGAGGTCATCCATGTCCAACAGCCTGGTCTCTCTGGTCAAAAGCGCAAACCCAAAGGCTTTTCACGCCGCAGTACGAAAGCGTCTGGAGGCCGATAAGCCCGTCTCGTTGGAGGCGGCGACCTTTAGTGAATTGACGCTGACCGGCTTTGATTTTTCCGATATTGATCTGACGCACTCCGCCTTTGAAAATTGCACCTTATCGGAGTGTCGATTCGTCGATTCCACGCTGGAAGGGGCATTTTTCGACGCCGCCACCATGCTGCACTGCCACTTCGAAGGCGGTCAGCTAGAGGGGCTTGCCATCGACGCCAGCACCCTCGGTAGCTGCACCTTTGAAAATATCGACTTCGCCAATAACGAGTGGACCGACTCCCGCCTCAATGATTGCGTCCTGGAATCCGTCCAATCCGATACCTGGTGGATGGAGCGAGTCACTTTCAAAGGCGGCCGATGGCGCGAAGTGTCCGTCGGTGGCGGATCCTGGCTGCATGTCACTCTGCGCGAGATGTCGGTCAGTGAGATCGACCTGCACAGTGTGGATATCACCAATTGCTACCATGTGGAGACGGCGATTCACGGCGCCGAATGGCCGGAGGGATTTATTGAAAAATCAGGTCGGCGAAAGACGTTGTAGTCCCGGCCGATCAGCCTGCCAGCTCGCGATCCACGATCTGCTGGACCACAAAGCTGGCCACATCGCGAGCTGTACTCCCGGAGCTAAACCCGGCGTCAAACCCCAGCTCCAATGCCAATTCGTGAGAAATCCTGGGGCCACCGCATACAGCGATCAATTGGTGGCGAATCCCTTCGGCATCGAGCATATCGGAGAGTTCGGAGAGATTTTTGATATGCACGTCTTTTTGGGTCACCACCTGACTGACCAATAAGGCGTCGGCGTCGCGCTCGATGGCCCGGGCGATCAGATCTTCGTTTTTGACCTGCATCCCGAGATTGACGGCGTCGATCATCGGATAGCGCTCGAGCCCGTACTCGCCGGCGTAGCCCTTCATATTCATGATGGCGTCGATGCCCACCGAGTGGGCGTCCGTGCCGGTGCAGGCGCCGAGAATCGTGATCTTTCGACCGATTTTCTCTTCGATAAACTCATTGATCTCGCCGAATTCCATGCGCGTCGACTCCAGACGCGCCACTTCGATCTCAGTGAAATCGACGGCCGACTCCAACTGGCCATATACGATAAAATAGGTATATCCCTCGCCCAGATCCTGCATATGGTAGACCTGGGGATTGCCAAGCCCCATCTCGCCGACGACCTGCCGGGCCGCCTCTCGCGCCCGCTCACCGCAGGGCACGGGAAGGGTAAACGAGGTCTGCACCTTGCCGTCGTCCAGGGTATCACCGTAGGGCCGCACCGCCGTGGGGTCCGGCTTTTCTGCTCCCTTTCGTCCTGTCGTCATCGCTCACTCTCCATCTGTCGATTCCCGAGCCCAGCTTTGATAGGGCCGCTGGACCAGTTGGGCATTATAATATCGCACATCCCCGGTGACTTCCTCTCCCAGCCAGTCCGGCTCTGCAAATGTCTCGTCGGGCCGCCCAAGCTCTACCTCGGCGACCACCAATCCCTCGTTGACCCCCTCGAAGACATCGACCTCCCAGAGGTGATCTTCGACGAGCACTTCGTGGCGGGTCTTTTCAAGGCGGCGATCGGCACAAAATTGGCGTAAAATCTGCTCGCCATCGTCGGTGGGGATTTCGTATTCAAACTCCAGGCGGGCCAGCCCCCGGGCTTGTCCCTTGATGGTTAATTTCGCCCGGTCATCCTGCACGCGGACCCGGATCGTCCGCTCCGGTTCGATGCTCAGATAGCCCTGTTCGATCTCGATGGAGCGGCGAATATCATTTCGCCAGTGGTCGGTTTCCACCAGAAATTTTCGCTCGATCTCAACGCCCATCGCCTGCTCCCTGCTCGATCGCTATGCGGGACCGATCCATGCCGCGAAATGCGGGACTTCGATTTGACCCGGCTCGTTTCGTGCGAAACTTGCCAGTCGATTCAACCGATTGCACATCATCCACGGTCCCCGTGACGAGCCTCGCACCTTCGAGGTGAACGTCGCACGGGGTGCAGCCCGGGGTCAAATTCCGCAGGAGGTGGTTGCGGCTGAAGGAGGCTATGGCAATGGGAACATCGATCAACTGGGATCGAACGACAACTACGCTGCACCGATTTCACCGCGATTTGACAGGGCAAGACGACAATTGGCCCATCCCTGATATCACGGCTTCGCCGATCACGGACGAACAACGGCGCCGGGCACGACTGACCTGGTCGGACCGAGTTCGCGCAGCCTACGTCTCCGCGAGTCTCGCCGCCGATCTGTCGCACAGGCTCATCGTCCTCGGCGCCCCGGTAGAGCTGCTCAGCGGCACCAGCTACACCGCCGAGGAATTGTTGCGGCAGCTAAACGTGGCCATCCACCTGCTGCGACCGTTAAACCCGGATTCACCGCTGGTGATCCCGGATCGATTGCTCGACACCGGTCCGGAACCCACCAGTTGGGAGACGGCTTTGCAAAAATCGGTGGAACTCTTCGTCTTCAACCTCGGCCTGTCTCAGCCGATCTATGAGGGCATCGCTGCCGCCTCCTCCGATCCGGCGATGGCCGAATTATGCTTTGCCGTGGCCAATAGCCTCGATGAAATTACAACCTTCGGAACCGCGGCCATCCAGTGGATGGGCACTGAGCTACCGAGTCGCACCACGGCACCGGCCCAGAAAAAACTCCCGGCCCTTCTGGCGGCCTACGAAAAACTCTGTGAGGGTAGCCCCGAGATGCTCGACACCATGGCCGGTGAAGAGATCACGGTTCGCACGCGCCCCGGGAATCTGGGCACGTTGCAGCCGGAACACCTGGCGGCGATCTTTTATGACACTCTCAACACGGCCATCTTTCCCTGCCTGGACGAACTGGGCTGGCAGGGGCTCAACGCCTGGCAGCGCCACTATCGCCAAAATAGCCACCCCGATCAGCCCGACGCGGTCATCGCCGCCGTCGGCCTCTACTCCTCGCGACCACGCTGACCAGCGTATAGAATGGACGCGTTCAGCCCTCGAGGCCTGCGGCCAGCCTGGCCGCTGTTTGGACTTATCTGGGGCCCGCGCCCAGCCTGGCCGCTGTTTGGACTTATCTGGGGCCCGCGGCCAGCCTGGCCGCCTTTGCGGTGCAAGGGCGTATTGGCGCATTATTTCATCACCCAACTGAACACTTATTATTGATTGTTTAATTTAACACAGATTTTCTCTATCTTATGGCAACTTCAAAGTGACCTGCTCCCCCCCACTTGAATTTGAAGAGTGCCTATATGTTGCCTCGCATCCAAAAGCTGATAGTGCTTTTTGCAGTTCTGACTTTCTGCCTCGCAGCCTGCGAGGAGACGGAACCGCTGACCCTCAATGACACAGGCACGTCCCCCACCAATGACGCCTCCAATGGTGGCCAGCAGGGACCGGACGCTGCGAATAACGGCACTACCGACGCCGGCTCGAATACCAATAATTCGCAGCCTGACCCCAACGACGCCGATAATAACGGGGAAAATAATTCCACCCCCTCCGGCCCCGTTATCGACGGGGAGGCATGCGAGGAGGATGACGACTGCATCGGCGGCACCTGTCTTGCCAGCGCCGACTTTCCCAACGGCTATTGTACGACCGTGGGATGTGAAACATTTGAGGATTGCGCCAACGACGACAATTCATCGAACGCCTGTTTGATCAACCCCAACGGAGCCAATTTCTGCGTGCGGCTTTGCGATCCGAATACCGGCGAGCCCTGCCGTGACGAATACCAATGCCAGACGCTCTCCAGCGGCGGCGACGGATGGTGTGCCGGCAATCCCGATGACGGAGGCTCCGGCGATCCGGCGGATATCACCTTTGATATCACCTGTCAGGATGTCGTCGGCCAGACCGCTCAGATTGATTTTGACGTCGATAGTGGGACCGACTCCTATATGATTGTCCCACTCACCGGAAACGGCGAGGCCCTGTCGCCCGTCGATATCACCACCCCCTCCGGTCAGACCATCAATTTCCAGGGCGCAAATAACTTCCAGGCCGTCGGCGCCCAGCTCTTCGGCAGCGTAAACCCCACCGTAATTCCCGCGGCACCGCAGTTTTCGGGCCAATTAGAGTCGGGAAGCCACACCTATACCCTGTACACAAACGACAGTGAGATGTGCCATTATCTGCTGGAGGCTCCGGGCAATCCGACGGTCATCGACCTCAATATCTACGTCGTCGGCCTCAGCGGCATCAACGCCGACAACGCCGGGAGCAACTCCAATCTACAGACCGTCATCAACCGCGCAGAAGACATCTATAACCAGGCTGGCATCTCCTTTGGCGACGTCCGATTTTACGACGTCCCCAGTGAGGCCGAGCAGGCCTATAGCGTCATTCAGAGCGAGAGCGATATCCGACAACTGGCCTCCTACTCCGTAAACCCGGAGGATGACGGAGGAGACGCCATCAGCGCCAATGTCTTCATCACCCAATCTTTCGCCATGGGAGGCGCCCTCGGCCTGTCCCTTGGAATTCCCGGCGTGGCCGGCCTCCACGGCACCGGCATCAGCGGCGTGGCCATGACCGGCGAGTATCTCGGCGCTCAGGGGCAGGGCGGAAATATCCTGAGCGGAAATGTGCTCGCCCACGAGTTGGGCCACTTTCTGGGACTATTTCACACCAGCGAAACCAATAGCCAGACCTTTGACCCGCTTGACGACACCCCAGAATGTAGCAATATGTCCAATATGACGAGTTGCCCGGACTGGGGCAATTTGATGTTCCCTTCGGCGGATATTGACAATACGGAATTAACCAACGATCAGTCCTTCGTACTCGGCGTCAACCCGCTGACGAAATAACCTGGGAGTCACCCATGAAATTCTGGATCATCTGCATCGTCATCGCCCTGTTGATCGCTCCGAAAGCATTTGCCGAGGACGACGCGCCGAAGCCCGACGCCTCGCCCTCCAGCTCGGAGACGGCCGACGAGGTCGAGGAGCGAGAGCACGACGAAAAAGAAAATATCATCGCTCTGCTCTCACACTATCACGAGGTGCCCGATCGCGAGCAGCTCGAGCGGGGAAGTGAAAACGCCAAAGAGATCATCTTCGAGCTCGCCCGAGACGAAGAGGTCTTTTTATTTCACCGCCAACGAGCACTGCGCGCGCTGGCCAACTGGCCCACCGATGAGGTCTACGACTACCTCGTGGAGCTGCTCCACGACGAGGCGACCGAAGACGGCCTGCGCCACCATCTGTTGCCGGTACTCGCCGATGGCTTCGGTGAGGACGCGCTCGAAGATCTGGAGCCCTTTTTATTCGAGGCCTCCGATCCTCAGATTCGGATCAGCGCCGCCAGTGCCATCGCCTCCATTCCCGGCGACCCCTCGCACGACAAATTGGTCGAAGCCCTGCGCAGCGAGACTAACCCCGTCGTCCAGAGTCGCATCGAAACCTTCGCCACCCGCATTCGCTGAGATTCGCTGTCTTAGTTAGCCCGGATTAGCATCACGAGACCGGGCTCCGTTTTCGGCGCTCGTCGCAGCGGCTTTTATTTGTCGCATCACGCGAAGTGAGTTTCCGGAGACGATCTTATCGAGATCGCTGTGGTCGTAGCCGCGGCGGCGCAATCCGTCGACGACTCGCACCATATCTCGACAATCGCGGTGGTCGCTCAAAATCGTGGGCAGCCATCCGTCGTAATCGGAACCGATGGCCACATGTTCGACGCCGACCCGGTCCACGATATAGTCGAGATGATCGAGGGCCACCTCAGTGTCGGCCCGCCATTTTCCCGCCAGATATAAAGGGGCGAAAATAATCCCCATCACGCCTCCCGTAGTGGCGATGGCGTCGATTTCGGCGTCCGTAATATTTCGCGGATTATCCCACACTCCTTTCACACCGGTATGAGTGCAAAAGAGGGGAGCCCGGCTGACCTCACAGGCATCGAGAACGCCCGGCGTATTGACGTGGGCCAGGTCGACGCCGATGCCGTAGCGATTCAACTCCTCGACCAGGCGGCGCCCAAAGGCCGTCAATCCCTGCTCTTCGTTGGCCCCGCGCCCCACCGACGGTGTAGCCGCCGAGTTGGCCGAAAAATGGGCCAGCGTCAGATAGGCGACGTTCTGCGATGCCAGCTCGGCGACCCGCTCAATCTTGCCATTGAGCATATGCGCTCCCTCCACGCCGGGAACGAGACCGAGCTTGCCCTCCTCTTTTGCGCGCTCCCAGTCGGCGACGGAGCGAATCCGAAGGGTGCGATCATCTTCGGCTGTCACGTCGTCGAGATAGGCGATCTGGCGCTTCATCTCCTGCCAGCCCCGCTCCGTCTCCCAGGGATAAAAGTGAATCCCCATGCAGGCGCCGCGATAACCGGCCTCCACCATGCGCGGGATATCGGCGTGCCAGAAAAGCGGCTGGCCCGGGATTCCCGCTCGGTGTTTGCGGCGAATATTATAGCGAAATAATCGCTGCTGGATGATGCTGTCGACATGGAGATCGATGACTCCGGTCATTTTTGTCCTCCATCGCCGTTACGGGGTCGAAATTCGAGCGCTGCAGAGTTGACGCAAAAGCGCTTGCCCGTCGGCTCGGGACCGTCGGAAAACACATGGCCCAGATGGGCTCCGCATCGGGCGCAGAGAATCTCTGTGCGCACCATCCCGGCGCTTTTATCCTCGCGAGTGGCCACCCGGCCCTCGTCGACGGCGTCGTAAAAACTCGGCCACCCGGAGCCCGACTTAAATTTGGTCTCCGAGTCAAAGAGCTCTGCCTCACAGGCCACGCAAATATAGACACCGTCTTCGTAGTGGTCGTAATATTTGCCGCTAAACGGCGGTTCCGTGCCACATTGTCGGGCGATCCGGTAGCTCTTTTCACCGAGGATCTCGCGCCACTCCTCTTCGCTTCGCTGGATCTCGAATTGCTCGTCGTTCTCGCTCATCACTGACCTCTTCGCTCGGTTCGTTGTCGTCGTAGTTACTCTGCGTCGGCCCGATCTCTTTGGTCGACCCGACCGTCGGGCGAGTCTCTGTCCTCGCCGATCTCGTAGATTCGAGACAAAAAATCCTCCATGGCATCGGCGATCTGATCTCGGGCATCGAATAAGCCGGTATGAGTGGCCCTCTTCAGCCACACCAATTGCGAATCGGGAATCATCTCTGCCATCTCTCGGCCCAGCCGTCCCGGCGAGAAGCGATCTCGTCCCCCGGCGACGACCAGTGTCGGCACCTCAATCTCACCCAGAATATCGCGGGCCGAATGTCGCTGGGCGGCGAGTCCCATCAGATACCAACTCGTCAAATCGAGCTCGGCGAGATGGGTATAAAAGGGCTTCATCTCCTCGAGCGTGACCTCGGCACCGACGATTCCAAGTTGCCTGGCCAATACATGAATGGGTTTTAAAATGGGCGTCAGAGCGCCGAATTTCAATCCATAGCCCCACACCACAGCGGGAAGGCGTCGATATAATTCAAATATCAGCGGCCCGATTCGCGGATGGAGCAATGTATCAAAGGGCCGCTCATAGGGGCCGAGGACCGGCGCCAGTCCGGCGACGCGCTCCGGGAAATGACGCCAAGCTTCCAATACAATCTGGGAACCGAAGGAAAACCCGGCCAACACGGCGCGGTCGACGCCGGCGGCGTCCATCACCCGGCGCATATCGTCGGCGCAGCCCTCGACGGTCATCGTCGAGTGGTCGCGGACCGCACCGGAGACGCCATGGCCGCGCAGATCCCAGCGGATCACTCGAAACCTCTCGCGCAATCGCCGGCGCACAGGCTCCCAATACAGTGTTGAGTTGGCATAGCCGTTGGTTAATATAATCACCGGCCCGCTGCCCTCATCCCAATAAGCGAGCGATGCGCCGTCCTGCGATACGGTCCAACAATGGCGACACTTCATTGTCACGTCTCCGCCAGAAACTTACCTTCGTTCGTGCTCTCTCCTGCGGGTGGGAGCGTCGTGATCATGACTATCATGGAGATGGCCAATGAGTGAACAACGCTCCGATCAGCCGGCGAGCCATCATCGCACTACCACAGTCGACGACGGGGAGATCATCGCGGACATCGTCGACGACGGTGCGATGGACGATACGACACTCGCCAAAATAAACGACGCCACTTCCATCGACGTCACCCGATATAAAACGGATGAGTTAAAGAATCGCTTCCAACAACTTTTCGGGGTCATCCATCTACTGCCCTGGGCGGGCGCCGGACTCGGCGGCTGCATGGCTGTGGCCCTGTTGTTGTGGGCCGGTTTTTTTCTCCCGAGGGCCACAACCCTGGTCGCCGTCTTGACCTTTATCTATATGGGCCTTCAGGGCTTTTTCCTCGGCATTATCGCCGCCTCACTGCTCGTAGTCTCCCGGGTCTTTCAGCAATTGACGGCCATCGTCGATATCACCATCCAGACACTGCGACAGGCATTTCGCGACGTTCGCCGACTCGGCGATCCGGTGGCCCGCGCCGAATTGACGGGAGCCCTGATTCACGGGGCGATCATTCCCACCGTCCAGAGCGTCATCGCCGTCAAGGTCGGCCTTCTGCGCATGCCGGTCAGTTTTGTCATCAATCGCGTCCTCGGCATCTCGGCACGCAAGCTGACCAAAAGCATCGAAAAAAAGGCCCTCTCCGACGACAACGATGAACCTATCGCCGCCGACTCCCCGATCGCGGAAATGCCGGATACCGACGAGTCACCGACCCACCTCGATCATATGCAGGAGCGCATCGAGCTCATCGCCCGCCGCACCCGCAGAGCGACCCTGATACCGGCCGCCCTATTTTTCGTCATCGCCACCGGCGTCTCCAGCATCCCCTGGTTGGTCGCACTTTTGACCTTGATATAAAGAAGTCACATGAAGAGTCCGCTCCCCTCGCGAGGGGAGCTGGCGAGAGAGCGGAGCGAACGAGCCTGTGGGGTTGAGCGAAAACCTCGAAGACCGAGGCCTGCAAACTACCCCACCGCCGCTTCGCGGCACCTCCCCTGGCAGGGGAGGGGGCTATTGAGGCACATGAAGAGTCCGCTCCCCTCGCGAGGGGAGCTGGCGAGAGAGCGGAGCGAACGAGCCTGTGGGGTTTTCCCGAACACCCCCACCGCGACCTACTGAAAGGGCTCGCTGTCTTCGGGCTCCCCGAATTTGTCGTATCCCTCCACACGGCGAGTATGGACGTCGACCGGAGCGTCGGCGACTTCAAACCAACCGGGGCCTTCATCGCTGTCGACCTTGACCCACCACTGTGAAGAAAGGGGCTTCCATCGCTCCTTTTTTTCAAATTCCTCGCCTCCAGCTTCCGGCTCCTTTTCCACAAAAGAGGGCTCTTCGGGGCAATCGGCGACCACCAATTCGGCATGGACGCCGAGGAGACAGGACTCCTCGCCAGCATATTCGTATAAAAAGACCGGGTCCTCGTCCTCAAGGACGAAGATAAGCTCCTCTTCGCCGAGTTCGTCTTCTTCTGTGAGATAGGGCGTGGCGATCAATTCGACTTTATCGGTGGCGATATAGATGCGCGGTTCGTCGACGCGAAGACGGGAGCGAAGCCAGTCGACCTGTTCCCCATCTAGAATATTTTTGGTGGCCACGACTTCGGCATCGACATCGGGTTTGTCGCGCAGCTTCATCTCCTCGTCGCCTCCGAGCCAGGTCAGATCGAAGGTCATCTGCTCGTGGCGGCCGGGCCAGCTACGTAGCTCTACCGGCTCTTCCGGCCGCATATCCGGTTCCTCGTCGGCCGGCTGCGCCCGCGGTTCGATGATAGCGATGCGCGGCTCGTCCTCCTCCTCTTCGGCCTTTTGCTGAGGCTGCTCTTCGCAGGCCAAAAGCCCGATCAGCACCGCGAGAAGTCCTGCTATGAGTCGCTTCATCTTACTGCCTTATCCCGGATTGTCTGCGCTACGCCTCGTGGGCGGACGACATCACAACAAAAATAATAAAAACATGATCCAGGGGCCGGTGACCAGAAAGACGAATCCCGTATAACCGATAATATCCCGAGCTTTGAGCCCCATAATCCCTAACAGGGGAAGTGCCCAGAAGGGCTGTAGCATATTTGTCCAGGCGTCGCCGTAGCTCAGTGCCATGATCGCCCGATGCGGGGCGACGCCGAGATCTTCGATGGCCTCCATCATCACCGGCCCCTGAACCGCCCACTGCCCACCACCGCTGGGGACGAAGAAATTGACGATACCCGCCGACAAGAAGACGAAAAGAGGGTAAGTCGCCGCCGTCGATATCTCCATAAAAAACTGGGAGAGTTGCTCGATAAGCCCGCTTTCTCGAAGCATTCCGAGGATGCCGAAATAAAAGGGAAATTGAAGGACAATCCCCGCCGCCCCTCGAACCCCGTCGGCAATGGCCACCACGTAGCTGCGCGGCGTGGGATGGGCTAAAATCCCCAGGGTCAGGAAAAGGAGATTG
The DNA here is from genome assembly GCA_007119175.1 of Myxococcales bacterium. Classification (GTDB taxonomy): domain Bacteria; phylum Myxococcota_A; class Bradymonadia; order Bradymonadales; family Bradymonadaceae; genus SLJM01. The sequence continues at coordinate 1,183 of SKQC01000330.1, read as the reverse complement.
ATAGAGTCCAGATTCCATCCGTCGACGCCGTGCTGTGCAAAATAATTGATGATGACCCCCACCATCGCCAACCCGACGAAGAGACTGAGAAAGCGGCTACCCTCCAGAAATCGCACCACGGGATGGGCGGTTTCATCGGGCTCAGGAACGTCGAGCCCGCCGTCATCATCATCGCTTTCCTCCAGGGGAAATCCACGCATCTGTGCCGGATCTTTGGGGGTCAAACGCCAGAATAAAAGGGGAATGATGATCAAAAGCGAGCCGGTCACCACCAGATTCAGCTCGCTTAGAAGGGTCTCGGAGACGGGAATCTGCCCCAGAGTCTCGATGAGAAAATGGTCGCTTTGAGCGACGGTCAACGGTGCCGTGCCCGACAATCCGCCGTGCCAGATCAAAAATCCGCCATAGCCGGCGGCGCCGAGCAACGGATAGTGGACCGGACGTCCCTCAGCGGCGAAGGCCCTGCCCATCTCGCGGGCCATAAACGCCCCCGCGATCGCCCCCAGTCCCCATTGCACAAGGCTCGCCAAACAGGCCACCAACGCCACCACCACCACGGCTGCCCCGGGTGTGACTACCAGCCGCGTCAACGCCCGAATCCCCCGCCGCACGGGGGCCGACATCGCCAGCGCATGACCGGTCACCAGGACGATGACCATCTGCAGCGCAAAGCGCATCAGGCCCACATCATAAAACTCGGAAAACCAGGATGCCCCCAGAAGAGACAACCTGTCGGGGGCCGCCGCCTCCTGAAATTCAGCGCCCCAGAAAAAGGCGGCGCCCGCTGTGAGCACGGTCAATAGCAACACCAGCACAAACGGATCGGGCACATAGCGCTCCGACCATCGACTCAGGCGTTTTCCCAATGCGGAGATCATCGTACTTCTCCTTAGCTCCCGGTATCCCGGCTTTCGCGCGTCTTGACGTGTACGTGCGTGCCGATAGCTTAGGGGGGTCTGATAGGTCACACAACTTTGTTCGTCTACCCAACGGGGTCACCGATCCCCCGTGCTTTTTGGAGAGGTGATGATGAACCGAATCACCGCGATGCTTGCCCTGCTCTTGTTGATCGCCGCGTCCCCGCTCGCCTGTGAGCCCACCGTACCGATAGATGATCTCGATGAGGCCCAGGCCGATTCCGAGCAGGCCGAACAGGCCGATGACGAAGTCGACGATTCTGACG
>SKQC01000409.1 GCA_007119175.1 Myxococcales bacterium | reverse complement strand
GCCGAATTAGAAGAGCGCGGCGTCGATTTTCTCAACACCCCGCAGACCTATTACGATGCGTCGCCGGCCCGGCTAAAAGAACAAGGCGTAAGCAGCATCGACGAAAGCTACGAGGAGCTCTCGGAGCTGGGGATTCTCGTCGACGGCTCCGACGAAAAATATCTGCTTCAGATCTTTATGGAGGAGGCCGCCCTGTATTACGACGAACCCGATGCCGGTCCCTTCTTCATCGAGCTGATTCAGCGCAAGGGAGACGAGGGCTTCGGCGGCGGCAATTTCCGGGCACTCTTTGAGGCCATCGAGCGCGATCAGGTCTCGCGCGGACTCGTCGATCACCCCGGCGACAAATGATCACAAACCGCGCTCACTCAGCGCAATAGGTAAATCCGCGTCGCGCCTTGTGGCAATCGAACGTCGAAGCCCTGATCACTGAGATCGGGGCGGGCCCGTTCGACGCTCAGGCGCGACGCGTTATTTCCGCTCTCGTCAAAAATCTGGTGGACCTCGACCCGATTGCCCAATCCGACGCGATCGGTGAGCAACTCTTCGGGTAACCTGACGGCTCCCGCCGACTCCTCGGTGGCCCAGTTTGTGACGACGACCATCAACTTTCCAGCCCCTGGTTCGAAGCGAGCAAAGGCGTATAGCCCTTCCGGATAATCGCCGTGGTCGCGATTAAAATAGTCGAGGCCGTAATAGCCCGGAGCCGTGGCCAGCGGATGTTTGCTCAGGTGGAGAATTCGCCGGTAATACTCGTGGAGTTCGCGCTGCCAGTCCTCGAGTCCGCCGCCGTCGAAACGCCCATCATTATTCCACTTCGCCAGGGCGGGAACCCGCCAGTAATCGAAGATGGTGCTGCGACCATCGTCGAGTGAAAAACCGCTCTCGCCGGCGCCCTCTTCACCCACGGTCTGGCCGTTGTAGACCATGAGCGCCCCGTTGCCGAACAAATAGGTCAACGGCGCCACATGGCGCCCGGCTTCGGCATCGCCATAGCCGGAGGCGCCGGGATATTCGCCGGCGACGATAGGCGAGGCAATCCGGCGTTCGTCGTGATTTTCCAGATAGCGGATATAGCGATGACGCCGGTCATCGGAGATCGACGCAAAATAGCTGTCCAGCTCAACTTTATCGCTCGTCTCGTTGTATAACGCCTTGAGCCCGTCATACATCCCGTCGTCGTAGACCACGTCGAAGCCCGCATCCATCAGCCCCTCCAGATTTTGGTAGGCTTCGGCGACAAAATAGGTGCCGGGAAATTCCTGCTTCGACTCCGCGATAACCCACTCCCAGAACGCATCGGGGACGAAGTGGGCAAAATCAACGCGAAAGCCGTCGACTCCGAATTCGCCCACCCAGTAGCGAATGACCTCGTGCATAAAATCCCAGGTCGGCGGCCGCGGCTCATACATCTGGTCGCCGGTCTCGAAATTCATGCCGTAATTTAATTTCACGGTCTCATACCAGGAGTCGACGGGCGGGCTATGAGAGGCGACGTTATTTCCGGTCACCCGGGCGACGTTGCCCTCCGTGCCGTCCTCGGGGGCAAATTCTCCCTCCATCCCCTCGACCTGCCAGTGGGACTCGGTGGTCGGCAACTGCAGCGGGATACCGGCCTCGAGATAAAAATAATTATTCTGCGGCGAGAAAAATTGGCTCTGATCATCGAGCTGGCCCGGATCGAGCTCCGGCCGCACCGTGGAGCCATAGGATCGGGCGACATGATTCGGGACCAGATCTATCATGACTTCCATTCCGGCGTCGTGGATGCGGTCGACGAGCTGCTGAAATTCCTGGCGTCGCTGCTCGGGCTCCTCGGCATAATCCGGAGAGACATCGAAATAGTCGCGGACTGCAAAAAAGCTACCGGCACGGCCCTTTAAAATGTCCGGATCGTCCGGCGGCTCACCAATATCGCTATAATCAGTCAACGTGGCCTGCTGGATGACACCGGTCAGATAAATATGGGTGATTCCCATTGCCCGCAGTCTGGAGAGAGCGACATCGTCGATATCCGAGAATTTGCCGACGCCGTTTTCCTCAAGAGTCCCGTCGACCACGTTGTCACCGTCGGTATTACCGAAGTGGCGGACGATGAGTTGATATAAAATCGGTCGCTCCTCGCCGGGGCGCCACACGTCGAAGGAGCGAGTCTCACTCCAGGTTCCCTCGGCATCGCCGTGAACCCGGACTCGCCAATAATATGTCGTATCCGCGTTGAGGCCTATTAGCGGGTAGTCCAGCCCCTCCCAGTCGCGTTCGCGAACGATGGGCTCGGAAAATGCGTCATCCGTGGCGACGTCGACATCGTAGGTATCGCCGACCTCGGTGAGCTGCCAGACGAGGCGAAGATCGGTAGCCAGGCCGGCCAATTCGTCTCCGGGGTGGGTGAGCTGAACTGCCGATTCGTCGACCGGGTCGATGACATCGGTATCGGACACATCGGGATACGATACGTCGGTGTCGGCGTCGCCCACATCGGGATCGTCAGCACCGCCCTCACCGCCGCTACAGGCGACACTAAACCAGACTACAAACAACAAAAAAATGTAGGTTCGGGGCACATTCATAGCCGTCTCCGGGGTAGTCTTTTGTCGTCGATGGGCTCGATCAATGCCGGGTCGTCGGGGCCGGGCCGATTGAGCTCGCGACTCACCGGCCAATAGGCCACGTCGTCGCCGGGAAATGCCTCGATCATCGACGTCAGTGTCGTCTCTGCATGCTCGTCGTCATTTAGCCAGGTATCCCAGTGCTCTTCCGGGGCCCAGACGGGCATCCGATTGTGGAGATCGGCGACGACGGATGCGGCGGCAGTGGTCAAAATCGTATAGGTTTCGACGACACGGTCGTCGTCAGTCCAGCTCTCCCAGAGGCCGGCGAATGCTCCGATTTGATCGTCACCGACCGTGATGCGAATAGGCCATTTTTTTCCGTCCAACTCGACCCATTCATAAAACCCGTCATTGGGGACCAGGCATCGGCGGCGGCGAAAGGCGGCGCGAAACGCCGGCTTGTTGGCCACCGTCTCACTGCGAGCGTTGATCATCCGGGAGCCGATCTTTAAGTCGTCGGCCCAGAACGGAACCAGACCCCAGCGAAGTTCTGAGAGCTCGCGCTGACCGTCCGTCTTGTCGCCACCACGCACCACAGGCATCGTATCTGTGGGGGCCACGTTAAATCGCGGCTGATAGCCGCGCAGCGCATCGACGTCGAAGCGGGCGGCGATGGCCTCCGCCGAATGAGTCAAGCTATAGCGTCCACACATATTTTCTCCTGATAGCAGCCTGTTGCGCATTGACTGTGATCTGAGATGTTGTCCGGTTGCGCACTGTGATCGCAATTCGGTACCAATCTTGAGTCATGAACTCAGATAGCGCACATTCCGAGTTGTGGGAAGCCTACCGGGCGACGTCTTACGAGGCGTTGGACGGCGATGCGGTGGCCTGGCGGGTGCGCATCGACGAGCTGTCGCCCGTGGCGGGACCGATGGCCTATATCACGGCCGACAATCCGCGTTCGAAAAAATTGTCGGCCGATAAAAACCACCGGCGCCGCGCGGAGTTGCGTGCCGAATTAGAGAGTCTCCCGGTGGTCGTTCGGCCCGGAAAAAGTGTGGCCGACGATGGTGACTGGCCTGTAGAGCTTGGTTTCTGGATTCGTCCTATCGAGTGCGATACAGCCCGCGAGCTGGCCGCCAGATACGGACAAAACGCGTTCGTCTTCGTCGATGAGAAGCGACGCGTACACCTGGTCGCAAGCCGATCAGAATACGAAAGAAGGTAAATTGATGACTTATTCGCCACATCTGATTTCACCGACCGCCATCCCGGTCGCCGTTATCGCCATTATTGTCGTCGCCACCTTGCCGGCCTGCTCAAGTACGCCATCGCCCATCATCGACGGCGATGCGACGAATTGCGCGGCCACCGACGATTACCAGTCGCTTGCGGGATGCAATATCGTCGACGGCGATCTGGTGCTGGAAAACCTGGACAAAGAACGACTGTCGGCCCTCGCGGAGCTGGTTCACGTGGAGGGGTCATTAAAGATTCGCCAGAATGTGGAGCTTTCTGAGCTGGACGATCTCCAATTTCTGCAGTCCGTCGGTGGAGATCTCCAGCTCGTCACCCTCCCAAAAATTGACTCCCTTCAGGGACTAAAACACCTCGACCGGGTTGGCGGCGACATTCACGTAGTTGATCTAGCTGTAGCGCATTGCCGGGCCGACAGATGGGCTAATGGCGTCGATGTCGACGGCGGAGTCGAGTTGATCGGTCTTCTCGACGATCCCGGCGCCTGCGCGAGCGACCCCGATGAATCCACGGAGAAGTCACTGCCGGTCACACAGCTCCCGGAGCTCGACCAGATGCGGCGAGGTGATCTCCTCGAAGGAGTTCATCCCGAGCTGCGTCGGCGCATCAAGTTGATGTACGCCCTGCTCGAAAAAGAGGGCATCGAAATTGTATTCGTCTCCGGCCACCGACCCCTCGCTGGTTTTTCAAAGCCCAATCGCCTCGCCAGTTGGCATAACGTGGGGATGGCCGTCGACCTCAATCTCGCGCACCGAGCCTCGCTGCAGGACTCCACGGACCACTACGATGAGGACGAGGACAAATGGGAGCGCATCGGCGAAATCGCCAAAGGACTCGGCATTATCTGGGGTGCCCGTTACGACGACATCTTTCATTTCGAGTGGCATCCCGGCTACCACTCTCGAATTCGCGAGCACGAACTACAGGAATTCAAAAGCCACGGCGGCTCGAATCTAAGTGACCACGACGAGGCGTGGCATCTCTTCGATGCCGAGCGCGCCGACCCCACGGATCCGGAGTGTTTCGGTGGCTGCTACCACATCCCCGACGACGGACTTCGCTCTCTGATGGAACACCTTCGCTGAGCGAAGGATCTGGCTTCGCAACGGGGTTTTTCGATTCTTATCGCCGTCGCCGTTCTTGCAATCCGATGGCCGATCTTCTAGTAGTATTGCGTACGGACAGAAACTGTTTTAATTCGGGTTAAGGGTCGACTCGCCCTCCCCACTTTCTTGATATTTTCGCACAACTTTTCAAATGGATTTTTCCATGTCTCTTCGACGCTTAACTGTCTTATTGGCCATTGTGTTCTTCGGGGCTTTCGCCTGCACAGACACCCCGAATACCGGTGAGGTCAACCAGAATGATTCGACCGCCAACAATGACGGCCAGAACGATAATAGTTCCGATCCGTCGGAGAATCAGAACGATGGGGAAATCGACGACAATTACTATCTTGAAGCCCTGGGAAGCACGTCCCACTCCAGCGAGGCGGGCAATACGGTGTCGCTCGGCGTTAAAATAACTCACGGCGAGTACGGACCGGTCTCCGACCATGCGATCCAATACCAGGTCGTGGAGTCCACCGGCGACAGCGCGGTGGGATTTAACGCCTCCACAGTGATGTCCAACGATAATGGGGAGGCTACAAACGGCGTGCGAACAGGGTCAATGACCGGACAAATTGTGGTCCACGCCACGCACGCCCAGGTCGACGATCCGGTCGAATTTGTCGTCGACGTCAGTGCGGCGTCGCCGGGCGATATGCGGGTGAGCGTCGATTATCCCGACGAGGATGCAGAAAATCAGCCGCTCAGCGATATCGAGATTCGCTACTGGGAGACCGCTCTACTCTCCTGCTCTCACACCTCGGCATATAGCATTCCCGTTCAGCCCTATTTGCAGGAAGATATTCTCCCCACCGTCGACGACGAGGTTCTCTACGAAGACCTGGACGCCTCAAAGACCTATACGGTCACGGCCACCGGAATCGGTCCCCACGATCAGATCTCGGGATATGGATGCATCGACGATATTCCCATCGAAGGCGATAGCGTCACCGACGCCGTGGTGCCGCTTCACCTTCTGCCGCTGGTTCCGATGGGAACCTACGACGTGACCAGCTACTGGGATTTTGAGGAAGCCTTAGAGTCGACCGGCCCCGTCGGCGAGACCATCGTCTCCGCCTTTGATTGGATCGCCGATCCCGGCGACGCCGCCGCCGGCTATCTCGTCGATTTGGCCGTCGACTGGGTCTGCGACGAAGACAATTACGGCCCGGGCTCCTGGCAATGTGCGGCCGCCGTTTACGCTCAAAACGAAGGCACTGCCCAGGAAACGGTAGCCGACTTTATCAACGACCAGATCGACAGCATCGACATCTTGAGCGATTTTCAGAATATGGCCGAAGACATCATGAATACCGTCCAGAATATGAAGGTCGACAGCCTGCTCATCATCAATGATCGAAACGTCGGCGAAGGTGAATTGACCGGTCTCGACATCTGGCAGGTCGTCTACTTTTATTGGACCGCCAATTGCGGCCCCAACGACCCGCCGGACTGTGGAGAGATCGCCCTCGACCTGGGCTCGGGCACCAATTACGGGGTGCTCACCGGTGATTGGACGGGTCGTCTCTACGACTACGACCAGCTCGAAATCGACCCCCATGAAATGGTCGTCCCCTACGGCGCGTTCATCAATCAGATCCTGAGCGATTATATCTATCCGTCGTTTACCAACGGTCAGGCCACCTCGCTCGGCGAGGCCTTTGAATATCTACTGTGCGATAACCTTGGCGAGCTCGATATCTGGGGCTTTACAATTCCCGAGTCCACGGTTCAGGGCTTTTGCTCCACCGCCTTTTCCACGGTCAGTGATCTGGTCGAATTTTATATCGATACGCTGCAATACGATATCAACCTCGATATCAGCGGCCACGGCCATATGATCGATCTGGAGAGTGACGGCCGAGTGGACGTGATTGAAGACGGCTATTTCTACGGCGAGTTGGGCGATGGCTCCGATGCCGCAGAGATGGACGCCGATTTCACGGCTGTACGCCAGCAATAACCCGAAAGTGATCAGCGATGATACACAACCCATCGACACAACGACGAAAACAGGCGCTCGCCCGGGTTGAAGAGCGCAGTCCGAAAAACCGGATGCTCACCTTCACTCTGGCCTGTCTGGGCGGATTCTGGGGCCTTCACCGATTTTATACGGGGCGGTTCTGGACCGGCCTGGCGATGCTCTTTACCGGGGGCGGATTTATCATCTGGTGGATCCTGGATGTCTTTATACTGCTCTCCGGGCGCTTTAAAGACGGCGAGGGTCGTGTATTGGGTCCGCCACGGCGCGCAAAAAGAAAGCCGGCCGGGCATCTGCCCGACCGGCGCTCGAAAAAGTCAGCCCCGGAGCCGAAAGAGGACGCCGACGATGACATCCCCCTCGACGAGCTCCTCGAAGACCCACTGGAATGTGAATTCGAGAAGCTCGAGCGCGAGATGAGCACCGATGGCACGGTGACGCGCAACTGAGCAGTTAGCGGCACCGTCTAACGGGTCATAAAGATCGTCGACCCGTCGCGATATAATAAAAATAGGTTGCGGGGACGCTCACCATCATAGGCGGCGTTGAATTCGTCGACGCCGCTGACCGACTGGCGATTGACCTCGAGGATGACGTCACCGGGCCGAAGATCGAGCTGCGCAGCTTCGCTGCGGGGATCGACTCCGGTGACGACGACACCGTCCGGAAGATTCCGGGGGATATCGAGTTCACGGCGCAGCTCCTGATCGAGCGGCTGTAGCTGAAGCCCCTCGATACCAGTCGCCACCTCCGGGATTCCCGGCGCCGGTCGCCCCTCCATATGCGCTCGCCCCTCCTCGAGCGACCCCAGGGTGATAGTCTGCTCCGTGGAGGTGCCATTCCGCACATATTTGAGGTCAATATCGGTATTGGGAGATCGCAGTCCCACCGTATTACGAAGCTCCTGAGGGCTTCGCACAGGGCGTCCGTCGACGTGAGTGATCACATCGCCGCGGCTCAATCCGATATCTTCGGCGGGGCTTCCCGGCTGAACATCGGAGACCACCACGCCCTCGAGACCGTCGTCGAGCTCCAGCCCCTGGGCAAGCTCCGGGGTCAATTGTTGAATGACCACGCCGAGCCAGCCCCGGGCGACACGGCCGTCCTCGAGAAGGCCGGTCATCACCATCTCCGCCATATTGGAGGGAATGGCGAATCCGACGCCCTGATAGCCCCCGCTGCGGGTCATAATCGCCGTGTTGATGCCGATTAATTCACCGTCGAGGTTGATCAGAGCACCGCCGGAATTTCCGGGGTTAATCGCCGCGTCGGTCTGAATGAAATTTTCGTAGTCCAAAATGCCCACGCCGGCCCGACCTTTGGCGGAGATAATTCCCATGGTCACCGTGCCGGAGAGACCGAAGGGATTTCCGATGGCGATCACCGACTCACCGAGCCGCAAGATATCGGAGTCACCGAAGTCGAGAGCCTCCAGATCGTCGGGAGCGTCGACGATTCGCAACACGGCGATATCGCTTTCGGGATCCGTGCCCTCGACCTCCGCTTCTAGCTCTCGGCCATCAGACATATTGACCAGAATAGAGTCGGCCCTTTCGATGACGTGATTGTTGGTGATGACAATGCCCGCGGCGTCGACGATGACGCCGGAGCCCACATTTTGCTGGGTCCTGTTTTGTGGCTGTGGCTGCTGCTGCGGCCCGAATGGACCGAAGTCGCGAAAGAAGGGATGATCCCCAAAAGGTGAACCGAATCCTCCGGAGCTGCGCTGGCGGATCGTACGCTCCGTGGTAATTCCAACCACCGACGGCATCACCCGTTCGATGACGTCGGGTAATTCGAGCCTGGTCTCCAATTCCTCCGACGATATCTGCAGCGATGCCAGTTTTGCCGCGGCAGTGTCAGCCTTGTCCTCGACTTCCTCCAGTGCCGCCTGCTGAGCTTCCCCGGAGTTCGACGAGTTGCTGACGTCTGCTTTTGCCTCGGGCTGACTGCAGCCTGTGACGAGTCCTACCACGAAAAGAAATACCAAATAGCGCTTAACCATCGAGATACCCTCCCTTCGACCTGTCTATTCCACTTCTCGCGCGCTCACATTTTTGTCGAAAAACGCGCCTGCACGAGAAAAAAAACACCAACCGAAGAGATTCAACAGCGACTTCAGCGATTTTCATTCCCAGCTCTTATTTGGCCTCAGTAGCCAAGGCGCGAGTGTCGGCTTATACTCGTGTCGAGCTCAGAACTTTCCCCGCCCTCAATCAGCGGATATCGCCTGTTATGAATATTCGAGCCGCCGCCATTTTTGCTTTATTCGCCCTTGTATTTTTTAGTGCCCTGGCCTGCTCCTCCGATCCTGGAGAGGACGATCCCGATGCCGGCTACAATGACGTGACGGTGCCGGACACCGATCTGGACGATGCCGACCTGGAGGACGCCGATCCCGGTGCGGACACGGATGCCGACTCTCCGGTCGAATTGCAGCTCAATTCCGTGGCCCCCGACGAGGGCTCGGTCTCCGGAGGTGAAACGGTGACCCTCGGCGGACAGGGGTTTCTCGACGGGATGCAGGTCTTTTTCGGCGACGTGGAAACCACTGAGGTCACCCGTCAGGGAGGCTTAAGCGCCGAGGCGCTCACCCCGCCGGCTGCCCAGGAGGGCCCAGTCGACGTCACCGTCGAAAATCCCGACGGTGCCTCAGCGACGATCACCGATGCCTATACCTACGTCGAAGAGCCGGAGCCCGATCCGGCGCAGATC
>SKQC01000305.1 GCA_007119175.1 Myxococcales bacterium | reverse complement strand
CCTCGTCGAGCGTCTCTTTGACGGGCTCTGGAGTTTCAACGGGCTCTTTATCCGGCTCCTCGCAGCGCTTTTTACGCCCCACCCCCAGCGAGGGATGAAACCCGATAGAACTCAGCGACTCCTCGCTGCGTTCTTGTCCCCGATCTCGACTATTTCGATTGCCGTGCCGCGACTCTACGGTAGTGGAACGCCGCTTTATAACGGGTCGCGACGAGGTGGCGTAGCTCATTACCGCCGTGCGAATGGCACCGATATCGACTCCGCAACCCTCCAGCAGAGCATAGGCCTGGCTTGAGCTTTCGCGAACCAGGGCCGCCAGAAGATGTAGACTGCTCACCGCCTCGGCGCGGGAGCCTGCTGCCAGCCGCTGGCTGCGCTGTCGCACCCGCTCCAGAAGTTGACTTTGCTCCAGATTCAACTCCGCGAATTGCTCGCGCAGCCCATCGATAGTAATCGCACGATCGCCGAGCAATTTCGCGGCCTGATTTGAGACCTCGAACATTGCCAGCAATACATGCCCCGTTGACATCGTCTGGTGCGACGCCCCGGCGAGCTCGTCTGCTCTGCGCAGTACGGCTCCGACCTCACGGCTCAGAGGAAGACTCATCCTTGAACATGCCTCCGGTCCAACATACTCATTACTATCCGCAAAATTTCATCTGACTGGCGGGTGCCATCTGGGCTGAAACTAGCATCGCTTCCTCGACGCGGTAAAGGACCAATGGTCCTTGTTCGACACATCGATCGTGACATACAAATGGTGCGTGCATTTTAGTTTGATATTTTCCCCGGAGAAAACCCATGCCCGAAAAGACGATTGTCCGCACTGACAATGCCCCCCAGGCCATCGGCCCCTACTCGCAGGGTGTCGGCTTTGGCGGTCTATTTTTCTTCAGCGGCCAGATCTCCATCGATCCCGCCACCGGTGAGCTTATCGACGGTGGCGTCGAACTGCAGACCCGCCAGGTGATGGCCAATATGGAGGCCGTGCTCGAAGCGGCGGGGCTCGATTTCAGCCACGTGCTGCGAACCACGATATTTTTGAAAAATATGAGCGATTTTTCGAAGGTCAACGACATCTACGGTGGCTTTTTTGACGATAATCCACCGGCTCGGGCCTGCGTGGAGGTATCGCGGCTTCCAAAAGATGTATTGATTGAAATTGATATGATCGCCGCCCACCCGGACGCCGACTCGACGTGATGCAGAGAGCCACCGGGGGGGGGCATAAGTTGCGCTGGCCACACCACCGCAGTCTGCTAGACTTTGAGTCTGATGGCCGCCAACGAGTCAACCTCTACATCACGCGCAATTTGAAACGCACCCACCTCATCCATATCGGCCTTGTCGCCGGGTTCCTTGGTTGCTCCTCCGGAGTGCCCGACGCGCCATCTCCGGAGCCCCTGGAGGCTCCGGTTGTAGAGCCAGAGCCAGCGCCGGAACCGCTTCCCTTTATTGACCCTCCGGCGCCGAGCGACGAATCCTGGAAGATCCCCGATTACGGACGCTACGAGGCTCCATTTCCCTATTTACCCGATGAAGATCGGCGCCACAGCCGATCTGTGGGAGGGGTCACCGACGGGTATATGGTCGGCGCCCGTTATCTGCCTCTTCCCCATCCGCATCTGCAGGTTCTACCGCGGCAATTCGAACGCGGATTTCAATATGCTGGCGACCCGATGATCGAGCTGCTGGTCGACGCGGCGATGCACGTCGGCGAGGAGTTTCAAGACAGCGCCGTTCCCCTTGGAAATCTCAGCCGTCGTGGTGGCGGCAACGTCCCTCAATCGGTCTCCCACAATAGCGGTCGCGACGCCGATATCGCCTTTTTCGTTCTCGACGAAGAGGGCAACCCAACCGTCCCTCCTGATCTGCTCTCCATGGACGCCCAGGGGCGCTATGAGGGTCCGGTCGACGATGAGGTAGAGGACGGCCCGAAACTGGTTTTGCAATTCGACGCTCCGCGAAACTGGCGGCTCGTCGAGGGGCTGATCGAGTCCGACGCCGCCGATCTGCAGTATATCTTCGTATCGCGCCCACTGCGGCGGATGCTCCTCGACGAGGCGCGCCGTCAGAATGCGTCGGCGCAGACCATCGAAATAGCCCGTCAGGTTCTCGTTCAGCCCGGCGGAAATGCCCTGCCGCACGATGATCATTTTCACGTTCGCATTCACTGCACGGCCCGCGATTTTGCCGCCGGCTGCCGGGAACGGGGACGAGCTGGACCGACGTTTCGCGCCGATTATCACGACCTCTCAGAGATCATCGACAGAGCCACCGCCCTTCTCGATGACGACGAACCTCAGTGGCGCCGAGACGCCGTGCGCCGTCTGGCGCTACTCGACGATCACCACCGATTACAGGGGCGCTTCGTCGACCTTATCGACGATCCGGACCCCACAGTGCGCGCCGCCGCCGTGCGCGCCCTGAGAGCTCACCGACCGGCATTCGAGCCCTTGAAAGCCCGGTTGGCCGACGAACCCTCTCCGCCGGTCTTTGCCGAGATCATCGACGCCCTCGTCGAATTTGGCGACCGGGCCGCACCGGTATTACTCGACGCCATCGACAGTGCTCAGTGGATCGAGTTCGGTCAGGCCACCTCGATTCCCACCATCGCTCTCGTCGCCGACGGACTGGCCCGCCTGCAGGCCGCTGAGGCCGTCCCCTATTTGATCGACGCGTTGGCGACGGCCGAGCCTCAGGCCCGCACGTCATTGGTCCATGCTCTGCGCCTTTTGACCAACCATCGCCTGGCCCCCAACGACGCGCTGCGCGACGACGCTCGGGTCGACGAGGTAGTCGGCGCCTGGGGACAATGGTGGGACGAATATGGCGACCAGGACCGGGATATCTGGGTCACCGCCGGTTTCCAACAATCGGGCTTTGAGATCGACGGCCTCGATATGGGCGACGTCTGGGAACTGTGCCGAGCTATCTCTGAGACGCCCCATCTCAATTTCAACGCCCAGCTTGCCCTGAAGCAACTGGCCGGCCAATCGCCGGGCAGCCTGCAGTGGGATCCCTATGACGCCAACTTCTACTGGCGACGGTGGTTCGAGCGCCGAAAGGACCGTCTCGACCTTCCGCCGATGCCCGAAGAGTTATCCACCGCTGACGGCTATACAAAACCGGAATAAGCTCCTGTCATTGCCCTTCACGTTGCTTTACACACCAGTTGTCGCCGGATAGACTTCTCGGTGCTACTTCCCTTCCTGGATATATTGTTTTGATATGAGCCCCACGATAGCGATGACTGCAGCCAACCACACCTTTTGTCGACCTGCTTTTGCCCTCGTTGCGATGCTGTTGACCATTGCCATGACCACCGGATGCAGCGGAGACCTCGACCCCTCCGATCCGGAGGACGCCTACGACCTGTTTCGTCACGCTTTATTCGACGGGGAAGCGCAGACGGTATGGGAGCGCACCGACGAGCAGACCCGCGAGTATTTCGAGGACCGCTACCAACGCCTGCAGGCGATGAACGATCTCATCGAGCGCTATCTGCCCCATACGGATCACCAGATCGCCCGCTCGCAATCCGGTGCCGAATTGGTCGCCGAGATCGACTCCGGGCAAGACCTGTTTGTGCGGGTCTTTGAGCCAACTGGATTTCTAGACGACGAGGCCATACGGTTTGGCTCCGAGGGACAACAGATTAAGATGGCTGAAGGTGGCGACTCGGCGGTGGTCGTCACACGCGGTGGCCAGGAGTTTGTGCTCGTACTCCAGGATGATGAACTCTGGTATATTAACCTCGTCGACTCCGGAAATTTTCTCGACGAGGCGCTAAAATGGCTTCACGATAACGAAGATGCCCTCGAGCAGACTGTCGAAGATCTTATCGCCGAAGAACGGCAGGTCCGCGAACAGATTATTTCCGAGTTGATGGACCTCGAAGAAGAGTAGTGCCCGGGAGCCCCGTCTCCCAGATCCCCATGGCAATATCTCATGAGCAATGACGAAGAAATCCCCGAACTTCAGGTAGAGCCGGTCTCGCCCGACGATGCCTCGGCATCCCAGCCTGCCCCCTCCAACACCAATCCCAGCAGCGTCAACACGGGACAGTCCGGAGCCGTATCCAATCCCTCGCGCCCCACGTCCAACGACCCCCTTCTGGGGACTCGTCTGAAGGATACCTACGAGCTGACCGCCAAGATTGGCGAGGGTGGAATGGGCAACGTATATGCGGCCATCCAATATCCGCTGGAACGGAAAGTGGCCGTCAAAATCCTCAAACCCACCGACAGCAATCCGGAGGGCGAGCACTATTTTATGCGTGAAGTGCAGGCTATCAACCGCCTGCGCCATCCCAATATCATCAATATCGTCGACTACGGAAAGACCGAAAGCGAGATGCTCTATCTGGTCATGGAGCACTTGCCTGGAAAGACCTTAAAGCAAATCATCAAAAAGGAATTTCCACTCGATCCAAAACGCATCTGCGAGATTCTCATCCAATTGCTCGGGGCCCTCGAGCAGGCCCACGACTCCGAGATTATCCACTGCGATTTAAAGCCCGACAACCTGATGGTCGAAAAGGTGGCCGGCCAGCCGGACTTCGTGAAAGTGCTGGACTTCGGTATCGCCAAGGTCAAAGGCCCGGCCATGGAAGTCGGCCCCTATACGCAGGCCGGCGATATCGTGGGCACATTCGACTATATGAGCCCCGAACAGATCATGCGCAAAGACCTCGACGGGCGAGCCGATATCTGGTCGGTCGGGGTGATTTTATACGAGATGTTGACCCGAAAGCGGCTATTTCACGACAAGGACGCCGTCAGCATTATCGGCCGGGTCATGCAGATGCCGATCCGCCCTCCCTCGGAATTGGCACCGGATGTGCCCATTCCGCAGAACCTGGAGCGCATCACACTAAAGGCCATGGAGCGCAACAAGAAAAAGCGCTACCAGACCGCCAAAGAGATGCGCGATGCCCTCAAGCACGCCCTCAAGGAATTAGAGGGCGGAAATACGGGAACGATGACCGGTACTCAAACCGGCCCCCAGAGTGGTTCGCTGGCGGCCAGTGGTCTTGTTCAGGGAGGAAATACCAATACGGGCAATACCAATACCGGCAATACCGGAAATACCGGTGCCACCGGAAACACCGGGCTGAGCAGCCTGTACACCCGGTCGGGCAGCTTCGGGAGTTTCGGCGGCGGTGGGGCGGCAGGTAGCGATCTGGGCACGGCCATTGCCAAGGGAACCTCGGTATTAGACGAGACGTTTAGCGCCGACGAGCTGGAAGGCAATCTGGTTGGCGAACGGCGCAAAGTCGCTGTGCTCGCCATTCAGCAGCGCTCGCGACGCTCCTCCGGAGTCGACCCCGAGGAGTTGGCTCGGCGAAGCTCGGAGGAAAAAAAGCTCATCCAGAAAATCGTCAATCACTACGACGGCCAGATCGACAGCCAGTTGGGTGGGACATTCACCGTCCTTTTCGGCGCCCAGAAGGCGCGCATCGGCGACAACGTCCGGGCTGCCGAATGTGCCCTGGCAATGCAGAAGAAATTTCGCTCCCTCGATCAGGGGGCCGAGCATATCGGCATCAGCCTGGTGTACGGCGAGGTCTTTATCGCCAATCGCAAAGGGGGCAATGCCTATGGGGAGGCCATCGACCGCGCCGTCGAAATTGCCCGGTCGACGCAAGATGCCCATATCTACGCCGACGAACAGATGCGCGAGGCGACCCGAGAGCGCGTCAGTTACGCCTCAGAGCGGCTGATGGCGGGCACCGAAGCAGCACGGGTCGTGGAAGTCAAAGCCCACGCTCCCGCCGACGAGAAAGAAGCAGACCTCGAAGATCTGGACATTTTCGTCCCCCGGCCGACTCATTTCGACGAGTTGATGCGCCGGGCCGGCTCGGCGCGCAAAAAATCGGGAGGTGGCATCGCCATCCTCGGCGATCTTGGCACCGGTAAATCAGTATTATTAGACCGCTTTGAGATGACCCTCGCCGATTCGGGCTGGCAGACCTTTGTGGCCCGCGACGCCGGCCGGGGTGGCCAACACGGTCTGGCGCCGATTCGAGCCTGGATTCGTCAGATTGCGAATACCTACAAAGACCCGGAAAAGCTCGTGCGCCGGGCCTGTGATTCGATGGGCGTATCGAAGCATATCGACGCCGTCATCGAGGTTTTTCTGGGTAAGCAACAACAAGCTCTGGAGATGGTTGAGCTTCCCTGGACGGACGCCGATGGATTCGGTCACTTTACAGGCGCCCTATTATATCGCCTGTTGCGGTTTGCCATGAAAAAAGGCCCGGTCATGCTGGCCATCGACGATATCGCCGTCGAAGACCGGTTTACCATCGATTTTATCGACTCCCTACTTGCGGGGATCAAAAAGCAGCCCATCCTCATCACGGTCACCCGTCGCATTGAGTCTTCGGCGCTTGACCACGGGCTTCCCGGCAACTTCGAAATCCTTCAGATCGGCGGATTTTCCCGCGACGAATCCCGCCAATATATCGCACAGGTGCTGGGCTATACCCCGGAGCCGGACGTCGTCGAGCAGGTCCACCAGCGCTCGAGCGGCAATCCGATGTTTCTCGACGAATTGGTGCGCACTGTCCTGCAGCGAAGCGGCGGTGAGCTCGATAGCGGCGCCGATTTGCTGGATGCCGACATTCCGACGAATCTACAGGAACTTCTGGCCTCAAGACTCGACGCCCTCCCCGAAGAGGCCCGCGATTTGCTGTCCGTAGCTTCTGTCATCGGAGAGAGCTTTCGAGAGGACTTTTTCTTTCAGGTCACCCCCTCCCATCTGGAGCCGAAACAGCGGCTCAAAGAGCTGGTGGCTCTGAACTTCTTTGAGGCCGAATACGATGCCTTCCAGCGCATTCACGTCGGCTTTCGGCCCCGCACGCTTCGCAAAGTGGTCTACGACCGGCTGCCGAAATCAGCGCGCCAACAACTGCACGCCAGGATTATCGAGTTTCTGGAACAAGCTCCAGACTATGCCGCCGTCGATCCGCTGGAATATCCACTGATGGTCGCCTTTCACTATCGCAGCGTCGAGGGCTGGGAAGGAGCGGCGTATTATCTGGCGCAGGCCGGCGAGATGCTCCTCGATCTATACGACTATGCCGGCGCCATCGACCAATTGACGGAAGCCGTGGAGCTTCTCGACGGCACAGTCGCCTCCGATCACGAGACATTATTGCTGGCTCGCAGCAGCTTATTGGTCGCCCTTCGCGAGTCGGGCCGCCTCGAAGACGCCCGCCAAATTGTCGAAAACCTACCGCCACTCGACGATCTTGAGGACACGACTCGCCGCGAGTTGCTCTACGAATACGGGATGCTCTCGCTGGAAGGTGGGCGCCTTAATGAAGCTCTCAAGCACCTGCAGAAGTCGCGCACGCTGGCCGCCGAATTGGGCGAAAATAAAGCCGAAATCAACGCTATTTTGGCCGTCGCTCAGGTATTTGAGAAACAAAATCAACTACCCCGGGCTGCTCAGCTTTTGCAGGACGTCTCCCAGAAAGTCCAAAACCTGGGAGAATTGGACCTCCAGGATCCAGATGATCGAAAATTATTCTGGACCGCCTACAACCAACTGGGAACGCTATTCATCCGCCAGAAAGATTATCAGCGGGCCCAGCAATTTTTGCAGGTGGCCTACGAGAAATCACGGGCCATCGAGGACTTTCGCGGGTTGGTCCGGGTGATGTCCAATTACGGCGCCCTGAGCCTGACGATGCGAGATGTCGAGAAGGCCCAAAATTACTTCGAGCAGGCCGCTCAATTCGCCGCGGCCACCGGTGACCTCCTCAACCAGAGCCGAATCCTGACCAATCTGGGCATCACATCCATGGAATCCAACGATCTGAAGGCCGCCAAAAAATACTTCAAAAAGGCCCGATCGATTGCCGAGGAAATCGGCTGGTATGAGGGCCTCGCCGATCTCTCCCTCCATATCAAAAAGCTCAGAAGAGCCTTGAATTAGCTAGGCGTGACGCGACCTTGCGTCGCGTCATTGCTGCAAGATCTCGTCGAGCCAACGCGCCTGGATATGGCGCTCATGGCGAGTGGCGACGTAGATCGAATCCAGAACGCCGGCAGCCCGATCGAAGTCGTCATTTTCGACGATATGATCGAATAATTCATATTGAGCCAATTCGTGGCGCGCCGCCGACAGGCGCTCCTCGATCACCTCGTCGGAGTCTGTTGCCCGACCGTGCAACCGCTCTTCTAATGTAATCAGGTCGGGAGGAGCAATGAGAACGGCATTGGCCGTCGGCACGCGCTCTTTGAGTTGTCGCGCCCCCTGGTAGTCGATATCGAATAACAGATCGCGGCCGCGCTGCCAGGCCGCCTCGATGACCGACATCGAGGTGCCGTACCAATTGCCGTGGACCTCGGCAGACTCGGCAAATTCCCCGGCCTCGCGCATCGCTTGAAATTGGTCCTCGTCGACAAAATGATAATCGACGCCGTCCTCTTCTTCGCCCCGGCGCTCGCGGGTGGTGTAGCTGACGCTCAAGGTCAAACGGGGCCGCCGCTTTAGCAGGTTGTCGCAGAGACTGGTCTTTCCCACCCCGGATGGGCCACACACGATTAATAAGACGCCCTGGGCCATGACTTTCTCCTCGACTCGCGGGAAATGCTTTTCGTCGTGATTACTCGACGTTCGCCGCTTGCTCTCGCATCTTCTCAATTACACTCTTCATCTCGATCACCAGGTCCGTCAACCGGGCATGCTGGCTTTTAGAACCCATGGTATTTGTCTCGCGAATCAATTCCTGAAGATAAAAATCGATCTTTTTTCCCACCGCTTCCCCTCCCAGGCGCAACACCTTGCCGAGCTTCTCGACATGGGATCGAGCGCGCTGGATTTCTTCAGAAATATCGCCTTTCTCCACATAATAAGCGACCTCCTGGGCGAGGCGCCCCTCGTCTATGGCGTCGATTTCAAATTCCTCGATCGCCTCTCGCAGCCTGGTCTCGACTCTCAAGCGATGAGCGTCGCCGTCATCGGCACTCAGGCTCTCCACGTCGTCGAGCCGGTCGGCGAGGCGTTGACGATGATTGTCGAGATCGGCGGCGATTCCCTGTCCCTCGTCTCGACGACTCGCCATCAATTTCTGAAGGGCTTCCTCGACGACGGGAATGAGCAGATCGGCATTTTCTTCGGAGAATACCTCGTGACTGGAGCGCTCGAAAAACTCTCGATACTCCCAGATGGCCTCCAGCGAAACCGGGGCCACCAATCGATAGTCCACGGCCAGCCGCTGCAACTCCCGGGTGACCGCTGAGAAGCGGTCCTCGTCGATCAGATCAAAGTCCACATATTCGTCGTCTGTGCCGGGTTGCATCGCGATGCGAACCTCAACGCTTCCCCGAGAGACGGCGTCGGTCAGTCGGGATCTGACCTCCGGGTCCAACCATCGCAATTCGTCGGGCGTATAAACTCGGAGACTCAGGCGTCGATGATTGACGCTCTTGCACTCCACACGAATGCGCCAGCCCTCCACGCTCGCTTTCGCCGCCCCGTAGCCGGTCATGCTGGATAGAGAAAAACTCACGGCACCGCTCCTCGTCGTCAAATCACCAGGCTTCGCCACCATCAGCGGACCGCTCGCCGGTTTCCTGACCTTTTGGTACCGCCGCGTCGCGCACGGCCT
>SKQC01000215.1 GCA_007119175.1 Myxococcales bacterium | reverse complement strand
GCGAAGACGTCCCCCAGACCGACGTGGTGCGTATCGATGATTGCGGCCATTTTCTGCAGGAAGATCGACCAGAGATAGTGGCGAAAGCCCTGGCGGAGTTTTTTAGTTCCCCGACGGGTCATTGAGTCTCGGCAGATAAGTTCGTAGAGGCCGACCCTCGTCGCCTGCCCTGGTGGCGTCCATCAGCGTCCGGTTGATGTCGGTCCTATTAATCCCCGACACCTCAACGGCTCGTCAAAAGACCAAAAGACGAGTTTTTCAACCCGGCGTTGGTGTCAACGGCGTTGACGGTTCGGTGTGAAGTGAGTGGGCGGATCGCTTCGAATATGATGGTTCTCTGTTTGCGTCGGTAGCGTCAATATCCCCGCCATATCCTCGCGTAAGCAGTGTGCGTATATGGTCTTCAGCTCTGGGAACGACAATTGCATCACCGGTGAACCGATAGCTCAACGCAAGGTTCCAACAAGACGCCGGAGGTCACCGATGACGAAGACAAATGAGCTGAAATCGAGCTGCGAAACAGGGATTGCCGAAAGACCTTTTCTAAAGGGATCTGTGATTCCCCGGTCCGAGCTGGGCAGCGCCCTGATGGGAATTGTCACCACGATTCCCATGGGCGTGGTGGCCACGGCGCTGGCGGTCTACGGATTCGAGCTCTACGGACTGGTGCTATTCTGCCTTCTGCCCTTCTCCATCGGAGTGAGCTCCACGCTGCTCTACGGGTTTCACGAACCGCGAAGTTTGTGGCGTTCACTGCTCGTCAGCCAACTGGCGATCTTCATGGTGGGCGCCGCCATCTTCCTATTGGCCATGGAGGGGCTCATCTGTTTGATCATGGCCGCGCCGATCGCAATGGGGCTCGCCGGAATCGGGGGGGGTGTAGGATGGGTGGTGGCGAAGCGGTATTTCGGCACCCGAATTCGCACGGCCACCCTGGTGGCGCTGCTCGTGGGCGTGCCGGCGTTGATGGGATTTGAGGACGCCACCTACGCAGAGCCCGATTGGATCACCGTGACCACCGAGGTCTTCGTCGACGCTCCCCAGGAGAAGGTCTGGGAACACCTGGTGGACGCGGCAGCCCTGGAGAGCTCGGAGGATACCCTGTTTCGCCGCGGTGTAGCCCACCCGACCTATCTGGAGGTGGAGGGAAACGGCCCGGGGGCGAGACTTCGAGGAGAGTTTAATACTGGAGCTTTCGAGGTCGTTTTCGATGAGTGGGACGCCCCCCACCGGTTGGGGCTGTCGGTCGCGGAGCACCCGC
The DNA here is from genome assembly GCA_007119175.1 of Myxococcales bacterium. Classification (GTDB taxonomy): domain Bacteria; phylum Myxococcota_A; class Bradymonadia; order Bradymonadales; family Bradymonadaceae; genus SLJM01. The sequence continues at coordinate 8,367 of SKQC01000215.1, read as the reverse complement.
CCACCATGCAGGAGTGGTCGATCTATGGAGAGATCGACGCCCCCCATCTGGTCGACTATTTTGCCTGCGAAGAGGGAGAGATCGAGCTGCACGCCACCGAGGCGGGAGGGACGAAGCTCGTGGGGACGACGCTGTGTCGCCAGCAAATCGGGCCGGCGTGGTACTGGACGCAGTGGTCGGAGAATGTCATCGACAGACTCCACCGCCACGTCCTCGACGATGTGCGCCGCCGGGCTGAGGCCGCTCAGTCGGGGGTGCCGTCAGTGGCGGCCTCCGAGACATAGTCGCCCCAGTCGAAGTGATTCCACCCCAACCAGGCCACGATGGGTTCAAGAAAGGCCATGGTGATGGCGATGGTCCCGCAGACGGCCCACGTGATCGGATCGCCAACCCAATACGCGGCGCCCAGGGCGCCGCCGATGATCACCAGGGGACGCAGCAGGGTCAAAGAGGCCAGCACGGTGATCGTCACGTAGCTGCGAAGGTCGTAGGAGGGCAACCCGTAGGCCGAAAGACCGAGCGCCGTGGCGCCGGTGAATACAAGAAAGATGACCACCAGGATGGCGGCTACCTCTTCCAGGGAGGCCACCGCAGAAGCTGCGTCGGGGGCGAACCAGAGGGTCATCGCCACGGCCACTGCGATGCCGAAGATGGCCAGGTGGGCCAGGCCGATACCCTGGAGCATGGCCCGTACGTAGTAGCGGCGCTTATCCAACTTCGGATTGCGGCCCACGGCGTCGCGGTAGCCCACGAACATGCCGTCGATGACAGCCAAAAGATATAACACGGCCACCTCGATCATATCCTGTCTCCCAGCCGCTGCGCGACCCTGCCGAGCCCGGACTGCCAGGATTGTTGAAGCTCCCGGCGAACCCCTACGACGGCGTGCATGACCCGGAAGACCGGAACAATTGCCTCCCGATTGTCGAAGAGCCTGACGAAGTACTCTCCCTCGGGATCATCGGCGGCCTGTCGCAGAACCTCGCCGCCATGGGCTCGCAATGCCGAGCAATAGCCGTCGTGGCGGCTCAATGCTTCGATACATCGGACGCGGTGGAACAAAAACGCACCGATGGGGCTCGCCCAGGAGGGTTGGATATCGAAGTGAAAAAAGGCCCATGGGCGCCGCCGACGTTGTTCGGCAAAGAATTCATTCAGCGCCTCGCCGCGAAAGTGGTGGAGGAGGCCGGAGGACAAAAAGATATGGGCCGGCCGGTCCAGGGAGAATGCGTTGGTGTGGTGAAATTGACAGTCTATATCCTCTTCGGCAGCGAGTCGGCGGGCTGCGCCCACCAGCGACTGGTTGAGATCGACACCGATCCACTCGATGTCATCGGCGTTGTGTTCACGGGCCAGATGGCGGATGACGTAGCCTATGCCGCAGCCCACATCGACAACACGGATAGGAGAGATCCCCCGCTCACGAAGACTTTGCAGCAGCGGTGGGAGCAACAGCCAGGTTCGGCGCTCCTGGCAAAATTCCTCGGAGAGACGTTGGATCTCCGCGTGGGCCCGAAGCAAGGCCTCGTCGACGGCGGCGGGGTCGAGGATATCCCCACTGGAGGGTATTTCCTCGGCGATGCGGGCGGCCCAGCGCTGTCCGTTGTCTCGCAAGGTCGACACCACCTTAGAGCGGGACACCGGGCGACGCTCCAGGGTATGGGGATCGTAGTCCACGACCAGATCCGATATTTCCCACAACTCACCCATCCACATCGCTCCTGCTCTATCTGCAACCTGCCCTGCAACCCATCACCATACTCCGGTGGAACAGCAGGTCAATCTCGGCGCAGGCTGCCTACGTTGGGACAGCGATCCATGGCTGAATGTTGTCTAGTGGCAAGGTCTATAGACTGGTCTCGGGTCCGGAATTTCGGAAATTCTGGACCACAGATCTACTCATCTTCTCGGAACTGACAGCTCGACGCTCCCTCGAGCATGCTGCATTCTAGGGCCAGTGATCGGCCGGTTAAACTCTCGAGGAGCCGCTTTTCACAAAAGCATTGATAGGGCACGACATCGGCGACGTTGGGATAGGGACAGTGATGCAGTTCAATCACCAATCGGTCGCTATCATCGTGGCGACATTCCGGCATATATCCCCATTCTTGCAATAGGGTCTGGATCGCCGGCAATTTTTCGCCCTCCGTTGCACCCAGGAGGCGGCGCTGACAGCGCTCCAGGTTCTCGTCACAGATCGATGAGAAGAACTCTTCGACCGTTTCCCTTTTACCGGAGGTGATGAGTTGCTGGAGCAGTTCACGGAGGAGTTCGCTCTCTCGATTATCGAAGAAAATATCTGCTTTTTCGGTAAGGTAGTACATTTTGCTCGGTCTCCCGATTCCTCCTCGTTTTAATCGTTTGTCGACGAATCCATCGGCCTGCAATCTTGATAAGTGTTGGCGAATTGTGGAGGCCGAGACGTCCATTTTTTTGGACGCCTCCTTTACGCTGACTGAGCCTTGTCGCTTGATCAGACGAATGAGTTCGGCTTTCGCAGGGGAGAGCAATTCGTCGTTCATAAATGTGGCTTCCGCTAGCTAGTACGATTGCCGAGCCTTGGCTTAATTATCCCGCATATATGAGGCAGGATGCTAATGCGACTTCGTAGATTCGCCCAGACACTGGCGCGGATCGCTGCCCAGCGGTCGCTCTCTCTCCACGATGCGCTGCATCCGAAGGGCACTCGGTCAATATTATCTTGTGTCTCTTTATCCCGCGATGTCTCATTACATATCTGCGTAAAATGGGTGGGTGAACTATTACGGGGCTTTTTTCGGGGGCCGGGAGCCGCAAGCCTCGGAGATGGCAAGCTTGTAGTTGTGAAGTCTTCGACGCCACTAGTCTAAGACACATTGCAAACGATCGCACTGACGGGCAACCCGCATTGATTTGCGCCGCACCCCTCGGAGCAAATACACCGAAGGGCGCTTGTGGTTTTGCCGAGTTGTGAGAGATGAGATCTACGTTGCGGTTGGATTGCAACTCTTGCAATAAAACTCGCCTGTGCGTCGATGCATAATCCCTTCTGTTCCGCCGGGGAGTTCCCGCTGACAACCATCACATAGTGATCCGATGGCCAATGTCTCGCGGCTATACCCGGTCTTTAACGTCTCTGTGCCGTCGACGATCATGCCCCGCTCGCTGGACTTGACGATTTCGCGGCGAAAGAGTTCCTGGATGCTCATCCACCGCCGTATCAGATGCTCCGGGATCTCGTGACGGCGGATGCAATCCTCCAACAGATCCTCTCGATAATCAAAGAGTTCGTCGGAGATAATCATCCAGTGATGTGCATTAAACGGGAGGAGTCCAAAATAGGAGGCGCCCTCATTGAATATAGAGGCCAAAAACTCATATTGCTTCGAGATAGCCCGCTCTTTCGTTGAGTTGTGAAAGAAGGGACTCAGCCTGGGATCGTCGTAGATCTGGTCGTATAGATCTCTGAGGATGGCCCGCAGCTTTTTCCCCTGCTCCAGAGCCTCCCACATCTCGGGATCCGGTTCGATGGCGGCGAGTTTCTCATTGTCCTGAGGCCAATACGGTTTGTCGCTTACGAAGGGATCGCTCAAGATATTCTGTCGTCGCACTCCGGCGCCGATGGCGTGATAGCGAGCGTCGTAGACCATGTCCGGATTTCCACATAGATAGACCACATGCGCGGCCAGGTCTCGATCGGCGCCGAAGGCGGCGTCCGTGACGTGTCCCGAAAACCAGGGGCCGTCACCATATTCCGGGTCGGAGATGCAGCGAATATAGCTGAGGTTGTCGTGAGCGTCGGTCAACTCCTGGAGCTTCGACTCAAGGTAGAGATCTTCAGGGCATGATGCGCCGTGATAGATTTCAATCGATGGTCGATGCTCTCGGCGAAGCGCATCGCGGAGTACGCCGTATAGCGGTGCAAGACCGGTCCCAGTTCCCAATAAGAGCAGCGGTCGCTTTCGGTCGGATGGGCGATAGACACAATCGCCCATCGGTCCCTGAATTTGAATGAAATCACCTTCTTGTAATTCGTCGTGGATCCAGCAGCTCATCTGACCCCCGTCGATTCGCTTGACGTGGCAGGTCAAAAAATAGTCCTCTTCGGCGACGCTGGCGATGGAGTAGCTTCGCCACAGCCCATCGGGACCTCCCAGGTTTATATATTGCCCGGGCCTCCACTGCAGGTTGATCTCGGGCTCCAGACACAGACGTACGACGTTCCTGGAAAGCATTTCTCTGCGAGTCACCAGGGCCTCAAATGACACGGCACTGGTGTCGGCGCGGTCGATGATCACATCCTGTGTCGGATAGGCGCAACAGGGAAGAAAGTGGCCTTCGTCGACAAGCTCCGGGCGCAGTCTCCTGGTGGCCTCGTGGTTTACCTGCCCGTCGATCAGGCGCATCATGCACACCTGGCAGGCTCCCTTGCGACAGGAGAAATCGACGTCTGCGCCGCCTCGGATCAGCGCCTTGAGAACGGACTCTCCACTGAGCATCTCGTATTCCAGCTCTTCAAATTGAACACATGGCATATGCGGGCCTTCGAAAGGAAACGAAATTTCTGGATCGGGCCGAGAGCGTTTCGATATATCCGCCGACAGACCTCATCGACTCGGTCTGATATTGGGAACGATCGAGATTCCGCTGCCACGGTTACCGGTCTTGCACACCATGACAGCGGAATCCTGTGGCTTTACAGAGAGCTCTCTACTGTTTCCAGGGTCATGCGTGCCTTGGTCAGCGCCATGCCGATATTGGCCGATTTATTGCAAACCCAGACCACAGCGTGGTCGGTGTTGTTTTTACAGCGCTGGAAAATATGCAAGAGGTTGTCGCTAAAGACGATGATCTCTTGAAAATAGTGGTGATCATCGTCCTCGAGGCCCCGGTTTTTTTTGAACATCTTTTCAATGGTGACCACATTCTTGCCCTGAAAGAGATCGGCCGTGGCGGCGGAGACGTAATCCAGGATTTCCTGGGGATGAGATTCCACGGTCTTGACGCCGAGCAACATGCCGGTGGACATGTCGACATAACCGCCGGCGACACATTCGGGGATCGAATTAATTCCAGATTGAATAGACGCATCGAGAGACATCGGTACTCCTTTAAGTGCTAAGATGCTGTGTTAAATGACTCTCTTTCGCTGATCTAAAACCGATCAGACAAAAGAGTTTCCTGTGACACCGTCGACAGTCGACGGGTTATTCGAGCCACTGCTCGAATTCTGTTAAAAATCGTTTTTGCGCTGCAGATTGAATCCAGCGTGAGTGAACCCAGCGGGCGGCATGAAATGCCTCCTCTGCGCTCATGCCCTGCCAGATCTCATATGCGGCCAACATGGTTCCGGTCCTTCCGATGCCGGCCTGGCAGTGAAAGGCGATGACATCGCCCTGCGCCAGGCGCTCATCGATGACCTGGAATAGCTCAGCGGCCGCTTCCACCGATGGAGGATGCATGTCGACGATGGGAAAATGGATATTGTCGATCCCGGAGTCGGCGAACACGTCACTGCTGAGTCGCTCCAGGGTCAAAGTCACCAGGAGGGTCACGTCGACGCGCCTCAATGCTTTGAGATCTTCTGGAAGTGAGCGCACGACTCCTGGCATGGGAGTACCGGCGAGCTCTCCTGGCCTCATCCAGTGAAATCCATAGGGACCGAGGCTCTCACTCTTTGCTCGCTGTTGGCTCACCTGGTTGTGCGCATCGAGTTGAGGGGAGGGCAACTCGACGGGCGTCTCCCTTCTGGGCGACGGCGGATTTTCTCGATAGGAGGCCTCCAGCTCTTCGGGACGAGCATCCGGTGAGGCCACGGTGCAACTGCCGGTGCGGATAAAGGACTGGGCCAGCTTCGTCTGGGGGTTGAAGAAAAACTCCTCGGTCGGCAGGTGCTCATGGATCTGGCCGCCGGCCAATAGCGCTGTGTAGTCGCCGATCTCTCGCCCATGGCGCTGATTGTGGGTGACCATCAACACCGCTCGCTCTTTTTTCTGGGCCTCCAGAAACTCCAGAATTCGCTGTGCTTTGTCGTCTTCGAGCCCCGCTGTTGGTTCATCGACACAGAGAAGACAGGGTTTTCTCATGGCCGATCTGGCGAGCATCAAAAGCCGCCGTTCGACCAAACTCAGAGACAACAATTCGGTGTCGAATTGCTCTGCGAACTCGCCGACGCCTAACGCCTTGAGTTCGTCGGCGAGTCGACGTTTTAATTCGGTTCGCGTGTAGCTGGAGCGATCTGGATAGTCCTCGGCGAGATAGGTGAAGACATCGGCGATCATCATCCGCGGACTTTGCTCCACCAGAGTTGGTCGCTGCCTTTCTCCGACAGGAGCGCCCAGGTATTCGCAGAGGCCTCCGGTCTCAATGGCCTTATGACCGTCGTTGAGGCCGCAGATGGTGCGAAGTAATGTGGATTTTCCGGCTCCACCGGGCCCCAGAAGCACCAGGACTTCTTGTTTACCGACGTCGAGATCAACGCCTGCCAGGATCAGGTGATCACCTAGTTGAACGTTGAAATCTCGAAGGCTCAACACGAGGGAGCTCATGTGCTTTCTCCGTCGGTCTTGCTTCGAAGACAGCGCAATAACGTGCCGATGCTGTTGTTGGAGCTACGCGCTAAAAAGGCAGTGTCGTCGTCGATGAGCGCGCTCCATGCTCCGTCGGAGAAGACAAAGCTAATTCCTACGAAATTCGACCTGGAGCCATCGAATTGTCGAAAGACATCGACCTGACCGGCCAACTGCGAGGCCACATCACTGACCGCCAATGTCTCCTCCACACTGGTCGAGGTGGTTTGACCGTGTTCCAGGGGAAGAAATCCTTCTTCCTCGCGAGGACGAAGCAGCAGCCATGATTCCTCGCTAAATTCGTGCACCTCATCGAGGAGGACGCTCCTGGTCTCGCAAGCCGTGACCATTGAGTCGGCGGCCGCCTTTAATAGGGAAGTCAGAGAAAAGGAGATGACCGATGACGGGTGATCATTGGCGACTTTGACAAAAGAAGTTCCCAGGGGAGACGTTGTGGCGTGTCTGGCAATTTCGACCAACGCCCGTGCCGTGACAGCACGGAAGTAGCACTTCTCGCTGGCCGTCGAGGCCGGGGCCTCTTCGGCCCGGGCTAAGTCGGGGTCTTCGATGCTCTGCCAGGTCACCTCAGAGAGTCTCTCGAGCTTCTCGACGAGCTCCGCTGGGTGCTGCCTGGACTCCTCGTCGACGAATAAACACTCCCGAATTCGAACACCGAGATGCACGCGGCCGCCAGAGACTACGATCTCTGCAAACGCAGCAGATTCTCCCGGTTCGCACAACAGCAGACGCCCCGTCCGGGGCATGCTGGCGGCGAGGCCGAAAAGAGAGACCAGATTGTTGACCACCGACGAGTCTCCGATGATCGGACCGTGCTCTGTGGTTTCCTCCTGTGTCTGCCGACAAAACTCGTCCGAATATTGGATCGGCGAGGTCTCCTCATTGCCTAACCCTGCGGGCGCTCGCTCGGGAATAGGCCAGCTCGCGCCGACGTCTAACTCCAGGTCGATATCCATCTCCTGGGCCAGGTTTTCGACCTGTTCGCGCGCTCTGGTCAACTCCCAGATCAGCAGCAGCAGCTCCCGCTTCTGATCGTCGCCTTCGACCTGATGGGTGGCCAAAATCGCCATATCGACGGCGTCGTCGCCACGTCCGGCCTCGACGAGTACCCGGGCCAGGGTCATATAGCTCTCGACCTGATTGGGATCGTATTTAATGGCCCGGGCCAGGGCATTTACCGCCTTGTCGAAAAGTCGGTAATTGACGAAGGCCTCGGCCTCGGCGAGCAGCGTCTCGGCGACTTTGGCCCGGACATCATCGAGGCTCGGATCCAACTCAAGCATCCGCTCGCCGACCCGGAGAAAATCCTGACGCTGGCCGTCCTCTTCCAATGCCTCAGCGCCGTCACGAAATAGTGCCAGGGCCTTATCGACCTCGCCCTGCTGGACCATGAATTCAGCGCGTTTTAACGTAGATAAAATGCTCTCCGGATTGACCTGCTCAATCAACTCCAGGGCTTCGGCGCATTTGCCGATCTCTCCCTGCTCGAGAAAACCATCGAAGGCCTCTCCTGCAGCCTCTGCGGCCTCATCCTCGCGGCCCTTGAGGAGATAAATTTTAGCGATTTTTAGCTGGACGTGGAAATACTCCGGCCGCACCTGAAGCAATCGCTGCATCAATTCGATGGCATCGGCAAAGTGGTCTTGCTCCAGACACCTTGCAGCCCCCTGCTCAAGCACTTCGATGGCCTGTAAATCCTGATCTCGCTGCCGGAGCAATGTCACCAGGCGCTGGCAGGAGTCGACATGGTACGGAGACTCTTCGAGCTTTCTTCGAAGCTGCTCTTCCTCGTCAATCTCCG
>SKQC01000430.1 GCA_007119175.1 Myxococcales bacterium | reverse complement strand
GGCACCGGCGTTGGAAATAACGAGCTCTTTTTCATCGCTCTCCCCGGCCTCTAATTCCGCGCTGAACACAAGAGTTTCGGGCTCTAGCAACAGCTCTGCATCGCCGTCACCTTCCGTCTCGTCGGAATCCCCGCAGGCCACCGAGCCGGCAGCGATAAAAAATATGCTCAGCAGCAACACAAATACGACTGTGGATCGACGATCAAAAGACATTCTTGCAACTCCCAGAGCTATTATTCGCAGTAGACATCCGTCACACCCGATATTGACCGGGACCGTAGCGAATTCCACAGATCCCTACAAACCGGCGAAATCGCGAGACATACAAGCCTGCCACCATGGCGCCAGGCCATCGAATTGCAGACGTCGGTTGCGCCTCGCTGTCGACGGTAATACTCCTTACAATATCATGATCCCACGACGTCTCGACAAATTTCTGGCCGACGCCACCGCCCTTTCCAGACGCCAGATAAAGCGCGCCTGGGAGGCCGGGCGAATCGATGTGCAGCCCGCCGCCGAGCCCTGGCCGGACGACTACCAGCCGTGGAGCCTCATCTTTGAGGATGACCGGGTATTATTGGACGGCGAGCCTGTGGCTCCCGTAGCGCCGACTGAGTATTTTGCGCTCCACAAACCCTCCGGGGTGCTGTCGACGGCCGATAATCCGCAGAATCGAGACTGCCTAAAACCCTGGCTTGCCGAGCTGCCGGACCCGGTCTTTCCGGTGGGGCGCCTCGACTTGCCGACCACGGGATTTTTGCTCCTCACCGACGACGGCGACCTGTGTTTTTGTCTCTTAAGACCCCGGTTTCATGTCGAAAAAGAATATCATCTGACCGTGCGCGGCGCCGTCGAAGCCGGCGACCCGCGCCTCGCCACCCTTGAGGAGGGCGTCGATATAGGCGACGGAAAACCACCGGCCACAGCACTCCGCACAGCCATCGTCGATTCCACCTCTGACACTTCCCTCTTGTCGGTCGTCGTCGACGAGGGACGCCACCGCATGGTGCGGCGCATGGCCCGCGGAGCCGGCCTGAAATTAGAGCATCTGCACCGCCCGCGCATCGGACCGGTGAAGATGGGCGACTTGGACCCCGGCGAAACCCGTCGGCTCACCGATGAGGAGGTCGACGCGATGTGGCAGGCCTGCGGCGGCCGCGATGCCGCCAAAAAACGCCAGATCGCCGCTCTGAGGCGCCATGCCGAAAAGTGGCGCACCCAACAGCGCCCCCACCTTCGCCTGGAGCGCTATCTGGCACAAAATCCTCGCGCAATTATCTCTTCAGATAATGCACAGGCGACACTGGGCGAGTCGTAAATTATGCGTTCACTCCTCCTCGGGAGTCCCCTCACAGACCACCGGCTCCTCGACGACGCATAGGTCTTCAGAAGATATTTCCACCCGCTCCTGGCGATCGTCGACGAAGTCCAAGATCTCCGGCAATGCCCACGCCGTCGTGGCCCCGTGCGGCCCATCGGCGCATTCCAGATAAGACAGGGGCATCCCGTCGTCACAGAGAGTGACAAAACTATCCCTTTCGATCGGTGTATCGACCAACCCGTCGTCTTCGCCGAGTACAAATAACGTGGCATAGCTATCCAAAAATGTACCATGACGCTCGATATCCGTGGTTACCAGACCATTGTCGTCGAGCATGCATTGCCAGGGCTGAGGCAGGCCGTCGCCGGCATCCACCGAATCCAGCACCTCTTCAGTAAAGACATCCTCCAACTCCTCGTAATCGTCGGTGATCTCGTCAAAAGAGCAGCCCTCGGCAAATAACTCCGGAATCGACGTATCCAGCGGTTCTACGAAGAGTTCGTCGAGTCGATCTTCAAGGCCGTACCAGGAGGCGGATGCACCGAAAAAGGCAATCGTATTTCCCGTGGCGGAAATCGGCTCCTGAAGCGCTTTTTCGGCCTGCCTTGTCAGATCTGCCGGAGGAACGGTGGCCACCGAACCCAGATGTTCGAATTCCGGCGCGTAGCTCGCCGCCAATCGATCGACCCACAGCGCCGCGTGACCCCCCTGGGAGCCACCGACCGAGACGTATTCATGAGGGTGACAGTGGCCGCCGCGTTGCTCGTCGGACATTTTATACAAAGCCCGCAGGGCATCGAGCGAGGCAATGGCCGTGGGCTGGCCAACGAGATAGGGGTGTAAAAATCCAGTGGGCTCGCCGAGGGACTTCAGGCCGATAAAATCGGGCGCTACGACGGTATAACCCATCGAGGCCAATACACTGGCCAATAATTGAGCCTCCAGGGTCGTCGAGGGCGAGCAGGCGTCGCTAAAGCCCACCGTGCCATGCAAAAATAGCAGCGGTGCCGAGGGCTCAAACTCCGGATCCTCCGTATCGGGATATACCAACAGGGCGCTGGCCTCGATGATCTCACCCCGATCTTGCGTCAAATACGAGAAGACCCGAGCCTGCGTGTCATAGACAAATTCCCGGGGCAGGGCGATTCCCTCCAGCTCGGCAAGGGCGGTCAACTCCGAAGCGCCAAAGGATTGCTCCTGACCGAAATCGACGACATCTCCCAGAGAAGAATCGTCGAGGACCGAAAATGAGGGCTGATCGCAGCGAGATGCATCATCGATCCACTGATCGACCAACGGCGTATCCCCCAGGGTCGGCACCGGCGCGGCGGCACATTCACTGCCCGCCGCATCCGGCGGATCGGCGTCCGCGGGATCGACGTCCGCAGGATCGGCGTCCAAAGAGGCATCTGGCAACTCAGTGTCTGGAGAAGACGCGTCACCGTCGGCATCGGCACCGACATCCTGAGCGATATCGACATCACCGCCCTCGTCCTCCGGATCGGAGCAACCAGAGGCGAGGACAAGCAAGGAGGCGAGAGCTACAAGACAAAACTGACGGTATTTCATCGGCAATCCATCTTCAGTGGAAAATCAGGTCCACAAAAGGATGAATCGCCAACGCTTATTCGTCGAGGACAAATCGCCGACGATCACTCCGTCGGCGCATCGCCCCCTTCGCCCGGTGCCTGCTCGATCGTCTCCTCGACCTCCAGATTCGGCGACGCCGGCTCGGTGACGACCACGAAGACGGCCACTGCCAGAAGGACGACCACAAAAATGGCCACCAAAATCGTAGCCACCCGATATTTTCCCTCCGTCTTATCGCCCGGCTCAAATTCGTAGGGCGGACTCGGCCCTTTCTCAGTCATAATCCCCCTCGATACAAAGCACGCTTAAAACGCCATAGATCACCGTAAAATTAAGCACTCACAGCACCCTACAAAATTTTCCACCGCCGGCGACGACTCGCGGATACGTCCTCGTGCCACTCTTTGATTGCGTCACCCTCGCGGGTTTATCGGCAGGGTAAACCAGAAGATCGCTCCCCCTTCTTTGCCGGCGCGACACCCCACCTCTCCATTCATGGCGTGGACCATATATTTGACGATAGGCAGCCCCAGACCGGTACCTCCCGTCCTCGACGGGCGACCCTCGTCGACGCGGTAAAATCGCTCAAAGATCCGCCGACGGTGCTCCTCGGGTACCCCGGGACCGTCATCTCGGACCTCCACGGTCACCTGGTCGGCCTGCCGGCTTGCCGAGACCTCCACCTCGATATCGTCGCCACCGTATTTGAGCGCATTTTCCAGTAAATTGGTCAAGATCTGGCGCAATCCATCGGGGTCAGCCCACACCAGCCACTCAGAATCGAGGTTGCATCGGATCGTCGACTCATCGACCTCTGCATAGGCCGTCACATCATCGACGACCCGCTCGGCGACCTGCGCCAGGCTTACCGATTGAAGATCGAGCTCAACTTCCCCGGCCTCGATCCGCGCCAGATCCAGCAGATCGGCAACCAGCCGCGCCAGCCGCCGTGCATTTCGATAGATGCCCTCCGTAAACGAACGGGCGTGCGGCTCGGAGTCGATCGCCCCCTTTAAAAGGGTCTGGGCATTGGCCTGAATGACACTGATCGGCGTGCGCAGCTCATGAGAGACATTGGCCACGAAATCGCGTCGCACCGACTCGAGCTGGCGAATCGCGGTGACGTCGTGAAATACGAAGATATATCCCGCAGCTTCTGGCCGATGTGTCGCCCGGACCTGGATGCGCCGGGGCGTCGGCTCATTGACGTCGAATTCAATACCCTCGCCGATGCGCTCCACCAAAAGATCGACGATCTCCGCCGAGAGCGACTCATAGAGCGAGCGCCCCTCTGGTTCGTTGTGAAGTCCCAGTAGTCGGCGCACCGTGCGATTACTGAGTGTGATCTGAAGATCGCTATCCGTCGCCAACACCCCTTCGTTCATCCCGTTGAGGACGGCCCGGAATCGATTTCGCTGCTCGGCCAACTGCTCCAGCGTATCCTCAAGGGCCCTGGTGACCTCGCGAAGCGATATATCGTGCGACGGAAAAAGTGTCTGCGACAGGGGCATCGGCGTGGCCTTTAATGCCTCGTCGGCCCGGGCCCGGTCCAATACGTCCTGCAAGATCTGAGACATCAATCGCGAGGCGATCCCGCTGATCAAGATCGTGCCGGCAAGACCAATCAATCCGCCGACGATCAGCAACGCTCGCAGCCCGGTGATGACCTCTTCGACTTCCCGAAGCGGCACCGAGACCCGAACGACGACCCCGTCGTCGGTGCCGGGAAGCGCAAAATTGACCATCTCCCGGTCGATGGACTCGCTATAACGCCGCGTCAGCGCCCGCTCGCCCCGCAGGGCGTCGGCGATCTCAGGGCGATCAGAAAATCCCTCCATCGCCGCGATCGACTCCCGGTCCAGATGAGTATCCGCCAGAAGCCGCCCCTCACCGTCGACGATGGTGATGCGCTGTTCATCGATATCGCCGAAGGTCTCGATAAAGGCGTGGTGATCGAATTTTTCCGTCGACAACTTCAGGGCATCGCTGATCAAGCGAGCCCGCACCTCCAGATCTTCTTCGATGACGGTCACCGTCCAGGTTCGAAGCACCTGATGAAGATAGACCCCGACGCCAGCTACGAAGACCGCAAGCAGGGTCACGGAGATGACAAAAAGGCGACTGCGAAACGAAGATAAAAACACCGGGTGACACTCACGGTAGACGAGTTGAAGATGCGTTCAACGAACAGCTCAGCCCAGGATGGTTGAGACAAATTGCCAAAAACCTCTCACGGGCTCTCGGCAATAAAGCGATAGCCCACATTGCGAACGGTCACGATATACTCGCCGCAATGGGCCAATTTCGCGCGCAGCCGTTGGACATGGGTGTCTACGGTCCGCGTCATGACATCGGCCTCTATATCCCATACATCGCGCAGCAGAGTCTGCCGCGACTGCGTGTGCCCGCGACGAGTAAATAATACGTCGAGGAGTTGAAATTCCAGCGGGGTCAGCTCCACCTCCTCTTCGTCAACCCGCGTGATATGAGCCGCGAAATCGACGTAGAGATCGCCGAAATTTACCCGGTCGGTCTTCATCTGTTCATCGCTGTGGTGGCTGCGGCGAAGAATCGCCTGCACGCGCAGGACGAATTCGTCGATGCAAAACGGCTTGACCACGTAGTCATCGGCTCCGGCCTCAAAGCCCGTGATTCGATCGATCTCCTCGCCACGAGCGGTCAGGATCAATACCGGCAATTGGTGCATCTCGTCGTCATTTCGTATCCGTCGACAGATCTCGATGCCCGCCATATCGGGGAGCATTAAATCCAGGACCACCAGATCGGGATCGACCTCGTCGAGGGCGTTCAAGGCCGATTCGCCGTCATCGGCGACACGAGTGCGGTACCCGGTCTGCTGGAGATTATACTCCAGACTTTCAACCAGGTCCGACTCGTCTTCGACTATGAGGATAAGTTCTGACATCAGGTCACCATCTATAGCAGGTTTGATGTCACGAAAAAGTCACGTTTATGTCACAGTTTCGTGGCGTCGATCTGACGATCTAAAAAGTAGCTAAAGCCCTTATAATTCAAGGGTTGTCACGGTATTGCAACAATCGCCAAAATCACCGGTTTGAGGTCTATAAACTGACCGTCAAAATCTCTACGGTATCTTCTCCGATGGGCGGAAACTCTGCTGTGAGATTCTGGCCTTTCGACCCCCGATAGTTTCCGCGCCGTCGTCACCGGCCAACTCGGTCCGGTGTTCGATACCGGCGCAATTTGTAAGACGTAGAGGTAGATCATGAGCAGTACTATCAAAGACATCGACTCCGGCCAGACAAACGACAAATTGGCGGTATTGATTCCCGGACTGGGCGCCGTGGGCACCACTCTTATCGCCGGCGTCATCGCCGCCCGCAAGGGATTGGCCCGCCCCATCGGCAGCCTGACGCAATATGCTCCCATCGACGATGACCCCGACGCCCCGCGGGTATGCGACGCCCTTCCCATCGCCGCGTTCGATAATATCGCCTTTGGGGGATGGGATATTTTTGAGGAAAATTGCTTCGAGGCAGCCCGCGAAGCCGGCGTGTTGAGCGATGACGATCTCGCACCACTGCGCGAGGAACTGAGCGCCATCGAACCCATGAGCGCCGTCTTCGATCCCGATTTTGTGCGCAATATCGACGGTCCCAACGTCAAAGAGGCCTCCACCAAGATGGAATTGGCCACGGCCTTGATGGACGATATCGAGGGCTTTCAAAAAGAGCATCACTGTTCTCGCGCCGTCGCCGTGTGGTGCGGATCCACGGAAGTCCACGTGGAAATGCAAAAAGTCCATATGAGCCTTGAGGCCTTCGAGGCCGGGCTGCGCGACAACCACGACGCCATCAGCCCCACCATGATCTATGCCTACGCCCACCTCAAATCGGGCGTCCCCTTTATCAACGGCGCTCCCAATTCCGCCGTGGATTGTCCGGCGCTGATTGAGTTGGCCGAAAAAGAGGGCGTCTGCATCGCCGGCAAGGATTTTAAGACCGGCCAGACCTTGCTAAAGACCGTCCTCGCCCCCGGCCTTTCGGCGCGACTTCTGGGGGTCAGCGGTTGGTATTCCACCAATATCCTCGGCAATCGCGACGGCGCCGTCCTCGACGATCCGGGCTCGTTTAAGACCAAAGAGCAGAGCAAATTATCGGTGCTCCACTCCTCGCTCGACGCCCCGCGCCATCCCGAACTGTACGAAGATCTGACCCATAAGGTCCGCATCGATTACTACCCACCTCGAGGCGACAATAAAGAGGGTTGGGATAATATCGATATCTTCGGCTGGATGGACTACCCGATGCAGATCAAAATCAACTTTTTGTGCCGCGACTCCATCCTCGCCGCACCGGTGGCCCTCGATGTGGCTCTGCTCGCCGATGTGGCCCAGCAACAGGGCGATTCAGGCGTATTGGACTGGCTGTCCTTTTATTTCAAAAGCCCCCAGGTCTCCGACGGCGAGCTGCCGGTCCACGATCTCTTCGTTCAGCGCGATATGCTCTTTGAGAAATTGCGCTCCTGGTACACCTCTGAGCAGCAGGTCGAACCAACCCCTCAGATGGCTGCCGGAGCAGAGTGACGTGATCTGCTCCTTCGATGACAGCACTTCGAATATGAAACGGGAAGCGAGGGGAGTCAGCGATGGCTGATCGCCGCATCGAGGCTGTCCTGATCGCCATGTCGCCGGGCCTACTCCTGGCGGTGGGGCTGGTGCTCTCCTTTATGCTTTTTTTGATGGTCGGACCATCAGGGCTGAAGCAGAGCGCCAGCCGCCGCCACGGATCGGTGGTGGTGCCCATGATCTACGTGCGCTTTTTTTATTGGCTCACCGATCCCATCGCCCGCGGGCTGGGGCGCATTGGCGTGCACCCCAATCATATCACCATCTTCTCACTGCTGCTGGCAGTGGCCACGGGAGCCACCCTGGCCAGCGGCTGGTTTATGATCGGATTCTGGCTATTTTTCGCCACCATCGCCTGTGATCTGATCGATGGCGTCGTGGCCCGAAGCCAGAACGCTCAATCTGAATCCGGCGCCATCCTCGACTCCTGGATCGACCGCGCTGCCGAGGGCGCCGTATTGATGGGTCTGGCCATATACGGCCGTGATACGCTCTTATTGGAGCTGAGCCTGTGGGCCCTCGTCGCCTCCTATCTCGTCAGCTACACCCGGGCCCGTGGTGTCACCCTCGGCATTGACTGCAAGCGCGGTCTGATGCAGCGACCGGAGCGGATGTTCATCTTGTGCTGGGCGATCTTTTTATCTCCCCTGGTGGCATTATGGGTGGAACCAAAGGCGGTGCAGCCCGTCTTTCATACCGCCATGATCGGCGTTGGCGTGCTCGCATTTTTTAGCTCCATTACCGCCGTAAATCGACTGCGCTGGATCATGAACTCCCTGACGGAGCGGGCAACAACCACGGGAAGTACGGCGAGGACAAAATCGACGTGAGCGACGCTGACAACAACAAAACTCGTCTCGCCTGGCGACAGGCCCCATTTTCGATGTTTTTCGCCACCGTCGCCGGCATTGGTCATCTGCCCGGCGGGCCCGGCACCTATGCAGCGGCCGCAGCAACCCCACTGATCGTATGGATGTCCGACTGGCCGCTGTTGTGGCGTCTCGCCACCCTCATCGTGGTGATTGTGGTCTCCTGTTATTGGTCCGATGTCGCCGGCCGTCTACTCGACGAGCCCGACAGCCGGCGGATCGTCATCGACGAAGTCGTCGGTGTCTGGGTCACCCTGGTGTGTTTTGACAATCTGGGATGGCAGTCCGCCCTTGCGGGACTGGTGGCGTTTCGAATCTTCGATATCACCAAACCACCTCCTGCCCGGTATTTCGACGATAGCCACAGCGGCGGATTTGCCGTCGTCGCCGACGATATCGTCGCCGGCCTGTGGGCCATTCCCTTCGTCATATTGGTCTCCTGGCTATTCGGAGCCTGATCCCCGGCATGAGATTACAGCAACACGTCAGTGATATTTCCGGTATGCTCGTCGCCAGCGTTTTAGCCACTGCTAGCGACGCCATGGTCTACGCGATTTTGATCCTATTTGTGGTCAGCGCCGATGTCTTCACTGTCGGCGTGGCGGCCACCGTCGGCGCCGTCGTCGGTGGCGCGATCCATTATAGCCTGTGTCGATTCTGGGTCTTTCGGCGATTTGAAGCGCCGCTTCCCTCATCGCTGGCATTATATCTGGCGATGAGCTGGCTTGCTGCCGCCGGACATGGGATGCTCACCCAGTGGCTCTCCGGATATTCGGACGTCGTGATCGGGTGGCTGGTCTCCAAAAGTGTCTTCTGGATTCTCTGGACCTATCCCCTGAGTCGATTCGTCGTATTTTATGAGCGCTCTTCGTCAGTCGACGATTCCTGATCTCTTATTTCTCATCTCCTTTAATTTCTTCGGGATCGCCTTTGAGCTATCGCCCCCGCGACATCATCGCTGTGCTCTTCGCCACCGCGTTCTTCTCGCTGAGCACCGCTGGAGTGGCCCACGGCTTTGAATACCTGGAGCATAGCTACATCTCCGATCGGGCCTGCTGGCAGGCCCAGCTTGAGCTGGCGTCATTGATCGAAGACAGGCCCGACGACAAAGCGCTCCGAGCGCGCTATCTGGCGATGGCCATCGCCTGTCCCGAGCGCTCGCCGACTGAATATTGCCAGGACGGCGAAAAAACAGCGACCGCTCAACTAAACCGCGTCACCAGTCGCATCTGGAGGCGCTCCAACCATCATCTGACCCTCGGCGACATCACCG
>SKQC01000307.1 GCA_007119175.1 Myxococcales bacterium | reverse complement strand
GCGACGTGGTCGCCGCTGGGAATTGGACTCGCCCTGACATCGGAGCCGGTTCGCTTCAGCGGCAAGGCATCGGCCATTGGTACGGTGATGTATATCGATTCCGAAGCGGTGGGCTCGTCATTTTTATTTCTGCGGCCCGGCGTGGAGATCAACTTCGACCTCGAAATCCCCATCCACGATCAATTCCTGGTCAGCTTCGGCTGGTCGTCGATGGTCCATGTCCCCCAGCCCTACGACGGCGGTATCGCCGAACTCGGCGATTTCGACGGTGAGTCGCTGTGGCATATCGGCCAATTTTACCTGCAGGGCCATTTCCGATTTCCCTACTCCCACAGCTATTAAACGGGGCAACATCTGACCGGGCTAGAAGGCGCTGAACTGGATTGGTCGGGGCTATCACGGGGCACAAATGCAACGGCATGGACAACGCTTGGCATCCCAATCGTTCCCCTCTACAATCGCTGCATATCGGGTGATTAGCCAGATCTGGGGCGAGCCCCTGCGGCTTGTAGTTTTTTGTAGTCTTTTGTGGTTTTATCGCCCATATTGTTGTATTCGGCACGGGTTCGGGAATGCCCTGAGTGATATACGGGGGTGAGAACGCGGAATGATACCCGAATACGTTGATGGTTTCGCCGAGATATATTTCTCATTTTCAGGAGAGTTCTAGATGAAGAAGCATTACAGAGGTTTTGTGACAGTAATCGCAATTGGGCTCGTTTCGTTGTCCATGGCATGTTCCAGTGACTCACCGGATAGTGTGTCGGAAGAGCTCTGCAACAAGGAGATCGAGTGCGGATATATCGCGAACGATGAGTACGATGAGTGCTTCGACGACGTTCTTCAGGTCGTTCAGAGCTTCGAAGAACATAGCGATGATTGTTGGGATGCTGCTCTCGATGCCCACGATTGTAGCCTCGGTTTGAGCTGTGAAGATTATCTGGATTATCAGGCCAATGAGGATGAATGCGGTCAAGCCTACGACACCTTTGATCAGCATTGTGCTGGCGTATTTGACTATTGACCCGCTGTGCTGGCCATAATCTGCTGGGGGGGGGCTGGCCCACTGGTTCGCGATAAAATTCAGAGTGTCTTGATAGCAAGCATTTGACAGTATTCAGGCTCGATTTACGCATTTTTGGCGCGATTGGCGATTAGCCAACTCCATTTGATAGGAGCAGTAGTGATGAAATTTGGTTCTCGTTTTTTCTTAGTCCTCTTTTGTTGTGGTGCCTTCGTCGTCGGGTGCGGGGACGACGACGATAACGGAAATGGAAACGGGGATGCCGAATTTAGCGGCGGCACCTTTACGGTGACCGTAGAGAGTGTCGACGATCAGTGTTTCGACAACGCTATGAATACGGTCATTTTGCCGGAAGGCGTAGCCGTCGATCTGCCGGAACCGGTCGCTCTGCCGGCGCTGGATGCCTTGCCTGCCGAAACGGATATCGCCTTTAGTGAGCCTTTTCAGTCCACCGATGACGTCCCCCTTGAGGAGTCGGGAGACCAGGGCCTGCGAGTGGCTGGCGAGGGAATCGAGCAAACCGACGTCGATATTCACACCACCAGCGATGATGAGTGCCTGACCCAGTTGAATATCAATGCCGAGCTGATCGCCACCGACGACGACCACCTCACCGGCACCGGCACGCTGACGATTTCAGAGGCCGACGGAGAGGTCTGCCCCGTCTTTACGAATGACCCGCCCTGTGAGGTCACCACCACCCTTTCCGGTGTGCGGATCGACTGAGAGGAACCTCAATGCACTCTGCGTCACGGCGCAATCTCGCGGTCGTCCTGTTGGCTGCAGGTGTATTCGTGGGATGCGGGACCGATGAGCTTGCCACCGAAGAGGAAGAACTCGGCGGCGAGCGAATTCATCCCGTCATCGCCGTCGAGAATCCCGAGCGCGGCACCTTTGCCGACACCGAAGAAATTACCATCGAGGGGACACTGAGTGTCGGTTCTGCCGATATCGAGGATGTCTCTGTCAACGGTGATTCCGTGTCCTGGGAGGGCGAGACGTTTGAGACCAGTGTCTCCCTGCATCCGGGACCGAATATTTTCGGCCTGCGAGTGGAAGCCGAGGACGGCGGGCGGGCCGTCGACACGATCACAGTCTTTGGTCCACCAATTCATGAGCCGGCGGCGGTATTGGAGCATGCGCTGTATATCCACCTCGGCCAGGAAGTTATCGACAACGGCACGGAGGAGCTCGATGACGTGGCCGGAATTGCAGAAGCGCTCTTGATGGATGAGGAGTTCTTGCTGTGGATGTTCTCCGAGCCCTTTGAAGCGGGCGATATGGGAACCCTGCAGGTGACTCGTATCGAGACTTCCGACGTGGCCATCGAGCTTGAGGCGACGCCGGGATGTCTGGATGCCGTCATCGAGCTCGGTACGATTCAGCCGAGTACGACGGGCTGGGTGGAGGCCGACATGGATGCCGAAGGCCTGGTCTCGATCTTCGGCGAAGAAGTCACGATGGTCGCCGATCGACTCTTTGTTCACACCGACCTGTGTACGGTAAGTGGTTCTCAGGGCGTCGACCTGGAGACGACGAATACAGAGGTCGAGATAGATGGGTTTCAACTGTCGACAAACGAGCACCCCGATCTCTCCGAGAGCTATCCCAACGCCGTCGAGTCCATGTCCGATGCCGCAGAAGATGCCCTGGAGGAATGGCTGGGCACGTCCATGGCGGAATTCGTGGTCGACTTTCTGGAGGACTTCGTGTCCAACTATTCCTTCGGCACTGAGCCCGAGGTGAGCGTGTCGCTGGGAGTTGAGGAATTAGAAATTGATGAAAGTGGAATCTCGCTGGAGCTATTCGGGGCGTTTTCGGCTCCCGAAAATCTCTCTGTGGACCTCACCGATATGGGCAGCGCGAGCGCTGAGTTTGAGCCACTGTCAGAAGATCTTTCGCAGGCCCCTATGGCGGTGGCCATGTCCGTTGATGCGCTCAATCAGCTCGTCTTCGCCCTGTGGCACGGCGGCGCCTTTGAAGATAGCCTGGATTCCGAACTGGAAGCCCTCGGCGAATTGCCAGCCGTCTTTCAGCCCATCGAGGAGCTTGACTATCGACTCTGGCTGCCGCCGACGTTCGTGCCGCCCACCCATCCGGAGGATTTTCTCTTCGATTTTGCTGCCGGAGGAATCGACGTCGCTCTTGTCTCCAATGATGATCGCTTCTTCGATATGGGGCTCGAAATCCAATCCGGCGTCGGCATCGACGTCGACAAAGAGGGCCAGCTCGACCTTCAATTCGACAACCGCCCCCAATTTATCACCGTGCAGGCCGCTCTCGACGCTGTCCCGGAGGGACTCGACGGCGGTGATGTGGCGGCATTATTGCGAATGATGGTGCCCTCCGTGCTGGGCGAAATCGACGTCATTCTACAGGGTTTTGCCATTCCCTCCGTCGACGTCGGTGCCTTCGGCGAAGGACTCTCTGAATTCGAGGGCCGAGAGGTGAGCTTTGTGCCGAATCACATAGGTCATGCCGGCGAAGAGGGGATGTATCTTCGCGTCGACGGCTATTTTAGCGAAGTTGGTGGCGATTGAATCGCAGGGCGATCAAAAGAAGGCCGCCGCGCTCACCCGAACCTCCGATAATTCATAAAATGTGGACACCGTGGTGCCGGGCTGGCCGATCTGCAGAGTCGCCGATGTGCTCAATTCGAGGGCGTCCGCCGGGCGGTAGATAAGTCGCGTCTGGTTGAGCAACCCAAAGGCGTCGAAGGAGCGATTGGCCTCCACGCCGGCGACGATATCTATCTCGAAGGTGGGCAAAATACGCGCCGGAGCGCTAAATCCCACAAGCCCGTAGTGGTGCAGGTCTTCCGGATTTCGCTCGAATAAAAATCCGTGGAGATATTGGAAGTTGAGGTAGGCCGCTGTGCCCACAGATCGATCGACACCGACCAGAAAATTGACGTAGGGATCACCGGATTGTGTTGTCGCTACGACGTCCTCGTCGGGGGCTTCATCGATGGCCCCCAGCCGCTCCAGATCTTCGAGCCGTGAGCGGGTGATGAAGATCTCCGTACTGCTCGGCAATATTAACGCCGCGTCGACCCAGCCGGTCCAGCTCTCCAGAAAGGGAAAGCGCGCCTCCGCGGCGAACATCTGAATGTTCGGATAGGCTAAATTGACGATCAGATCCGTGGTCTCCCCGTCGAAGAAATTCTCGGGGATGACCTCTCCCGACAGTTGGGGCAAATGATCGCGGCCCATATACCACCCAGCGGCGATATCGGCCCAACGAGACGCCCACTCCGCCCGCAGGGCCACGGCGCTCTCGAAGAGTGTTTGTGAGGGGATATTGGCTCTGGTGGAGATGCGATTGATATCGGGCAATTCACCATCGATCTCGTCTGCAAAATGGGCGTCGTCCTCCACCTCATCGTCGGTGATGGTGTCGATGACCCGCTGATTCATCAGACTCGGGATGAAAAAGGGAAACCAGGTCGCCGATACAGTAAACGGCGAGCGGTAATAGCTGGCGTGCACCGCCGGTGTCGCCAGGCGCCGGTCAAAATGGGCGGGGTCACTCAGATCAAAGGGATTTAGCCTGTCCGTGGGGCTGAAGCGATCGCCGGTGCCCCAGCGCAAAGTCTGAGCTCCAACGCGCAGATCGAATCCGTCAAGCCCTAAGTCTCGGCCCTCGACCCAGGCGTCGGTCACGCGGATGCGCACCGGCTGAAGATTGGAGATATCTGCGGAGTCTCCCACAGTGTGGAGCTCGGGAATATTGTCGTTGCGCAGGCTCACCGCTCCCCGGGCGGCGACGTCGTCATCGAGATCGGCGTCCAGCGCCAGATCGAGGGTATTGCGGTTCTGGTGGTCCAGATATTCGCAGTCGGCCTGACAGGTAAATAAAAATACCCCCAGCGTCGACGAGATTTCACCGGAAAACTCCAGATCGTCTCCCAGCGCCAGCGCCGGCGCAGTGGTGATCGCCAGAGCGAGCGCTCCGGAAACCAACCGGAGTAGCAGTTTCGGCGAGGTTGTGAGCAACGTCGACATCAAGATTCGTCCATCCGGGTTCCCGTAAAGCCGACGTTGACGTTGCAGTGCTCGGGCATATCGGCCGGACAGCGCTCATCGCCGCGAGGATCGCTGAGCTCGAGAAAGATAATCCCCTCGACCTCGTCGGAGTCGACCATCTCAACCTGGCCGTGCCCGCCGAGCTCGACGACGCAGTCGCCGAAGCGTTCTTCGCCCAATTTGACGCTATCATTGGGGTGAATCTGCAGGCGCTGTTCGAGATCCGAGGCCTCACTGGCTGTGACCTCCATTTCGCCGAAGGGCTCTCGCAGGGTGAGCGGGTATGTTTGTTCGAGCTGCTCCGGATCGTAGAGCGTAATCGAGTATGGCCAGGCCCAGGGCTCGTCCTCACCTTCGGGCATAAATAAAAGATTGAGTCCGCCGTCGAGGCAGCGGTCATCGACTCCGTGGGTAGAGACCTGAAACTCACCGGTGGAAAATGAAAAGTCGCGCTCGTCATCGGCCCCATTGTCGCCGTCACAGGCCCAGATAAATAGGGCCAGCGTCGTCACGGCCAGCAGGCATGGTAGACGTGATTTTAGTGCACGCCGATTGGCGATCGCGACGTCATCGGTGGCGCGTGCCGTCAGGCGGCAAACGGCACGCAATGCCTTGTGAAATGGGGCGACTTCTGTGAAATTCAATCGCGACACGGACAGCTCCAAAAAAACGGCAAGGGACGTCGGGTCTTTTCTGGTGAGAATTGAGGGCTATTTCGTCGCTACCTGATAATTAAAACGGGTATCATACGGTCATGAGAACACAAATTACAAAATACGCCGTCGCCATCAGCGCAGTCTTCGTCTGTTCCTTCGCCGCCATGCCAGTGATGGCTGAGCCCGGTGCAGACGATGCTGATTCAGCTCAGACAGACGGTGCAGGAGAAGCGTCAGAACAGCAGGCAGAGCAGCCACCGGCGAATGCCGAAGAAATCCTGCAGCAGGTCGACGATGAATTGACGGCCGTCGAGGACCTTCGCGCAAATTGCGTGTTGACCATCACTGATTCGTCGGGATCCACAGACGAGCGAAAGCTGACGGTCATGCAAAAAGACGACGACAAGCGCCTCATCCAGTTGACCGAGCCCGCGCGACTGCGCGGCGTGGGCCTGCTGGCAAAGGCAGAAGGTCAGGATTATCTGTACCTGCCGGCGATGCGTCGAGTCCGCCGCATCGCCGGAGCGGAGCGCGATGAGCCATTTCTGGACAGCGATTTCACCAACGACGATCTGACGCGGACGACCTTCTCGTCGCGATACCGGCCGGAGTTGCTCGACGACGACGCAGAACACTGGCGGCTGCGACTAACCCCTCGAGACTCAGACGATGATCGCTATTCAAAATTGCGAATGAAGGTGCGCAAAAAAGACCATCAGCCCGTCGAAATCGAGTATTTCGAGGAAGGCAGCGACGAGGCGACGCGTCGGTTGACGACCAGTGGGTTTGATACGGTGGAGTCACAGGTGATTGCCCATAAATTCCTGGTGGAAAATCTCGAGACTGGAGGGCAGTCCACGCTCGAATTGTCGGATGTAGAGGTCAATATCGGCCTCGACGATTCGCTTTTTTCTCGTCGCCAACTTCAACGCTGATCTGCGGGCGAGCATCTATATGGATGTGTTGATCAAGTATCGATGGGGCTGGGTCGTGGCGGTGGCCATTATCGCCGGTGTTCTGGCGACGGGATTGCCGACGGCCATGGAGACCGACAACGCCCTGACGGTGTGGTTTCTGGATACGGATCCGCGCCTTCAGACCTACGAGGAATACCAGGAGGAATTCGGCAACGACGAGGCGATCGGACTGTATCTGGAGCGCGAGGATGGGATCTTCTCGCCAGATGTTCTGCGTCAGATTGAAGAGGTCTCCGCGGAACTTGAGCAGATCGACTATGTGGCCCGTGTCCAATCCCTATTGACCTGGCGCGATGTGCGGGAAACCGATCAGGGGATGGACTTTCAGTCGCTCTTCGACGGGCCGATCCCGGACGATGAGGAGGTTCTCGCCGAGGCTGAGCAGTGGGCGGTCGACAACCCGCTCTTTCGAGATCGCCTGATCAGCGCCGACGGCAAGCGGGCGATGTTGTGGGTCGAGATGGAGGGCATGGGCGATTTCGACGCTCATCGCGATCGGGTGGTCGCCGACGTGCGCGAGGTCGCCGACGCCCATCTGGGCGACGAATACGCCATGGGTGGACTCGGCGTGGTCTACTCGGCAATGAATGTATTGACCGAGCGAGACTCCGAGCTCTTCGTGACCGTCGTTTATCTTTTGATGATCTTGCTTATCTGGTGGATTTTTCGCTCCTGGCGCATCGTCCTCGGCGCATTGGGGGTGATCACCGTGGCCACGTTGGTCAGCCTCGGCATCTATGGGCTGATGGGCAATAAGGTCAATATGGTCACCGTGGTGATCCCCGTGCTGGTGGCCGTGCTGGGCATCGCTGACGCCGTTCATCTGCCGACGACGTTCAACAATCTGCGGCGCGCGAAACCAGACGAGACGAGATTTGATCTTATAGCGGAGGCATTGCGCCATGTGACCGTCCCCTGCCTTTTGACGACGTTGACCACGGTGGGATGTTTTCTCGCGCTGGTCAGCTCGCCGATGCAGGTCATACAGCAGCTCGGAATCTATAGCGCCATCGGAATCGCCGCCGCCCTGGTGGCGACCTATGTCATGATGACGGCGGCTCTCTGTGCGCTTCCCGACGATTATTCGCCTCCCGAACACCCGATTTTGGAGCGCTTTTTAGACGCCGTCAAAAGCCTGGTCATAAGCCGCAGCACTGCGATGGGGGCGCTGATGGCGATCGTCGTGGGAATCTCCGTATGGGGGGCGTCGATGGTCGAGATCGACACCTATACCATCGGCTATCTGCCCGATGATCACCGTGTCGTCCAAGAGCACGAGATAATGGAGGAGCGTTGGGGGCCCTATTCGCTCGTCGAATATGTCATACGACCAGCCGAGGGCTATAAGGCCGATGATCCGGAGGTGATGGCGGCTATCGACGCCTTCGTCGAACGCGCCGAGGAGGATGAGCGGGTTCGCCACGGCTTTAGTCTGGTCGATATCTATCGCCGAATCGTCGACGTCTTTGCCGGCGACGAGGCCGACGAGTCGGGCCGTGCGCTGAGCCCCGAAGAGGTCGAGCAGATTACGCTCTTGATGTCGATGCAGAGCTTCGAGTGGGACCGCGATGCCGAGTCCTACGGTGACAATCTGCTCTCCCGGCTCACCAACGAAGAACGCGATCTGGGGCGTATTACGCTGACCACGGATATGATGAGCGCCAAACAGATGGACGCCCTGTTCAGCGGCTTAGAGCAGATGGGACGCGAGGTCAGCGATGGCGTGGGCACCATCGAACCCGCCGGCTACCCGGCTCTATACGTCGAAATTATCGACTACGTCATGCTGTCCATGGTGAGGGGCTTTTTGATCGCCCTGGGACTTATTTTCGTTTTGTTGTTGATCGGTCTGCGCTCGTTCCGGCTGGCCTTGATCGGTCTGCCGGCCAACGTCTTTCCCGTGGTGGTGATGCTGGGGGTGATGGGGTTTTTGGGCGTCGACCTCGACGTCGGTACTGCAATGGTGGGCGCCATCGTCATCGGTATTGCCATCGATGATAGCGTCCACTTTTTACATCACTGGAAAGAGGCCGAGACAAAGGGTTACGACTGGGATCGCTGCGTTGGGTATACATTTCGCCACGCCGGTAAGGCCGCTCTGGTCACGACGACGATATTGGTCGGAGGATTTCCGGTGTTGATGCTCTCGGGCATGCAATCCGTCTTTTATATGGGGCTTTTGACCACGATCGCCGCCGCGGCGGCACTTCTGGCCGACCTGTTGCTGCTTCCCCTGTTGCTCAAGGTTTTCCCGGATCGCAAGTCAGCCCCCGTGGCTGATCCCGACAGGGGGGAACCGTGATTGCAGAGGGAGATCTCTTCGGCGGCGCCGTGCTCCTGGCGCTGTTGATGGGGATTTTGGGCGTGGGCGAACTCTGGGCCAGGCTTCGCTCTCCAGATCCGGAGCTAAGTCGAAAATTCGTCCACCTCGCCAGCGCCGCGGCCTGTCTTTTATTTCCAGTGCTCATCGAATCGCCCTTCGTCGTCGGCGCCATGGCGGTGGTGTTGAGCACCTTCTTTGTCGTCTCCGGTCATTACGGCCTGCTTCAGAGCTTGCACGGTGTGGAGCGAAAATCACGGGGAAGCGAATGTTATGCGGTGGCCATCTTTCTCGTCTTTTTGCTCGCCGGCGACAATTACTGGATCTTTTTGGTCTCCATCCTGGTGCTCGGTGTGGCAGACGCCTCGGCGGCCATGGTGGGGATCAAATACGGGCGATTTCGCTATAAGGTTCAGAGCGTCGTAAAGAGTATGGAGGGAAGCTTTGCCTTTTTCGCCATCGCCTTTTTTGCGGTGCTGGTGCCATCGCCATTTCTCGTCGATCTGGAATGGCTGAAATTACTTCATATCGCCTTCGCGACAGCTCTCGTTCTGACGTGTATCGAAGCGGTCTCCACCCACGGGTCGGATAATCTCTTCGTGCCGGTGGCCGCGGCGGTGATCCTGGAGAAATTATCGGCTCTCACCATGCCGGTTTTGCTGGTTCATAATCTGAGTCT